>CAZEYA010000013.1:0-3506 GCA_964516515.1 uncultured Kineosporiaceae bacterium | reverse complement strand
GGCGGACCCGCCGCCGGACCCGCCATCCTTGCCGCCGGACCCGCCGGACCCGCCGTCCTTGCCGGCCGACGACGTGCCCTTCGTGTCGCCGGCACCGCTGGCTGCCTCGCCCTTCGACCCGCCCTCCGACGATGCGCCGACGCCGGCCTTGACGCCGTCACCGGCCGACGCGGACTCCGACTTGGTGCCGCCTGGCGCCGAACGGGAGTCGTTGCGGTAGAAGCCGGACCCCTTGAAGACCACTCCGACCGCCGAGTAGATCTTCCGCAGTCGGCCTTCGCACACCGGGCACTGGTTCAGTGAGGAGTCCGAGAACGACTGCTGGATGTCGAACTCGTGGCCGCACTCGGTGCAGGCGTAGGAGTAGGTGGGCACGAGGTCCTCCCGGTACACGGTGCCCGCGCGGGGCTGGTCGGTCGATGCGACGCGACGACCCGGCAACCCGGGAAGCCGCTCTGGTCTGGCACTCTACTCGTGCGAGTGCCAATCCCCCTAGCGCCTCCCGTTGGCCAGCGCCAAGAACTCCGCGCGAGTGCGCAGGTCCTCGCGCAGTGCGCCGCGCATCGCCGATGTCGTCGTCAGCGAGCCCTCCGCCTTCGCGCCGCGAAGCGTCATGCACGAATGCTCGGCCTCCACCACGACTCCGACACCGAGCGGCCTGAGCTCGCGCTCCAGCCATGTCGCGATCTGTCCGGTCAGCCGCTCCTGCACCTGCGGCCGGCGGGAGAACAACTCGACCACCCGGGCCAGCTTGCTCAGACCGATGATGCGATCGGCCGGCAGGTAGCCGACGGTGGCGCGGCCCATGAACGGCAACAGGTGATGCTCGCAAACGGACACGAAGGTGACGTCGCGCACCACGACCAACTCGTCGTAGTTCTCGTCATTGCCGAAGGTGGTGGGCTCGAACTGCCGGGGGGTCAACAGCTCGGCGTAGGCAGCCGCCATCCGCTGTGGCGTCCGCTGCCGCCCCTCGGCCGTGAGGTCGACGCCGAGGGCTTCGAGGAATGCCCTAGCGGCCACGCTCGCGCGCTCGAGGTCGATCGGCCCGTCGAGACCGAGGGTCGTCGGCTCCTCAACCATGGACATGGCATCCTCCGCAGTCGCGTGGCCCGAGGTGTCTCGGGGCGTCACGCGTCAAGCGTCAACGCCCGGATCGGCTGTCTCGTTCCGCCGGCGGATCATCGCCGGTGGACGTCGCGTCCAGCCAACCCGCGAGACGGCCCCATCGGCTGACGTCACGCAGCCGGGCGTCCACGGCCTCGCGGAGGTTGTCCGGGGACAGCACCACCACGTCGTCGCCGCGTCTGAGCTGCTCAGCGGGGTGCGGGACGAAGGCACTGCCACCGCGGATGATCAGTGAGACCTGGGCCGGTGCCGGGAACCGCAACTCGTCCACCGACACGCCATGCAGCCGGGAGCCGGGCTCGATGCTCGTGGCCACGAGGTTCAGTCCCAGCCGGCCGAGCGGCGCCACCTCGATCTCCAGGTCCGTCGAGGCCACCGGCGTCTGCAGCCCCAGCCGCCGCGCGACCCACGGCAGGGTAGGACCCTGCAGCAGCACCGAGACGACCACCACGGCAAGGGTCACGTTGAAGATCCGGTCCGCCGCCGACAGCCCGTCGAGCAGTGGAATCGTCGCCAGCACGACGGGCACCGCCCCTCGCAGTCCGGCCCAGGACAAGAACGCCTGCTCCCGCCACCCGATCCGGAACCAGCTCACCGACACGGCGACCGACAGCGGGCGTGCCAGCAGTACCAGGACGGCGGTCAGCACCAGGGCATCGGGCAGCGCGGGCAGCAACTGCGAGGGATCTGCCAGCAGGCCGAGCATGATGAACAGTCCGATCTGCGCGACCACGCCCAGCGTGGTGGCGAAGCCGCGGACGGCCGCGCCGTGCGGCAGCGCGGAATTGCCCAGCACGAGGGCGGCCGCGTAGACGGCGATGAAGCCACTGCCTTGCAGCAGGCTCGCCGCGCTGTAGGCGGCGACACCCACGGCAATGATGGCCAACGGGAACGGGCCGGAGCTGGGCTCCGCGACGCGTCGCAGCAGCGCCACCAGTCCCGCCGCGATGGCGATCCCGACGACCACCCCGATGGCCAGTTGCAGGGTGGCATCCGCCGCCACGGCGTACCAGGCGGCGTCGCTCGTTCCGGCCGCCTGCGCGCTCAGCGCGACGACGGCGATCACCACGGGGGCGTCGTTGAACCCGGATTCCGCTTCGAGCAGGCCCACCAACCGGGGCGGTAAGGGCACCCGGCGCAGCACCGAGAAGACGGCAGCAGCGTCGGTGCTCGTGACCACGGCGCCGAGCAGCAGCGCGGTGACCGGGTCGAGACCGAACAGCAGCCACGCGACGCCGCCCACCACGAGCAGGGACACCAGGGTGCCCACGGTGGCCAGCACCGCGGCCGGCGCGAGCACCGGGCGGATCGTCGCCCATCTCGCCGTCAGCCCCCCCTCGGCGAGGATGAGCACGAGGGCCGCGTAGCCGAGGTCGTGGGTGAGGCTCGCGTCGTCGAACTGCAGCCCGATGCCGTCCTCGCCCAGCAGCATGCCCAGCCCGAGGTAGAGCAACAGCACCGGCAGCCCGGTGCGTGAGGACAGCCGGACCGCGGCGACTGCCACCAGGACGACGGCGGCGACGATGAGGATGACCGTTTCGCCGGACAGGCCGGAGGCGCTCCACTGCATCGTCCGATCGTGCCTGAGGAACGTCCTACGCTGCGGCACGTGCACCTTCGGCGTCGCATCTGGACCGGCATCGCCGGTGTCGTCGCGGTGGCAGTGGTCGGTGCGCTGGTGGTAGCCACCGCGGCCGCCGTGCTGACGGTCCGCCGGCCGCTGCCGCAGCGCGAGGGCGAGATCACGCTGACCTCGCTGTCCGCTGACGTGGACGTCTGGCGGGACGCCCGCGGCATACCGCAGATCTACGCCGACACCTCGGCTGACCTCTTCCGGGCGCAGGGGTACGTCGCGGCCCAAGACCGCTTCTTCGAGATGGACCTGCGCCGTCACATCGCCTCCGGCCGGCTCTCGGAGCTGGTGGGCGAGAGTTCCGAGGCGCTGCGCGCCGACCAAGTGGTGCGCACGCTCGGCTGGCGGCGGGTCGCCGAGCGCGAACTGCTGACGTTGACGCCGCGATCGCGCGATGTGCTGCGGGCCTATGCCGACGGCGTCAACGACTACCTCGACGGGCGTTCGCCGGCGCAGATATCGGTGTCGTACAGCATTCTCGGGCTGCAGTTGCCGCTCGACCGGATCGAGCCCTGGTCGCCGGCGGACTCACTGGTCTGGCTCAAGGCTGTCGCATGGGACCTCTCGGCCAACCGCGATGACGAATTGGCTCGCGGCTCGCTGCTGGCGGCGGGCCTTCCGATGGCGAGGATCGAGGAGTTGCTGCCGCCCTATCCCGCCGAGCATCCGACGATCATCGAGGGCTCAGCACCCGCCGAGACGGCACAGGGGCGGGCCGCGCCGTCGCTTCCTGCTGCCGCCGGGC
>CAZEYA010000012.1:0-41516 GCA_964516515.1 uncultured Kineosporiaceae bacterium | reverse complement strand
CGCCGCGCTGCTCGACATCCGCGACGCGGTGCACATCGTCACCGGGCGTCCGGGCAACCGGTTGGGCCTGGCCGAGCAGGACCCGGTCGCCTCGGCGGTGGGCGACGGTGACGCCGATGAGCTGCTCGCCCGGGTAGCCGAAGCCGGCCGCACGATCGCTCATGCCGTCGACACCACGATCCGGCGGGCCAAGCAGTCGCTGCCCAGGCGCCGCATCCAATCGTTGCAGCGGCGCCCGGCGCTGCGCCCGCTCGGTCACGGCATGGTCGAGCACGACGGCGAGATCGTGCTGGGCAGCACGGCCCGGTCGATCGACGACCCGGTCCTGCCGGTACGCGCCGCTGCCACGGCGGTGCGAACGGGACTGCCGCTGTCGCCGGTCACGGTCGCCAACCTGGCGGACGCGCCGGTGCGGCTGCCCGAACCATGGCCGGGTGCCGCGCGCGATGCCCTGCTGGAGACCCTGTCCGGCGGGCCGGCGCTGGTCGCGGTGTGGGACGCCCTCGATATCGCAGGGCTCATCACGACCTGGATCCCGGAGTGGGCGGCGGTGCGCAACCGGCCGCAGCGCAACCCGGTGCACACCTTCCGGGTCGACCGGCACCTCATCCAGACCTGCGTCGAGGCGCAGCCGTTCCTGCGCGAGGTGGCCCGCCCCGACGTGCTGCTGATGGCCTGCCTGCTGCACGACATCGGCAAGCTGCCGGGCGCGGTCGATCACTCCAGCGTCGGTGCTCCGATGGCGCTGCGGGCGGCCCGGCGCCTCGGCATGGCTTATGAGGACGCCGAGATCGTGTCGCGACTGGTGCGCGAGCACCTCACGTTGATCGAGCTGGCCACCCGCCGCGACCCTGACGACACCCAGACCGTCGACGCCCTGGTCGCCGCGGTTGGCGGCCGCGACGACGTGCTGACCCTGCTGCGAGTCCTCACCGAGGCGGACGCGCTGGCCACGGGCCCGGCCGCCTGGAGCCCGTGGAAGGCCCGCCTGGTCGATGACATGGTGTCCCGGGCCCGCGCCGTGCTGCGCGGCGCCGAGCCGCCGGGACCGACGCCGCTGACATCGCTGGAGGAGTCAGCGGTGGTCAGGGTGCGGGCCAGCGGTGAGACCGAACTGTCGACGGGTGCCCTGGACGGCCTGCACGTGGTGACCGTCGTCGCCGCGGACCGCGTCGGCCTGTTCGCCGACATCGCCGGACTGCTGGCCGGGCATCGACTGGTGGTCCACTCGGCGCTGATCCGCACGGTGGACGACGTGGCCGTCGACACCTGGTGGGTGGAGAGTCCGTCGGGGGAACCGGCGGATGCCGTCACCCTGCATCGCGACCTGGACCGGGTCGCTGCTGGGGACCACGGGTTGCTGGCCCGGCTGGCCTCACGTGACGCCGCCTACCGGCCGACCGCCCGGGCGATCGGTGCCGCCCGGGTGATGCTGGTGCCCGGCGCCAGCGACCTGGCCACGGTCATCGAGGTCCGTGCGCCGGACCGTCCGGGCCTGCTGCGGTCCCTGGGTGTCGCGATGGCGCAGGCCGGTGTGGACATCCGCTCGGCCCATGTCGCGACCCACGCAGGGCAGGCGGTGGACGTGCTCTACCTGGCAGAGGCGAGCAGCGGCCGCGCGCTGCCACCGCCGCGGGTGGGACTCGTCATCGCCGCGCTGGCGGCTGCCGCTGACGCCTGAAGACCCGATTGGTCAATAGAGTTGACTTTTGTGCGGAGGCCGGGCACCCTGAACTCGTCAATCTAGTTGAACATCAGGAGGCTCCGATGCCCGTCCTCGCCGCGCCATGCGATCCCACTCACGAGCTACCCGGCACCCGTTTCACGGCGCTCGCCGGGCCCAGCCGCGGGTCCACAGACACCAGCGTCTGGAAGGTGGAGATAGCCCCTGGCACCGTGTCGGCGCCCCACTCGCTCACCCGCGAGGAGGTGTTCGTCGTCCTGGCCGGCAGGGCGGCCGTCCGATTCGGTACCGAGCAACAGCAGGCGGGAGTCGGCGACGCGATCGTTGTCCCCTCCGGGGTGGCTTTCGAGCTGGGATCCGTGGGGGAGGATCCGCTGCTTGCGCTGTGCGTGCTGCCCGTGGGCGGTCAGGCGCTGCTCCCCGGCGGTGAGCCCTTCACCCCGCCGTGGGCGCTGTGACAGCACCGGACGGTGACCTCGCGTCGGTCCCGCTTGCCAGGCTCATGGCCATGGGTTTCCGCGACATCATCGACGGGCTGCACGCCCAGCTTGCTGCTGAGGGTGTGCCGGATGCGCGACCGGCATACGGGTTCGTGCTGGTCACGGCCCGGGCGTCGCCGATCACGGTCACCGACGTGGCAGCCCTGCTCGGCATCACCAAGCAGGCGGCGTCGAAACTAGTCGACGGGATGGTCGAGGCCGGCTACCTCGTCCGGCGCACGGCGAGTGCCGACGCGCGCTCGCGGCCCGTGGGGATCACCCCCGATGGCTGCGCCTTCCTCGAGCGTGCCGAGCGGATCTATGCCGACCTGGAGGCGCAGTGGGCCGCCGTGATCGGCCGTGACTCGGTGGAGCGGTTGCGCACCGACCTCACGGCCGTGCTGCTGGCCCGCCATGGCGGCGCCCTTCCCCCGATCCGGCCGACCTGGTAGCTGCCCCGCGTGATCGGCCGCCAGGACGTTCGACCCTGTCGACCGGGTCGGTAGCGCAGGCAGTCTGTCGGCATGAGCGCCAACGGTGACCACGTCGGATTCCCACCCGAACACATCGACGAGCTGGGGTGCCGGCAGCTGTTGGCGGCCGTGGGTGTGGGTCGCCTGGCCGTCTGCGACGGCGACGCGCCCCTCATCGTCGTCCTGAACCATGCCTGCGACAGCGACGATGTCGTCTTCCGCACCAGTCAGCGGTCGGCGCTGGCGCGACTCACCGCGAACGACCGGCAGCCGGCCGCGGTGTTCGAGGTCGACAGTGCCTTCCCGCCCGGCCGCTCCGGTTGGTCGGTGATCGCCCACGGCTGGCTTCGCCGGGAGCTCGATCCCGACCGGGCCGAACGGGTCAGGGCACGACTCGCGCCGTGGGCCGTGGGGGAGCGTGACCTCGTGCTGCGGCTCAAGGTGGCCGAGGTGACCGGTCGGCGTGCGGGTCATACGCCGTCCTTCCCGGTCAGTGCCATCGGCGTTCCTGGCCGTCACGAGGATTGATGATCCTCGGCGCGCCGTCGGCATGTGGACCCGGGACCTACGGTCCTGTTCGCGCGTGCGGTGCCGCCATTGAATGGAATCGACCTTCGGAACTCCTCCGGAGGCAGATCCTAGGGAGGGTCGCCATGAGCGTGACCGACAGCAGGCGGCGGGGGACCGGTCCCCGCCACGATGACACGCACCTTTCAGAGCCCAGGCCCGACCGGACCGAAGACCACGGCCTGCGGCTTCCGATTGCCGGAAAGTACCTGCTGGCAGCCCTGAGGTTCAGCCTCGGCTGGGTGTTCCTGTGGGCTTTCCTCGACAAGACCTTCGGCTGGGGATTCGCAACACCGTCGGAGGGCGCCTGGATCAACGGCGGTTCGCCCACCAGCGGCTTCCTGGAGAACGCTCCAGCGGGCCCGATGGCCGACTTCTACAACTCTCTCGCCGGCCAGGCGTGGGTCGACTGGGTGTTCCAGATCGGCCTGCTGGGTATCGGTCTCGCCCTGATCCTGGGCGTCGGTCTGCGCATCGCGGCGGTCACCGGTTCGCTGCTCCTGCTGATGATGTGGAGTGCCGCACTGCCCCCCGAGAACAACCCCTTCATGGATGACCACCTGATCTACGCAATGGTCCTCATCCTGCTGCCGATCCTCGCCGCGGGCCGCTACGTCGGCTTCGGTGGAATGTGGGGACGGCTGCCGATCGTCAAGCGGTACTCCTTCCTCAAGTGACGGTTGCGACCGGCACAGGCCCGGTTCCGTCCTCGGACGGACCGGGCCCCACTGCTGTCAAGGGCGATCCCCGGGCCAATGTGACCAGGCTGCTGCGCGACCTCGGCACGACGAGGGATGGGCTGTCACAGCGCGAAGCGGACCGCCGCCTCACGGTTCACGGGCCCAACAAGCTGTCCGAGCGGGGCGGCCGGCGCTGGCTCGGTCAGCTCGCCCGCCAGTTCACGCAACCCCTGGCGCTGCTGCTCACGGCCGCCGCGGTGCTCGCCCTGGTCAACGGCAACCCGCCGTTGGCCATCGCCATCGTCGCAGTCGTCGTGCTCAACGCCGGTTTCGCCTTCGCCCAGGAGCGTCATGCCGAGGCGGCGGTCGCGGCTCTGACGTCCTACCTGCCCCTGCAGGCTGTCGTCCGGCGGGAGGGCCGGACCCGCGGTGTCGACGCTGCCGACCTCGTGCCCGGTGACGTGGTCCTGCTGGAAGAGGGTGACCGCGTCAGCGCCGACGCCCGGTTGCTGGACGGCACCGTCGAGGTGGACGTGTCCACCCTCACCGGGGAATCCCTCCCGGTCGTGCGCAGCTCCGAATTCGACGACGATCCGTCACTGCCCCTGCTGCAGGCCCCCGACATGGTCTTCAGCGGTAGCGCGTGCGTCAGCGGGCGGGCATGGACGGTGGTCACGGCCACCGGCATGCGGACTGAGATCGGTCGTATCGCTGCCCTGTCGCAAGTCCCATCCCCGAGCCGGAGCCCGCTGGAGGCCCAGGTCGCGCGGGTCACCCGCTTGATCGGCGTGGTCTCGCTACTGGCCGCTGCCGCATTCGTGCCGCTCGGGCTGCTCGCCGGTCTCACGGCCTCCGACGCGGTCAGTTTCGCTGTGGGCCTGCTGGTGGCGAACGTGCCCGAGGGCCTGCTGCCGACCATCACCCTCGCCCTCGCGGCGGGCGTCAGTGTGCTCGCCGCCCGAGGTGCCGTGGTCCGACGGCTTTCCGCCGTGGAGACCCTGGGGTCGACGACGGTCATCTGCACGGACAAGACCGGCACGCTGACCCGTAACGAGATGCAGGTCGAAGCGATGTGGACCGCAGACGGAGTCGCCGTCCTGCGACCGGGCCCGCCGCAGGGATCGCCAGGGCAGCAGTCAACCCGACGGTTGGTGACAGCGGCGGCGGCGTGCACCGCGGTCCAGCGTACCGAGACGGGCTACGCCGGAGACCCTACGGAGATCGCTCTGGTGCAGCTGGCGGAGGGACTCGGGGCGGGCCCCGATGTGGCCGGGCGGGTCGCGCGCCGGGTGACGACCTTCCGGTTCGATCCCCGATTGCGGTTGATGACGACCATCGAGGCCAGTGACGCCGGCGCCACGCCGTCCGCCATGCCGGTGGTGACGAAGGGAGCACCCGAGGCGGTGCTGGCCCGGTCCACCCGACTGGCAGTCCCGGGAGGTGCGCCCGTGGCCCTGGACGAGGCTTCCCGGCTGGCGGTGGCGCAGGTGATGGACGGGTTCGCCGCTCGTGGCCTGCGCGTCCTCGCGGTGGCCGAGCGCGAGTGGGCGGTCGACAAGGGGGCGGCCGAGGTGGAGCGGGGACGAGTGGAGAGCGACCTGACCCTGCTCGGCCTGGTCGCGCTGCTCGACCCGCCCCGGCCGGAGGTGGCCCGCGCCATCGCTGACGCGCATCTGGCGGGCATCAAGATCCACGTGGTGACGGGGGACAACCCGGTCACGGCCGCGGAGATCGCCCGCGAGGTCGGGATCGGCAGCGGTCACCGCTCGGTCACCGTGCCCGGGGATCATCTGGACCGGATGAGCGATCGCGACCTCGACGCGCTGCTGCAGTCGGGTCCGGAGATCGTGTTCGCACGCAGCTCACCGGAGGCCAAGCTGCGGATCGCGGACTCGCTGCGCGCCCACGGCGAGGTCGTCGCGATGACCGGCGACGGCGTCAACGACGCCCCGGCGTTGCGCAGGGCCGACATCGGCGTGGCGATGGGCCGCTCCGGCACGGAGGTAGCCCGGCAGGCCGCGACCATGGTGCTCACCGACGACGACTTCGCCACCATCGTCGATGCGGTCGCGGAGGGCCGCCGCGTCTACGACAACGTCCGGAAGTTCATCTTCTACATCTTCTCCCACACCGTCCCCGAGGTGATCCCTTTCCTGGCGTTCGCGCTGTCCGGCGGTGCGATCCCGCTGCCGTTGACGGTGCTGCAAGTGCTGGCCATCGACCTGGTCACCGACACGCTGCCGGCGCTGGCCCTGGGCCGCGAGCCGGCCGAGCCGGGCCTCATGACGCGCCCGCCTCGCCGGCGAGAGGAGTCGGTGGTGAGCTATGGGCTGCTGTGGCGCGCCTGGGGCGTGGTCGGCGTGCCGTCCGCCGTCCTGGTGATGGCCGGGTTCTTCACGGTCCTGCTGGTGGGTGGGTGGCAGCCGTACGCAGCGAGCGGCCCGGGAACAGCACTGCACCAGACCTACCTGCAGGCCACCATAGTGGCGTGGCTGGGCATCGTCGCCTGCCAGGTCGGGACGGCGACTGCCGCCCGCACCGAGCACGCCTCGCTGCGCGGCATCGGGCTGTTCAGCAATCCTCTGCTGAGCTGGGCGATCCTTGCCGAGGTGCTGCTCTCGCTCGCGATCGTGTATGCGCCGCCGCTGCAGGCCGTTTTCGGCACGGCCGCCTTACCTCTCTGGCAGGTCGCCCTGGTGCTGCCGTTCCCGGTCGTGGTCTGGGGGATCGACGAGCTCCGGCGGTACCGGCTGCGCGCCGCCGCGCATGAAGCCGAGCACGGATCGCGGCGGGCCGCATGAGGGTCGAACGAACACCGCAGCCCCAGCCCTGGGACGCGATCATCTGTGGCGGGGGAGCGGCCGGACTGTGTCTTGCCGCGCAGTTGGCGGGCCCGTGCGGGCCGTGCCGGCGGTTGCTCGTCGTCGACGACGACCGGTGGCCGGTCGCCGACCGGACGTGGGCGTTCTGGTCCGCCGACCACACCGAGGTGGATGACTGCCTGCGGCGCACCTGGTCACGGCTGCAGATCCACGCCCGGGGCCGGACGTCAGGCGCGATACCGGCCCGTACAGCTACCACCTGATCGAGGGTGCGGCGCTGGCGGCGCTGGCGGCGCTGGCCTTGGCCAGGGCCATCGACGGTGGGCATCACGTGGAGCGGATGCGCGGCAGCGTCGAGGCGGTGGCGACCGACGTCCGCGACGGGCGCCCGATCGCCAGGCGCCGTCCGGTTCGGGTACGTCCTGCCGATCCGCCCGGCGGGCCCTGGTCGATGTGGTGACCATCTGCCCCTCGCGGTGTGGCGTCGACGTCGACCAGTCGGGGGACCCGTACCTGGCGCTGATCCTGGGTGGCGCGGCCGCGACCGTCACCCGGCACGAGTCGGCGGAGATCCCGTTGCGGCCGTAGCCCGCGCGCCGGGCGCAGGGCCGCGTCCTGGCCATCGGCAGACGCGGCGGGCTGCTGCGGCCGTCGACGGGCTTCGCGTCGACAATGTCCTGGCCGACAGCGCCCACATTCGTCGTTCGATGCTGGACAACGGCCATCCGCTCGGTGGTATCAACGGTCGCGGTGCGGCCCGGCGGCGCCTGCTGGACCGCTTGCTGCTGGATGTCGCGATGCACCAGCCCGACCAGATCGAGCCCGCGTTCGCCGCGCTCTTCGCCCGAAACCCGTTGCCTGCGGTGCTGGCGTTCCTCGATGGGCAGACCACTGCCCGGCAGGACGCCGCGCTGGTTCGGACTCTGCCGCCCGCGGCGTTCGTCGGCGACGCGACGCGATGTCTCAGCGCCCGGACAGGGGCACGCCCCAGTGAATGATCGTCCCGCCGGTCGGGTTGTCCGTGATCGAGAAGCTGCCGCCGCGAGCGGCCGCACGTGCGGCCATGTTCATCAGGCCGTGGCCGGAGCCGCTGCGATCAGGGGCAGCCGGACGGCCGCGCCCGTCGTCGGTGACGGTCAGCTCGACGCTCGTCCCGCCGGTCAGGATGATCTGAACCCGCCGAGCGTCGGCGTGCTTGGCGATGTTGGCGAGGGATTCGCGGAGCACCGCCAGCAGGTCGTCCACGGTTCGGTCGTCGTCGCCCAGATCGAGGTCGCTGTCGATGCTGACCTCGAGGGTCAACCCGAGGTGTCGAACGGCCTCGGAGATCACCTGTTGCACCCGGGCCGGCAGGCTCCAGGTCTGTCGGGGGTCGCCGTCGAGGGCGTAGATGGTCGTGCGGATGTCCCGGATTGCGGCGTCCAGCTGGTCGGCATGCGACGCGAGCGTGCGCCTGCCCCCGGTGTCGGTGATCCAGCGGTTCAGGGCCTGCACCTGCAACCCGGCGCCGACGAGCCGTCCGATCACGTGATCGTGCATGTCCCGGGCGATGCGGTCGCGCTCCTCCAGCACCCGCAAGCGCTCGGTGTCCGCGCGGGCTCGCGCCAGCTCCAGGCACACCGTGGCCTGCTCGGCGAAGTGCGAGAGCATCGCAGTGTCGTCAGGGGAGTAGCAGCCCTGGCCGGTGCGGCGCAGCACGGTCAGCACGGCACCGTCTTCGGCCGGCCCCAGGGGCACCGAGATGATCGACCCGACGTCGTCAGCCAGCGCCGTACCCGCCGCCACCGAACGGCACACCGACTCCTCCGCCGTGGTGACGCTTCCCCCTACCGCCACACGCTCGACCACCGATCCGGCCATCGGCAGGAGCGCTGCCACGCGATGCCCGCGGCCGGCCTCGTCCCTCATCAGGGACTCGACCAGGTCGGGGTCCGCCGTCGTGGGCCGAGTCACGATGACCTCGTCGGCGGCGACCAGGACCCGACCCTGCGTCATCACGGCGGCCAGTGGGTCGACATCCGACTCCTGCAGCAGCGTCGTGGCGACGCTCGCGGTCGCCTCTTGCCAGCGCTGGCGGCGCGACACCTCCTCGAACAGCCGGGCGTTCTCGATCGCGACGGCAGCCGTCGAGGCCAGTGCGGTCGCGAGCTCCTCGTCGTCATCGCTGAATCGCGCCGCGGTGGTCTTGTCCGTGACGTAGAGATTCCCGTAGACCTCCCCACGGATCCGGATCGGGACTCCGAGAAACGAGCGCATCGGCGGATGGTGGGGTGGAAATCCATACGAGGCGGCATGCTCGGAGATCGACTCGATCCGCAGCGGCTGAGGATCGGCGATGAGCCGGCCCAGGATTCCCCGCCCGCGAGGCAGTTCGCCGATCTCCGCCACCGTCGTGGCTTCCATCCCGACGTGAATGAACTCGGTGAGCCCGCCGTCACAGCCGACCACGCCCAGGGCCGCGTACCGGGCGTCCAGCAGTTCGCGAGCCGACTCGGCGATCTGGCGCAGCACCACGGGAAGCGCCCGCGCCGCCGCGACCGACCGAGTGGCTTGCAGCAGGCCCCGCAATCGATCTCGGGTCGTCAATACCTCCTGGGCGCGACCCACCAACTGTTCCAGGAGATCGTCCAGTTCCAACCGCGCGACGTCTGCGAATACCGGCTCCGACAGGTCACTGTCGGCCGGACATGAGGCTGCTGTCACTTCACCGTTCGCGACGGCGCGAACTCGCATTCCTCGATCGGTGGTCGACACGGACGGTCGCCTCGCAATCATGGTCCTAGAAGGCTGAGTTCACATTACCGCGCGCCCGCGCCCGTTGACAGGGGTAGGCCCAAGGTCCCGGGGAGGCCGCGGACCTGGCGTCTAGCGTCAGATCACGGCCATGTGGTCGGCTGTACCGGCTTCGGGAGCCTGGGAGGTGCGCGATGACTGCCAACCACGAGACCGTGACCAGGGTGGTCGTCGGATACGACGGATCGGTGACCAGCGAGGCGGCACTGGATGTCGCCATCGCCGCGGCGAGGGTGCGTGCGGTGCCACTGCTCGTCGTGACGGTGATCGACGTTCCGGTCCAGCTGTCCACCACGTTGGACGCCGACTGGGCAGCGGCCCTCGATGTCCTCGAGCGGGCGCGGGCTCGTGCCATTGCCACGCTGTGTTCGAGCAGAGTGCAACTCCGGGTGGACGTGGGCCGAGTCGCGGCGCAGCTGCTGAAGCTGTGCCAGGCGTCCGACCTGCTGGTCGTAGGAGAGCCGCGGCAGCGGCACGCACCGCGACTGACCCTGCGGCCGGAGCTCGCGGATCTGGCGCAGCGGGCGCCGTGCCCGGTGGCCGTGGCATCCAGCGCCGGCCATGGTCCGGGCCCGCGTGCCGACAAGAGCACATCCTCATGACGACGCTGACGAACACCCGCGCGCCTGGGCACGTCCCGCCGGCAGCACGCGAGGGCCCTTCGGGGCTCGGCATCGGCCTGTCCGGGGCCGCCGCGCTCTGCTCCGCGGTCGCCGCGGGTTGGACGTTCACCGACCCGGAACTGCTGACGGGGCCCGCCGTCATGAACGGTTCCGCGCGTGGCACGGCGCTGGTCGTCCTCGTCCTCGCAGTCCCGGTGCTGCTGATCTCCATGGTGCTTACGGTGCGAGGGTCCCAGCGCGCGGTGCTCACCTGGCTGGGGGCGCTGGGCTATCTGGTCTACAACGCGCTGCTGCTGCTCTTCCTGACTCCGTTCAACGACGCCTTCCTGTTGTATGTCGCGATGCTCTCGACCGCCTTGTGGGCGGTCGTCTCAGTACTGCGCGACGTCCGGGTCGAAAGCTTCGTGACCGCGGTCGGCTCAGCTGCGCTGACGCGCGGCGTCGCGATCTACGTGTGGGTGGTCGTGACGCTGAACGCCGGGGCCTGGTTGGCTCAGGTCGTGCCCGCCCTCGGTCAGGGCGACCCGTCGGGGTTTCTCGACGGCACCGGCGTGAGGACCAATGTCATCTACATCCAGGACCTGGCGATCTGGTTGCCGCTGATGGCAGTCGCTGCGGGATGGCTATGGCGTCGCTCGGTCTGGGGTTTCGTCGTCATCACGTCGGTGCAGGGGATGTGGGTCATCGAGAGTGTCAGCGTCGCCGTCGATCAGTGGTTCGGGCACCGGGCGGACCCGGCGTCGTCGTTGGCCACGATCGGCGGCAGCTGGCTCTTCGCAGCATTGGCCGTGATCGGCCTGGTACCGCTGTTCCTGCTGATGCGAGCCGCCGGCGACGCCTCGCGCCCCGGTCAGGAGCTCCGGTGACTCGCCTGGTGCGCCATCGCCTGCTGGCGGGCGTGATCGCCGTCATGGCGGTCGCCGCCTACGGCGGTGCCATCGCTCTGATCGTCGGCTGGGCGGACTTCGGCGCCACCACCAACGCCAGGTTGCCGTTGGACAACCCCGCGCTCGCCGGGCTCGCCCTCCTGGTCGGGGTCGGGTTGCCGATGACCATCGCAGCCGTGGCCTGCTGGCGCGGCAGCAGGTCGGCGCCGCTGCTGGCCGTCGGTGCCGGGATCATCCTGGTGGGCTGGATCTTGGGCGAGACGATCGTGATCAGAAGCGTCTCCTGGTTGCAGCCGTTCTGTCTGGGCTACGGGTTGCTGCTCGCGGCATTGGGCTGGCGGGCGTACCGGGAGGACCGGTCCCACGGCGCGGCCGCCCCCGACACCGGGTTCCGCCATCGGGCTGGCGCCCACGTCGACTCGCGCACCTGAGCCGCTGCAGGACCCATGGTTCGCGGGCGGCTGGAACCTGCCGATGCTGGCCGTGCTGGTGGCGATGGGGGCCGCGTCATGGACCGTCGCGGCGCTCCGGCTCGGCCGCGCCTGACGGTGGCTGCCGGCGGCCGAGTCCGGGACCGACGTCCCTGGTGAGCGAACCGGCACAGCGATACGAATGACCCATCAACAGCTGTGCTGCCGTCAAGGAGGACACCATGAACCTCACGCAGCCCGTGCCACGGGCCAGACTCGTCCCAGCGGTCTTCGCACTCACGCTCGCGGCTGCCGCAGTCACGGCGACGTGGGCCGCCCCACCCGGCTGGGCCCTGGAGACCCGGACCGGTAGCGACGTCGTGATCGCCGAGGGCGAGACGGTGACTGACGACCTGTACGTCGCCGCCAGCAGCGTCACGGTCCGGGGCACGATCGAGGGTGATCTGGTGACCACGGCCAACGACGTCGTCATCGAGGGGACCGTCGAGGGTGATCTGGTGGTCGCTGCCAACACCGTCGTGATCCGCGGTCGCGTCGCGGACGACGTGCGCGGGGCTGCAGCCTCGTTGCGGGTCGAGGACGAGGGTCGCGTCGATGGTGACTTCATCGGCGCGGCCTACGGCATGGAGACGACAGCCGGCACCGCCCTCGGCGGCGACCTCGCCTTCATCGGCTATCAGGCGGTGCTCCGGGGTGAGATCGCCGATGACGTCAAGACCGCGACCGCCGCGCTCGTGCTCGACGGTCGGGTCGGCGGCGACGTGCGGGCGGTGGTGGGCAGCCCCGGAGACACCGCGCCCAACCGGTGGTCGCCGTCGACGTCAGGGGTCGAGCCGATCGAACCCGGGCTGCGCGTCACCGGCGCCGCCGGCATCGGTGGCGACCTGACGTACGACGCCTCACAGGCGGGGGCCATCGACAGCGGCGCCGCGATCGAGGGGGACGTCACGTTCAACCAGGTGGCACCGGCTGCCCGCGACGACGTGGCGTCGCAGGTGTTCAGCCGCCTGGTCGACGCCGTCCGGACCTTCATCACCTTGATGTTGGTCGGCCTGCTGGTCGCCTTGCTGCTACCTCGGACACTCACCGGCACGGAGCGGACGCTGCGGCAACGGCCGTGGGTCAGCCTGGGTTGGGGGGCGCTGGTGCTACCGGTGCTGGCCGTGGCGCTCGTCGCCGTCGTGGCGCTGACGGTGTTCCTCGCGGTGCTGCTCGGCGTCCTCACGCTGGGTGGCCTGGTGGGCTACGTCGTCATCGCCGGCCTGGTGGTCGTGGGCACCCTGGTGCTGACGACCGTGCTGGCGGTCGGGTTGCTCGCCCCGATCGTGGTGGGGTTCGCGGCGGGGCGGCTGATGCTGCGGCGGCCTGCCGTCGACACCTTCGGCGGCCGCCTGCTGTCCCTGCTCGTTGGTGTCGCCGCCTACGCAGTGGTGCAGGCCATTCCGGTGCTCGGTGTCATCGTCACCTTCCTTGTGGTGTTGTTCGGGCTCGGCGCAATCATCGTCTGGGCGTGGACCTCGCGGCGCCGGTCGCCGTCCCCGCAGCTGCCCGCGCCGTCGGCCCCCGCGCCGGCAGCCTCCGTGGCATCGGCACCACCCACCGTGGCGGCCGGGGTGTGAGCCTCGTGAGCTGCGGCCCGGCCGGAGGCTCACGATGACCGACAGCGGCGGCCGGGCGGGCCGCCGCAACGTCGGTCAGGCCGCGCCGGGAGGCAACGCCGTGTACGGGCTCGGCCTCATCGGCTCGCTTGTCTTCTTCTGGCAACAGGCCGATTCCTTCGGCGAGTACCTGCTCGCCGTCCTCAAGGCGATCGTCTGGCCGGCGTTCCTCGTCTATCAGGTGTTCGACGCCATCGCTGCCCGCTAGCAAACTGAGGGGCAGCGGTGATCGAGACGCCGCCCATGGCGACACATGTGCGAATCCGCAGCCGTCCAGGTTTGTCCTTGTCTTCCTCGCTCGACGTGATGTCGGTCTTCACGCTGCCCAGGACGACCGACCGCGCGACGTCGACGTCGACGTCCCAATGCGAGGGCACGGTGATCTCTACACCACCGATCACCGTCGGGTCCCATCCTTCTATCGGTCCCCCAATGGTGCGCGAGGACATACGTCCCGGGTCGCACGGGCCCAAGCGGCGTAGCAATGAGGTAGCCCCGTCGCCGAGTTGAGGAGGTCGAGATGGCCACCAAGAGGATCGCGTCGCCGTCCAAGCGCCGGACGTCATCACGACGGCATCGCTGCGTAGCGCTCGCCGTCGGGTTGATGCTCGGTGTTGCTGCCTGCGGCGGTGACGATGGGACGGGGAACGACTCGACCGACGCCAGCTCGTCGGCCGTGTCGGTGACGTCAGCCACGGCGACGTCCGGTTCGACCACCGATGAAGCGACGACCACCTCAGTTCAGAGCACATCGTCGGCGTCGCGCAGGACCAGCGCGACCAGTGCCTCCTCGACGAAGGACGCCGGTGGCACACGCGCTGTCCGGGCCTACTTCCTGCGGGAGGAGAAGGTGGGACCCGTCGCCGTCAGCGTCAGCGGTTCAGGGGTCGCGGCGGGCGCCATGATTGCGCTGCTACAGGGGCCTGGGCCCGCCGAGCGCGATCTGGGGTTCACCACGACGATCCCCGCGGGCACCCGGTTGCTGGGCGTCCGGATCGTCGACCGTGTGGCGACCGTCGATCTCAGCGCCGAGTTCACCTCCGGTGGCGGCTCGGCGTCGATGATGGGCCGGGTAGCGCAGGTGGTGTTCACCCTGACCCAGTTTCCCACCGTCTCGAGTGTGCTGTTCGAAACCGACGGAGCTCCCCTGACAACCTTGGGGGGCGAGGGGCTGTTGATCGGTGATCCCCAGACCCGCGACGATTGGGAGGGGCAGTCGCCGGCGATCCTCGTGGAATCGCCGCTGCCGTTCCAGCGCGTGTCCAGCCCGCTGCGGATATCGGGCACGGCCAACACGTTCGAAGCGGTCTTCCGCATCAACATCACAGACGGGGAGGGCCTTATCGTCTACGACGAGGTCGCGATGGCCACGTCAGGAACCGGCACTCGCGGGACCTTCGACGTCACGGCCAGATTCGAGGTCCCCCGTCCCGGCCTGGGATCGGTGATCGTGTTCGTGAACTCCCCGAAGGACGGCAGTCCCGTCAACATCGTCGAGATCCCCGTGACAGTCGGGTCGTGAATATGTCCCCACGAGCAGAAGTGGTCCGCCCAGGACGGCGCGACGTCGGCACGAGACGACAAGCAAGCTGCCCGCGAGGCTGACGATCCACAGCACAGCAGGCGAGGGAGGTGCGCAGTGGTTACCACCGGTGACCCCATAGTGGCTAGTGGCCTGCGCAAGTCCTTCGGCAGGACACGGGCGTTGGACGGGCTCGACCTCAGGGTGCGAACCGGTGAGGTGCACGGCTTCCTCGGCCCCAACGGCTCGGGAAAGTCGACGACGATCCGGGTCCTGCTGGGACTGCTGCGCGCCGATGGCGGCAGCGCGATGCTGTTCGGTGGCGACCCGTGGCGCGACGCCGTGGCGCTGCATCGGCGGCTCGCGTATGTGCCCGGGGATGTCACCCTGTGGCCGGGCCTGACCGGGGGTGAGGCCATCGATGTGATCGGGGCCTTGCGGGGCGGCCTCGATCCGCGGCGACGCGCAGCGCTGCTGGAACGATTCGATCTGGACCCGCGCAAGAAGACCCGCGCCTATTCGAAGGGCAACCGGCAGAAGGTGGCCCTGGTGGCGGCGCTGGCATCGGACGCCGAACTGCTACTGCTCGACGAGCCGACGTCGGGGCTGGATCCGCTCATGGCCGCGGAGTTCCAGGAGTGCATCCAGGAGTTGCGACAGGCAGGTCGCACGGTGCTGCTGTCAAGCCACATCCTCGCCGAGGTCGAGGCGCTGTGCGATCGGGTCAGCCTCATCCGGCTCGGCCGAACCGTCGAGTCGGGCACCCTCACCGAACTGCGCCGACTGACCCGGACGTCTGTGATCGCCGTCACCGCTGATCCCGCCACCGGGCTGGCCGCGATGCCGGGGGTTCATGCCATTGCCCTCGACGGTGAGCGGGTCAGCGCCCATGTCGACACCGACCGCCTCGGCGACGTCGTGTCCTACCTGGCCGGCCTGGGGCTGCGTAGCCTTGTCAGCCGGCCCCCGACCCTGGAGGAACTGTTCCTGCGCGAGTACGGGGTGACGCCGCACGAGCCGTCGGTGGCCGCGGGTGCGCCGTCATGACGAGCACGACCACGACCAGTGCGAGCCTCGCCGGCACGAGACCGACCAGCACGAGACCAAGCAGCACGAGACCAACCAGCACGGTGGTCGGCACTGTGACGCTCACCCGCTTCATGCTTCGGCGCGAGCGGTTCCGGATCGTCGTGTGGTCGCTCGGCGGTGCTGCGCTGACGGCCATCCAGTCCGTGCAGAGCCAGAACACCTACAGCGATCCCGGGGATCTGGCGGTCTACGCAGCCACCAGCGGCAACACCGCCGCGATCATCGCCATGTCCGGGCCGCCGGTGGGGCTGGACACCGTGGCCGGTGGTATCGCGTTCGAACTCCTCGGCTGGTTGTGCCTGCTGACCGCGCTGATGGTCCTCTTCCTGGTGGTGCGCCACACCAGGAGCGAGGAGGAGTCAGGCCGCGCTGAACTCATCCGCGCGGGCCACGTCGGCCGGCACGCCCCCATGCTCGCCACTGCGTTGACCGCGGCGGTGTGCTGCGGTGCCATCGCCCTCGGGGTCCTGGCGGCCGCACTCGCCACCGGGCTGGCGCTCAGCGGTTCGTTGTTGCTGGCGTGTGCCGTGGCCGGGGCGGGCTTGTCGTTCACGGGGGTGTCGCTGGTCGCCGCGCAAGTGCTCAGCAGCGGGCGCGGTGCACTGGGCCTCGCCGGTGGCGTGCTCGCGGTGTCGTACCTCGTGCGGGCAGTCGGTGACGTCAATGGCGACGGCCTGTCCTGGCTGTCGCCGATCGGGTGGGCCCAGGGCACCCACCCCTTCACACGCGAGCAGGGGTGGCCCCTGCTGCTGCCGCTGGTCGCGGTCGGCGCGTGCGGCTGGGCAGCCGCCCGATTGCTGGACGCTCGAGACTTCGGGGCCGGACTGGTCGCCGGCCGGGCCGGGGCGCCCTGCGCGTCCGCTGCCCTCGGTTCACCAGTGGGGCTGGCCTGGCGAGTACTGCGCTCGACCTTCATCGGATGGTCGGTCGGTGTGGTGGTGGCGGGATTCGCCTACGCATCGATCACGAACAGCGTCGAGACCTTCACCGAGCAGAACCCGCAGATCGCCGAGATGCTGCCCGGCGGAGCGGCTGGCATCGTCGACGGCTACCTGGCCGTCTGCGTCACCATCACGGCGCTACTGTGCGCGATCTACGTCGTGTCGGCTGTCCTGCGGGCCGGCGCCGAGGAGGGCGCCGGCCGCGCTGAACTCGTCCTCGCCACCGCGACCAGCCGTAGCGCGTGGCTGGGCGGGCACGTCCTGGTCGCGGTGGCCGGCGGCGTGGTCATGCTGGCCGCCAGCGGTCTGGCCATAGGCACCTCCTATGCCCTGACCGGGGGCAGCCTGAGCCGGATTGCCCCGCTGACGGCGTCGTCGCTGGCCTACGCCCCCGCTCTGCTGGTCATGGCCGGGGCTGCCACGCTCGGCCTGGGGTGGAGCCGCCGGGTGAAGGCGCTGGCGTGGGTGGCCCTCGGCTATGTCGGGCTGTCCGCGTTCTTCGCGCGTTCCCTGCAGTTGCCGGACTGGTTCGCGCTCGCCAGCCCCTTCCATCACACCCCGGAGCTGCCGGCCGAGGAGTGGGCCTGGCCACCATTGGCCGGGCTGTTGGCTGTTGGCGCGCTACTGACGCTGCTCGGCCTGCTGTTGCTCCGCCGTCGCGACATCGGCTGATGCGGCCGCAGGACCTTGGGCCCTGGACCGTCGCCGTGACCGACGGTAGACCGCTGGTATGACCACCCTCGTCGGGGCACCGGCACCGACTCGGAGTCGCTGGATCAGTGGCGCGCTGGCCGTCCTCGCGCTGCCCACGACGTGCCGACTGACGAGCGACGGTGGACCGTGCCCGGCCGGCGCACCGTCGCGACGGCTTGAGCTGGTTCGCACCCCGGCTTCCCAGCGGGCCGGTGTTCGCCATCGGCATGCTGTCGGCGGCCGCTCTCATGTTGTCCGCGGCCACCTGCCTCGCCGGGCACACGGCGCTGCCTGCCACGAGCAAGGTGTTGCAGCTGGTCACGCTGCTCATCGTCGGGGTGGTGGTCACGCCCTACTCGTTGGGAGGGGCCGTGCTCGCGGTCCCGCGACTACTGGCCATCGCCGACGTGAGGCAGACGCATGAGCAGACATCCGTTCCGTGACCGCCGCGACGCCGGCAGCCGGCTCGCCGCGGCGCTGCAGCAGTATCGAGATCGCGACGACACGACCGTCCTCGGCCTGCCCCGTGGGGGGGTGCCTGTGGCCTACGAGGTCGCGCGCGGGCTGCACGCGCCACTGGATGTGTTCGTGGTGCGCAAATTACGTGCCCCCGGTCATCCGGAACTGGCCATGGGCGCGGTCGCATCCGGGGGTGTCACCGTGCTCAACGACGAGGTGCTCGCCGACCTCGATATCGAGCAGGACGTCGTCTCGGCGAGCATCACCGCTGCGCGGCGCGAGCTGGCAAAGCGGGAGCGGCGCTACCGGGGCTCGCGCGCGCCGGCCGAACTTCGGGGCCGGACCGTCTTGCTGGTCGACGACGGCCTGGCCACCGGGGCGAGCATGCGAGCAGCGGTGACCGCGGTTCGTGCCCACGCCCCGGCGGCCGTCGTGGTCGCCGTCCCCGTGGCGTCGCGGGCAAGCGCCGCCAGGCTGGCGCAGGCGGCAGATGACGTCGTATGCCTGTCGACACCGTCCCCATTCTTCAGCGTCGGGGAGTCCTATGACGACTTCGGCCAGACGACGGACACCGCCGTCGTCGACCTGCTGGCCGCCGCCGTGCCGTGAGGCCGGGGGGACGTTCGGCCCCGGGGCATGGCGGCAACCCGGGACAGACTCAAGGCATGACCGTCGAGCGACCGGGAATCGTGCTCCCCGACAGCGCAGCGGAGGTGATGACCGCTTCGAGGGGATTCGCCTGGCGACGGTGAGTGGCGGGTCACGTCCTGCCGCGTGCACCTGGAGTTCGTCAACAGATTGGTCAGGGAGAGAGATGAGTTCAGACAGGAAATCGGCGATCTGGGTCGGGGTCCTCTATATCGTTGCGACCGTCTTCCCGGTGGCAGCTCTGGCGCCGTGGAGCGTCCTGCTGGAGGGCGATGGGATCCTCGTCAATGCCGAGGCGCGCGAGGGTCAGCTGATCGCGGTGGCGCTGCTCACGTTGGTGATGGCAGTCGCCGTCGCAGGTGTCGCGTTCATGATCTATCCGGTCTTGTACCGGGTGGCGGATACGGGAGTAAAGAAACGTTTGGCGCTGTGGTACGTGGGCACCAGGATCACCGAGAGTGCAATCTTCATCGTGGGCGTGCTGGCCATTCTGGCGTTCCTTCCGCTGAGTCGCGAATTCGTTGCTGCGGGATCACCTGACGCCTCACACTTCCAGACCAGCGGTATCGTCGTTCAGTCAACGGCCGACGTGGCTTTCGGCCTCGGGCAGTCGGTATTCGCGATCGGTGCCGTCATGCTGTACTACTTGTTGTACCAGTCGAGGCTCGTCCTCGGTGGCTATCACTGTTCGGCCTCGTCGCCGCACCGTTGTTCCTCATCGGCAGTCTGTCGATCGTGTGGACGGGGGATTCCGACTCCACCGTGACCGCGGCCTTGTCCGCCCCGATAGCGTTGCAGGAGATGGTTCTCGCAGTGTGGCTGATCGTCAAGGGTTTCGACAAGGCCGCACTCGCCCGCCCTTCGGAGGTGTCCGCCCTGGCCTGAAGTCGCGGTCGGCCCGATCAGCCTGGCGCCGATGACGTTGTGGCCCACGAGACGCCCGGCGTCCGCATCGAGACCTGCGTGCCGCAGCGCCCGGCCAGCAACCCACCCAGGTCCGCCAGCGCCAAGGATGCCCGCCCGGTGCGGCGCGGCGAACGCTGCCGCCGCCGTCACCTTCGGTCCCATGGAGCCGGCAGGAAGGTCGAGGTCGGCGACGGAATCGGGGTGGATGTGGGCGATCGCCCGCTGCTGCGGCCCACCCCAGTCGGCATAGACCGCATCGACGTCGGTCGCGATGAGCAGGGCGTCCGCCCGCAGGTCACGCGCCAGGACAGCGCTGGCATGATCCTTGTCGATGACGGCTTCGACTCCGACAAGGCGCGCCGACCCCGGTTCCCGGACCGTCGGGATGCCGCCGCCGCCCGTGCTGATCACCACGAATCCGTCTCTCAGCAGCGTCGACACGGCGCGCAGTTCGACGATGCGCCTGGGCAGCGGAGAGGGCACGACGCGTCGCCAGTGCGACCCGTCGGGTTTGACCACCCACCCATGGCGATCGGCCAGCCGTCGCGCCGCCTGCTTCGTGTAGAGGGGGCCGACGAACTTGGTGGGATCGGCGAATGCCGGGTCGCCGGGGTCGACCTCCGTCATCGTCAGCACCGCGGCCACCGACTTGTCGCCCGCGAGCAGGTTGCCCAATTCCTGTTCGATGAGGTAGCCGATCATGCCTTCGGTCTGCGCCCCCAGGACGTCCAGCGGGTACTCGGATCGCTCTTCGTAGGCGGCCGCCTGCAGAGCCAGGAGTCCGACCTGGGGGCCGTTGCCGTGGGTGATCAGGAGTTCGTGAGCCCGCGCGAGCGGCGCCAGGGCAGCGCAGGCCATCGCGACGCGGTCCCGCTGATGCTGCACGGTCATCGGCAGCCCGCGCTCCTGCAACGCGTTGCCGCCGAGCGCTACGACGACGCGCACCTCAGGACTCCAACGTGGCGACCATGACGGCCTTGATGGTGTGCATCCGATTCTCGGCTTGGTCGAACACGATGGAGTGCTTCGATTCGAACACCTCGTCGGTCACCTCGAGAGCCGTGAGACCGGTCCGGGCGAAGAGTTCCTCGCCGATCGTGGTGTTCCGGTCATGGCAGGCCGGCAGGCAGTGCATGAACTTGACGTCGGCGTTGCCGGTCAGGTCGAGCACCGCGGACGTCACCTGGTAGGGCAGGAGCAGCTCGATCCGTTCGTCCCAGACCTCGTGCGGTTCACCCATGGAGACCCAGACATCGGTATAGATGAAGTCCGCTCCCGTCACGCCTGGTTCGACGTCGTCGGTGAGTTCGAGGACCGCGCCGGTGAGCCGGGCGACGCCGTCGGCGGCCGTCCGGATGTCGGGGTGCGGCCACAGCGATCGTGGCGCGACGATTCTCACGTGCATGCCGGACAAGGCTCCGGCGACGAGCAGTGAATTGGCGACATTGCTGTGGCCGTCGCCGAGGTAGGCAACCGAGATCTGCGCGGTCGGCTTGCGTGAATGTTCGGTCATGGTCAGGACATCACACAACGACTGGGTGGGGTGCCAGGTGTCGGTCAGACCGTTCCACACCGGGACACCGGCGACCCGCGCCATCTCCTCGACGACGGCATGGCGGAAGCCCCGGTACTCGATGCCGTCGAACATCCGGCCCAGCACGCGTGCGGTATCCGCGACCGACTCCTTGTGGCCGAGCTGTGATCCGCTCGGTTCGAGGTAGGTGACATGAGCCCCTTGGTCGTGGGCCGCCACCTCGAAGGCGCAGCGGGTTCGCGTCGATGTCTTCTCGAAGACCAGGGCGATGTTCTTTCCCGTCAGCCGGCACTCTTCGGTGCCCGCTGACTTGGCGCGCTTGAGATCGGCGGAGCGGCGCAACAGGTACGCCCACTCCCGGGGTGTGTAGTCCAGTTCCTTGAGGTAGCTCCGCCCCCGCAGGACGGTCTCTGTCTCGGTCATGACCTCATGCCTCCCGAACAATAGGGCAGGTCAAGCACCGCGGGCCCCCGCGGCCTCGGCCGAGTTCCGACCCGACGATAGGAATGACCTCGATCCCCTCACCTGTCAGGTACCGGTTGGTGGTCGTGTTGCGCTCGTACCCGCACACGACCCCGGGTGACAGCGCCAGGAAATTGTTGCCGTCGTCCCATTGCTCGCGCGCCGCGCCCATCCGGTCGATCGGGGTGCGCAGGACCCGGACCTTCGCCAGCCCGAGCGACTCCGCGAGGACGCCGAACAGGTCGGAGTTCTCAGAGACCCGGTACCCACCCTCCTCGTCGACCGGCGTCAGCGTGAAGGACCGCAAGCCGTCGGGGAGGTAGGGGTAGACGCTGAACGCGTCTCGATCGACCATGGTCATCGCGGTGTCCAGGTGCATGAAGGCTCGGCTCTTCGGCAGTTCCACGACGATGACCCTTTGTACCTGGCCGTGCTGGAACAGGCTGCGGCTGAGGATCTCGATGCCCTGCGGCGATGTCCGCTGGCCCATGCCGATCATGACCGTGCCGTGCCCGAGGACCATGACGTCACCCCCCTCGACGGTGGCGGGGGCGTGGGGCAGCGAGTCGTTGCCGTAGAGGAAGTGCAGCGCCTCGTGCCGGAACCTCGGGTGGAAGTTGTAGACGACACGTGAGTTGATCGTCTCGCGCTGCCGGGCCGGCATGCTCATGGGGTTCACCGACACCGCTGAGTACACCCACGCCGAGTTGTCCCGCTGGAACAGGTGATTCGGCAGTGGGGCCAGCAGGAAGTCGTCGTCGGACAGGTACTTCAGGAGCAGGCTGGCCGTGCTCGACCTGCGCAAATGCGGCGACAGGTCCCGTTTGAGGATGCCGCCGATCAGGAGGTCCACCAGATCGGCCGCCGGCGTCACGGCGACGAGGGCATCCAGTGGAGCGTCCAGGGCGGGGCCGAACCGGGTGGCCGTGACGAGCCTGGTCTGCAGGAAGTCGCGGGCACCCGGCTGGTCGAGGGCCGTTGCGAGCAATTGCCCGAAGTACATGACGTTGACCCCGCGGCTGCGCAAGGCAGCCACGAAGCCGTCGTGTTCCTCTCGTGCCCGCTGCGCCCACAGCACGTCGTCGAAGAGCAGGCTGTCGACGTTGTCGGGTGTCAGTCGATCCAGCTCGGGACCGGGGCGATGGACGATGACCGTGCGCAGGGCGCCGACCTCGGAGTCGACATGTGGCGGGTCGTTCGCCGTCCCGACGCTGGTCATCGGTAGCTCGGGGTGGGGATCGGCGGTGTGATGTACGGCCGCTGCCTCATGTACACCGGGATGCCCAGCAGTGCAGCACCGCCCGCCATCAGGAAGGGGCCCCAGACGATGTACCACGACGCCCCGGTGTTGCGGGAGTAGTAGATGAAGGCCACCGACATCACCAGCGCCACCACGGCGACCACCAGGTCACGGACCAGCCGGGGAGTATGCCCGAGTCGATGGTCGTGCCAGCGCCAGACGATCTGTGCCAGTGCCGAGAAGGCGTACGGGATGGCGGCGGTGATGCCCGTCATGAGGACCAGCGTGGTGAAGACCGTGGAGCCGCGGGCTCCTGCATAGCTGATGAGAACGGCCAGCGAGGCGAGCGCGGTGGACGCGATGATCCCGAAGGCGGGCACGCCCTGTCGTGAGAGCTTGGCGAACCGTTCGGGGAAGAGGCCGTCCCGGGCAGCGGCAAATGGCATCTGGGCGCAGATCAGGGTCCAGCCGTTGAGCGCGCCGATCCCCGAGATGACCACGGCCAGGGCCATCAGGTTCCCGGCCCAGGACCCGCCACCCGCAATGGTGTCGGCCGCCACGGAGTACGACGCCCGGTTCTCCTCCAGCGCCAGGCTGGACGCCGGCAGGATGCCGAACACGGCGACCAGTGACAACAGGTACACCGCAGCGCTGGCCAGGGTGCCGTAGACGGTGGAGCGTCCGACGTTGCGCTCCGGGTCACGGACCCGGGCGGCCGTCACGGCCGCCGCCTCGACACCGAGATAGCTGAACAGGCAGATGGCCATGGCGCCGCCGACGGCCGCCAGGCTGCTCTCGCCGCTGACGTTCCATGGCGAGAAGTTCGATCGCTCGATGAAGAACAACCCGACCGTGGCCATGAAAGCGAGTGGAATGAACTTGAGCACTGTCGTCCAGACCTGGAAGACCGCCATGCTCTTGATACCCAGCAGGTTGATCGCGGCCGGTACCCAGAGTCCGACCAGTGCGATGACGATGGACCAGCCCCTGGTGCCGTCGGTGTTGATGAACGTCTCCACATAGAAGACCCAGCCGACTGCTATCGCTGCATTTCCCGCCCACGCCGTGATCCAGTAGAGCCAGGCGTTGCTGAAGCCGAGGAGATTGCCGAAGGCCGAGCGGGCGTAGGCGTAGGGCCCGCCGTCAGCGGGAAGGCGTCTGGACATGGCCGCGAACAGTAGGGCCAGCGCAACGGCTCCCACGGTGGCGAGAATCATGGCCACCAGGCTGATAGGGCCATAGGATGCCAGAGAGTACGGCAGGCTGAAGATGCCGACGCCGATGATGCTGCCCATGATGAGAGCTGTCGATTGGGTCAGCCCGAGGGCGGCTCGCGTGGGCGGTGACGTTGTCTCGGAGGTGGTGCCTGAGGCGGTCATCGGAACTCCTCGTGTCGACGGTGTTGTCACGGTATGGCCGTAAAGTCCCCGAGCGAATGGACGAAAGTCCCTACCTTCGGTGACAGCAGCCTCCGAGTCGACGATGCGCCAGTCTGGAAACGCCTGTTCGATGGTGGCAACCCACGTCGAGGAAGCATTCGAACTGACGGCCCAGTACGTCGGGAGTCACGCCGCTGAGGACACCCTCATATCGACGGTGTTGCGGTGATCCGACTGGGCATCGAGCGCCGGAGGTCCTCGACGAACACTGCGATGCCGCCCAGGTTGTCGGCGTCGGAGGTGATGGTGATGCCGAGGTTCCCGGCGTAGGACAAAGCGGCCACGCTGACGCGGACGTTGCCCGCCAGGACGGTCAGCGGCCACAGCGTCATCACGTCGGCGCCCGCGATCGAGAGCCGGGCAGCGGGCCCATGCACGTTGGTGACGAACAGGGCGACGGCCCGCTGGTGCCTGGACATCAACGACATCAGCCGCGTGCTGCAGCGGCCGGCGGTGAGTGGGAAGGCACCGACGAGCCGGGCCCGCCGCTTGCCCCGCCGGGTCGCGGCGGCGATCAGGGCCAGGCGTCGATGCGGCGCCGCGGTCAGGGGGAGCCGGATCACCATGACACCCACCCGGTTGCCGCCGGCGCTCGCATGTCGCCCGTCGCCCTGTGCGGGAAGGGCCACCGGGACCGAGACCGGGAGCTCGAACGGCTGACGGCCCTGCGCCGCCAGCAGCGCCTGGGTGGCCGAGCCGACCGCGGACAAGAGCACGTCGTTCACGGTCACGCCCGCGGCATGGGCGGCTCGACGGACCGCCTCGACGTCCGTTGTCAGGAAGGTGACCCGGCGCCGGGGCCCGAGGGGTCCGACCAGAGCGGTTCGGGGAACCCGCCGCAGCATGACTGCCGCGCTGCCGGCAGTCGCCGCCGCGACCTGGAGGAATGTCAGGAGACGTCCAGGGGGACTGGGCTGCGGCGGCCCCGCCGCCACCGGCGGTGGATCGGCGGTCGGGGACAGGGGATCGAACAGCGCGGCCATGATCCCCACGCCCGTGACCCCGTCGGCGACTGCGTGGTGCATCCGCACGATGATCCCGACCTGTCCTGGAGCCACCCCGGCGACGACCACCATGTCCCACAGCGGTCGGTCGCGGGGCAGCGGTCGGCTGATCAGGCGACTGGCCAACTCCGCGAAGCCGGCCGCTCCGGATACGGGATCGGCCGCCCGGATGTGCTGGCGCAGGTCGACCTCGCAGTCCACCCAGACCGCCCGCCGCCACGGCGCGTCGCCGGCCGGCACGACCCGCCGGCACAACCGGGGGACCGATCGGATCCTGGGCGCCAGGATCTCCCGCAGCCGCTCGACGTCGGGCGTCCCGGCCGCCGTGAGGATCGCTCCGGCGGCCACCACCGCCGCCACGCCGATCGTGAATGGCTGACCGGGGTGCTCCAGCAGCAGGTTCGACGCATCAGCCGCGGACAGCGGCTGCCTATTGGACTGCGTGGTCACTGACCGAGCGGTATGCCTGCGCGGCCCCGACGGCCTGGAAGGGCGCCCACGAGGCGAGGACGTGCAGGTAATTGGCACGTTCCCAGCCGACCGGGTCCGGCATCGACACCCGGCTGTAGCTGCCCCGCAACTGCGTCACCGAGTCGTACCCATGCTGCGTCAGCAACTCGACCAGCTCCTGCTCGACCTGCCGGACGTGCTCCGGGCCGTTGAGCAGCAGGGCCGAGGCCATCATGGTCACGTCGGCCCCCGCCAGCAGCGCCTTGGCGGCGTCCATGCCGGAGTGCACCCCGGTGGTCAGCGCCAGGTTGGCGTCTATCTGGGAGAAGAGCAGTCCCACCCAGCGCAGCGGCAGCCGCATCTCCTCCGGTGTCGACAGCACCAGCCTCGGCACGACGGCCTTGGCGTCGAGATCGAGATCCGGCTGGTAGAAGCGGTTGAACAGCACCAGGCCGTCAGCCCCCGCCTCGACGACCTGGACCGCGAAATGCGCCAGTGAGGAGTAGAACGGCCCCAGCTTGACGGCGAGCGGTACGGCAACGGCATCACGGACCTCGCCGATGAGGTCCAGCTGCCGCGTCTCGAGATCACCGCCGGGCACCGTGGGATCCGATGCCATGGCGTACATGTTGAGCTCGATGGCGTCGGCACCCGCCGCGGCCAGCGCCCGGGCGTGACTCGCCCACCCACCCGGGGTGACGCCGTTGAGGCTCGCGATCACGGGGATGGACAGCGCATCCTTGGCCGCGCTCACCAGTGCGAGGTGGTCACGCGCACCGATCTGGACGTCCTGGCTGTCCGGGAAGTAGGACGTGGCCTCGGCGCCGACCCCGCCGGTCTCTTCCCACACCCCGTGGACCTGCAGCGAATCGTGGACCAGCTGCTCCTCGAACAGCGAGGGCAGGACGACGGCCGATATCCCGGCGTCCTCCAGGCGTTGCAGGTGGCGCAACCGGCCGGTGAGCGGGCAGGAGGACGCCACCAGCGGGGTGCGCAGGTCCAGCCCCAGGTAGCGGGTGGTCAGGTCCATCACGACTCCTCTGATGTCGCGGCGCGGGCGCCGTCTGGGTGGGTGAGCAGGCCGGGCGGTGGCGGCAGTTGCGGCGCGCTGCGGTCGACCGTTGCCAGCGCCTCGTAGTAGTGCCAGCGCGCCCTGCCGTCCTCCTCGGCCACGGCCATGAGCCGGGCGAACTCGACCGGGTCACTGCGGCGGAGCATCGCGAAGCGCGCCTCGCTCGCGGCGAAGTCCGCCAGCGGCATCGACGGCGCCTTGGAGTCCAGCTGGAACGGGATCGCCTCGTCGGGGTGATACCGGTAGAGCGGCCAGTGCCCGGATTTCACGGCGTCCTGCATGTGGCCCATCGACTGGGTCATGTCGAACCCGTGGGCGATGCAGGTCGAGTACGCCACGACCAGGGATGGGCCGGGGTAGGCCTCAGCCTCCAGCATGGCCTTGATCGTCTGCCGTTCGTTGGAGCCGATGGCGATGTGAGCGACGTAGACGTTGCCGTAGGACATGGTGATCAGCCCGATGTCCTTCTTGCTCGTCGCCTTGCCGTGGGCCGCGAACTTGGCCACCGCCCCGCGAGGGGTCGCCTTCGACGCCTGGCCACCGGTGTTGGAGTAGACCTCGGTGTCCAGCACGAGCACGTTGACGTCGTGGCCGGAGGCCAGCACGTGGTCCAGGCCACCGGAGCCGATGTCGTAGGCCCAGCCGTCACCGCCGATGATCCACACGCTGCGCCGGACCAGTTCATCGGCGATCTCGAGTAGCTCGCGGACGTCGCCGTCGGGAGGCAGCGCCGCGAGGGCCGCCTTGAGCCGCGCCACCCGTTCGCGCTGGTCGGCGACCGCCCGATCGCCCGACGCCGGCGTGCCCGGTACCGGCGGGGCGAGGATCTCTGTTGCCAGACGCACTCCCACTGCCGGTGCCAGCCGTTGCAGCAGCTGCTGAGCCCGCGCGTTGAGCTGGTCGGCGGCCAACCGGATCCCCAGCCCGAACTCGGCGTTGTCCTCGAACAGCGAGTTGGCCCACGCCGGGCCGCGCCCGGCCGCATCCACGGCCCACGGCGTCGTCGGCAGGTTGCCGCCGTAGATCGAGGAGCAGCCGGTGGCGTTGGCGACCAGCAACCGGTCGCCGAGGAGTTGGCTGAGCAGCTTGAGGTACGGCGTCTCGCCGCAGCCGGCGCACGCTCCGGAGAACTCGAACAACGGGGTGCGCAGCTGCGAGCCGATGATCGAGTCCGGCGCGACGTCCCGACGGTCCACGCCGGTGATGGTCTGGAAGAAGTCGAACCGCTCCCGTTCGCGCTGGAGGTGCTCCCCGATGGGCTCCATGTTCAGCGACTTGCGCTTGACCTGAGTCTTGTCGTGAGCCGGGCAGGCCTCGACGCACAATCCGCACCCGGTGCAGTCCTCCGGCGCCACCTGGACGCTCACCCGGGTGCCCGGCAGGTCGCGGCTCTTGTGGGGTTTGCTGGGGAAGTCCTCGGGAGCGCCGGCGAGCTGCCCGGGGTCGAAGACCGAGAACCGGATCGCGGCGTGCGGGCAGACGATGGCGCACTTCGCACAGTCGATGCAGATCGAGGAGTCCCAGATCGGGATCTCGGGGGCCAGGGTGCGCTTCTCCCAGCGCGCCGTCGCCGTCGGGAAGCCGCCGTCCACCGGCATCGCGCTGACCGGCAGCAGGTCTCCCTCGCCGGCCAGGATCCGTGCCGTCACACGCTGCACGAAGTCCGGTGCCTGCGATGGGACCACTGCGCTGCGTGGCGCGGCGGCCACCCCCGCCGCCCTGGCCGCGGCGACGTCGACCCGCCGCAGCTGCGCGATCGCCGCATCCAGAGCGGCATGATTGCGCCGCACCACCTCCTCGCCACGCTTGGCGAAGGTGGCGCTGACCCACGACTTCAGGGCCGCGACCGCGTCGTCGGCGGGCATCACACCCGACAGGGCGAAGAAGCACGGCTGCATGACAGTGTTGATCCGGCGACCGAGACCGACGTCACGCGCCACGGCGTGGGCGTCGATGACCCACAGCCGCAGGTCCTTGGTGATGATGTCGTGCTGCAGCTGCGCCGGCAGCCGGTCCCAGACCTCCTCGGCCGACCACGGGCTGTTGAGCAGGACCGTCGCCCCGTGCCGAGCCCGTCGGAGCACGTCGATGCGGTCGAGGAGCCCGAACTGGTGGCAGGCGATGAAGTCCGCGCCGTCGATGAGGTACGTCGAGCGGATCGGTTCGGCCGAGATGCGCAGGTGCGACTCGGTCACCGACCCGGCCTTCTTGGAGTCGTAGACGAAGTAGCCCTGGGCGTGGCGGCCGGTGCCCTCACCGAGGATCTTGACGGCGGTCTTGTTGGCCGAGACCGTGCCGTCGCTGCCCAGTCCCCAGAAGATCGCCTGCAGCCGGTCGGGGACGGCAGGGCGGAAGGAGTCGTCCACGCGCAGGCTGCGGTGTGTCACGTCGTCGGTGATCCCGACCGTGAACGCCGTCCGAGGTTCGGGCGCCGCCAGTGCGGTCAGGACGGCGGCGGCCATGGCCGGCGTGAACTCCTTGGAGGACAGCCCGTACCGCCCCCCGACGACGCGGGGCATGGCGGTCCCGGTGACAGCTGCCCGTTCGGCCAGCGCCGAGACGACGTCGAGGTAGAGCGGTTCGCCGGGGGCGCCGGGCTCCTTGGTGCGGTCCAGCACGGCCACGCGCCGTACCGTCGATGGCAGGGCCGCGGCGAACGCCTCGCTGGGGAAGGGTCGGTAGAGCCGGACCGTCAGCAGGCCCACCCGCTCACCGCGGCCGGTGAGCGTCTCGACGGCCTCCGCGGCGGCACCGGCGCCGGAGCCCATGACGACCAGCACCCGCTCGGCGTCCCTGGCGCCGGCGTAGTCCACCAGCCCGTACCGCCGCCCGGTGCGCTCACCCAACTGTTCCATCGCCGCCCGGACCGCATCCGGCACGGCGTCGTAGTACGGATTACACGCCTCGCGGGCCTGGAAGAACACGTCCGGGTTCTGGGCGCTGCCGCGCAGCGTGGGGCGATCAGGCGTCAGCCCGCGGTGGCGGTGCGCCCGGATGAGATCGTCGTCGATCAGCGCGCCGAGGTCCTCGTCAGTCAGCGCTTCGATGGTGGCGACCTCGTGCGAGGTCCGGAAACCGTCGAAGAAGTGCAGGAACGGCACCCGGCTCGCCAGCGTCGCGGCATGGGCCACCAGGGCCAGGTCGTGCGCCTCCTGCACCGACGAGGACGCCAGCATGGCCCAGCCGGTGGTGCGGGCGGCCATCACATCGGAGTGGTCACCGAAGATCGACAGGGCGTGCGTGGCCACCGTCCGAGCCGCGACGTGCAGGACGGCGGGGGTCAACTCACCGGCGATCTTGAACATGTTGGGGAGCATCAGCAGCAGGCCCTGGGATGCGGTGAACGAGGTCGCCAGCGCGCCTTTGAGCAGCGCCCCGTGCAGCACACCGGCCGCCCCGGCCTCGCTCTGCATCTCGATGACCTCGGGCACCTGGCCCCACAGGTTCGGCCTGCCGGCGGCGCTCCAGGTGTCCGCCAGTTCACCCATCGACGACGCCGGCGTGATCGGGTAGATCGCGATCACCTCGCTGAGCCGGTGGGCGATCCGGGCGACGGCTTCGTTGCCGTCCAGGCAGACGCGGGTCTGCGGCGTCGAGGGGGGACTCACAACCTCACTGTGCCCTGCGCACTGCGGGCAGCGATGGGGACGTTGGTCCCTGACGCGAGCAGGTCAGTGATGGTTCCGTTGGCCCGTGACGGCGACCGCGGCGGCCTCGCATGATGCCCGGTGGCGGATCGTGGAGACCCGGATGACCCGTCTCGGGCGTCGGCCGGAGGCGCTCATCGAAGTGCTCCATGCAGCTCAGGAGGCCTTCGGTTTCCTCACCCGAGATGCGCTGGCCGACATCGCCGAGGCACTGCAGCTACCGCTGAGCCGGGTCTACGGGGTGGCGACGTTCTACTCCCACTTCACGCTGGAGCCGCAAGGCCGGCACATCTGCGTGGTCTGCACCGGGACCGCGTGCTACATCTCGGGGGCCGCGCGGCTGCTGGACGCCATCGAAGCCGACCTGACCGTCAGGCCCGGTCAGACCACGACGGACGGCCTGCTGTCCCTGCTGACCGCTCGGTGCATCGGCTCGTGCAGCCTGGCACCGACGGCGGTCGTCGACGGTGAGCTGCACGGCACGCTGACCGCCCCGGCGCTGCTGTCCCGACTGACTGCCTTGCAGCCGTGAGCGCCGTCCGCGCCGCGCCGCCGCACCACCGGCGCACCGCTCGTACTGCGGCCGACGTGCGCGCCAGTGCCCACGTCTGCCTGGCGGCGAGCTGTCTGGCGTCCGGCGCGGACACCGTGCTGGCGGCGCTCGACGATGAGGTTGCGGGCCGCGGCTTGGCCGACGTCGAGGTCAAGCGGGTCGGCTGCCTACGGCTGTGCTCGGCGGGTCCGCTGGTCGAGGTGGCCCAGTCCGGGCAGCTGTTCGAACACGTCACGGCCGGCGACCTCGGGGGCGTGATCGACGCCCTGTCGCAGGTGCGCCCGGACCGGCCCCGGCAGGTGTCGACGAGACCGTTCTTCACCCGGCAACGACCGCTCGTGACCGAGAACTTCGGCCGGGTCGACCCCGAGAGCCTCGACGACTACGTAGCCGCCGACGGTTACCGGGCGCTGCGGCAGGCCATCACGTCGATGACCCCGGCGCAGGTGCTCGGCGAGGTCACGTCCAGTGGGCTGCGGGGCAGGGGCGGCGGCGGCTACCCGACGGGGCTGAAGTGGGCGACGGTGGCGAAGGCGACCGCGCCCGACGGCGTCAAGTACCTCATCTGCAATGCCGACGAGGGCGACCCGGGAGCCTTCATGGACCGCAGCGTCCTGGAGAGCGATCCCCACCGGGTCCTGGAGGGCATGGCGATCGCCGCCTATGCCGTCGGTGCGAACTCCGGTTTCGTCTACTGCCGCGCCGAGTACCCGCTCGCGGTGTCACGGCTGCGCACGGCCATCCGGGTGGCCCGCCGCGCCGGCTACCTGGGCACCCGGGTGTGCGACAGCACCTTCGCCTTCGACGTGGAGGTGCGGCTGGGCGCGGGGGCCTTCGTCTGCGGCGAGGAGACCGCCCTCATCGCCTCGATCCGTGGTGGCCGCGGGACACCCCGACCGCGCCCGCCCTACCCGGCTGCCAGCGGCCTGGCGGGGCGCCCGACGCTGATCAACAACGTCGAGACGTTCGCCGGCGTGCCGTGGATCATCCGCCACGGCGGCGGTGCGTACGCCGCGATCGGAACGCCGCGCAGCACCGGCACCAAGGTGTTCGCCCTCGCCGGCCGGGTGCGGCACACCGGCCTGGTCGAGGTGCCGATGGGGCTTACCCTGCGCGAGATCGTCTTCGACATCGGCGGCGGCGTCCCGGACGGGCGCGCCTTCAAGGCGGTGCAGACCGGCGGTCCCTCCGGCGGCTGCCTACCCGCCGACCACCTGGACATGGTCGTCGACTACGAGTCGCTCAAGGAGGCTGGTTCGATCATGGGCTCCGGCGGGATGATCATCATGGACGACACCTCGTGCATGGTCGACGTCGCCAAGTACTTCATGGACTTCTGCCGGGACGAGTCGTGCGGCGCATGCGTGCCGTGCCGGGTCGGTACGACGCAGCTGTGGATGTTGCTCGACCGGATCACCCGGGGCACCGCCGAACGCGCCGACCTCGACCAGGTCGAGCGGCTGTCGTCGATCGTGGCCGCCGGCAGCCTCTGCGGCCTGGGACAGACGGCTCCCAACCCGGTCTTCAGCACACTGCGCTACTTCCGTCAGGAGTACCTCGCCCACATCGACGAGGGGATCTGTCCTGCCGGAGTCTGCTCGATCAGCGAGGCCCACGCATGACCGTCCACACCCTGACGATCGACGGCCGGGACGTGGCCGCACCCGACGGCAGCAGCATCCTGGCCGCCGCCCGCGAGAGCGGCATCCCGATCCCGACGCTGTGCCACCTCGACGGCCTGGGTGACGTCGGGGCCTGTCGGGTGTGCCTGGTCGAGGTCGACAGCCACGTCAACCCCGCCGCCCGTCCGCAACCGGCCTGCATGACCGCGGTTCGTGAGGGCATGGTCGTCGTCACCGTCGGGCAGCGGCTGAGCGAACTCCGGCGGACCGTCGTGGAGATGCTCTTCGCGGAGCGCAACCACGTCTGCGCGGTGTGCGTGGCCGACAACCACTGCGAACTGCAGGACCGGGCCGTCGATGTCGGGATGCGTCACGTCGACCTGCCCAGCGTGGAGCCGCTGCTGGACGTCGATGCCAGCCACCCGCTGTTCGCCATCGACCACAACCGGTGCATCATGTGCACCCGCTGCGTCCGGGTCTGCGACGAGGTCGAGGGCGCGCACACCTGGGACGTCGCCGGCCGCGGCATCGACGCCCGCGTCGTCACCGACCTCGGCACACCCTGGGGGGAATCCACGACCTGCACCAGCTGTGGCAAGTGCGTACAGGTATGCCCCACGGGCGCGCTGTACGAGAAGGGCCGCTCCGTCGGCGCCGGCGCCAAGCGGCGCCGGCCGTTCCTGCCGTACCTGCGCGAGCACCGCCCGGCGGGTGAGCCGTGATGCCGCCAGGGCCGGCGGTCGCGCCGCAGCCCCGCAAGCGGCTGGCGACGGTGTGGCTGGACGGCTGCTCCGGGTGCCACATGTCCTTCCTCGACCTCGACGAGCGGCTGCTGGCGGTGGCGCAGCTCGCCGACCTCGTGTACAGCCCGCTGGTCGACGTCAAGGACTACCCCGAGGGGGTGGACGTCTGCCTGGTCGAGGGGGCGGTGTCGACGCAGGACGACCTGGAGCGGATCCGTCGCGTCCGGGCCAGGACACGGACCCTGGTCTCCTTCGGTGACTGCGCCGTGACGACGAACGTCTCCGGCATGCGAAACCCCATCGGCATCCAGGCGATCATCGACCGGGCCTATGTCGAGAACACCACGCTGGGTCGTCCCGTCCCGTCACAGATCGTGCCGCGTCATCTGCCGAAGGCGCTGCCGGTCCACAAGGTGGTCGACGTCGACGTGTTCCTGCCGGGGTGCCCGCCGTCGGCTGACCTGATCCACGCCACCCTGGTCGATCTACTGACCGGGTCCGACCCGGCACCGGCGCGCGGCCGGTTCGGCTTGTGAGGAGACGCCTTCCATGACTCGGATCGTCACCATCGACCCCGTCACCCGGATCGAGGGTCACGCGAAGATCACCATTCATCTCGACCGCTCCGGGGCGGTCGACCAGGCATACTTCCACGTCACCCAGTTCCGGGGCTTCGAGCGGATCGCCCAGGGTCGGCCGCTGCACGAGATGCCGTCGCTGATGGCCCGGATCTGCGGCATCTGCCCGGTCAGTCACCTCGTGGCGTCGGCGAAAGCGTGCGACGAGATCCTTGCGGTAGAGCCCCCCCCGGCGGGCGCTGCGCTGCGCCGGCTGATGAACCTGGCGCAGGTGGTGCAGTCGAACGCGCTGAGCTTCTTCCACCTGTCCGCACCCGACCTGCTGCTGGGCTTCGACGCCCCGCCGCAGACGCGCAACATCTTCGGGATGGCCGCCGACCCACAGTTGCCGGGGTCCTTCCTGGCCATGGACGGTATCGCGCTGCGGCGGTTCGGGCAGCACGTCATCGAGTTGCTCGGCGGCAAACGCATCCATCCGGCCTGGATCGTGCCCGGGGGTGTGGCGAGCCCGCTGTCCGCCGCGACGCGCGAGGAGATCCTCGCCGGGATCGGCGAGGCGATCGACGCCACCGAGCGGGCTCTGGACTGGTACCTGGGGCGGGTGGCGCAATGGGAGGCCGAAGCCGCCGTGTTCGGGTCGTTCCCGTCGGCGTTCATGGCCCTGGTCACGCCGGACGGCCTGGTCGAGCACTACGACGGCCTGCTCCGGGTCCTCGACGCCGACGGGTCGATGCTCGCCGATCGGATCGACGCCCGGGACTACCGGTCCTACCTGGGGGAGGCCAACGAGTCGTTCACGTTCCTCAAGTCGGTGTACTGGAAGGACCGGGGGTACCCCGCAGGGATGTACCGGGTGGGTCCGCTCGCCCGCGTGGTCGTCGCCGATCGGATGGGCACGACGCGAGCCGACGCCAGGCTGTCGGCGTTCCGGTCCCGGGTGGGCCGCGTGCCGCAGAGCTCGTTCGCCTACCACGAGGCGCGGCTGATCGACACCCTGCACTGCCTGGAGGCGATGACGGCGGTGCTGGGCCGCGACGACATCTGCTCACCGCGGGTCAGGGCTGTGGCCGGAATCAACCGGCTGGAAGGGATCGGGGTGTCCGAGGCGCCACGGGGCACCTTGCTGCACCATTACCGGGTCGACGACGACGGCATCGTGCAATGGGTCAACCTCATCATCGCGACCGGGCACAACAACCTGGCGATGAACGCGGCCGTCACGCAGGTGGCCAAGGCGTTCGTCCACGGCGAGGACATTCCGGAGGGCATGCTCAACCGGGTCGAGGCGGTCATCCGCTGCTACGACCCATGCCTCAGCTGCTCGACGCACGCCGTCGGCCGGATGCCGCTGGACGTGCAGCTGCTCGCTGCCGACGGCCGGCTCCTCGACCAGCTGCTGCGATGAACGTGCTGGTGATCGGGTACGGCAACCCGCTGCGCGCGGACGACGGCCTGGGATGGCACGCCGCGTCCGCGCTGGCGCGTGATCCGCGGCTGGCCGCCGCGGTCGTCCTGCAGCGTCACCAGCTGACACCCGAGCTGGCCCTCGACGTGGCCGCCGCATCCTTCGTGATCTTCATCGACGCGCGGGTGCCGACCGCCGGTGAGCCCGGCCGGATCCAGATCGACGCCGTGGCGGCCGCGCCGGCGCCGGGTACCTGGACGCACCACATGACCCCCGAAGCGCTGCTCCACCTCACTCGCCGGTTGACCGGACTCGTGCCGCCGGCGGTCCTCGTCACCGCCGTCGCCGGCGTCGTGGAGGTGTCGGATCAGCTGTCGCCGGCCGGCCGCGTGGCGTTGACCGGTCTCGTGGAGACGGTGGCCGGCCTGGCGCGGCACCGATCCGGCGAGCCGGCGGGCGGCGCCGACGCCCGGGTCGCCCGCGAGGCGAGGAGGTAACCTCGGGCCACCGCCTACCTGATGAGGAGCCGCGTGTTCGCCTCGCTGTCCGACCGCCTCACGGCGACCTTCAAGACGCTGCGCGGCAAGGGCCGGCTGTCACCCGCCGACGTCGACGCCACGGTGCGCCAGATCCGGCTCGCGCTGCTCGATGCCGACGTGGCGCTGCCCGTGGTGCGGCAGTTCACAGGGGCGATCCGCGAGCGGGCGCTGAGCGAGGAGGTCGCCAAGGCCCTCAACCCCGGCCAGCAGGTCGTCAAGATCGTCAACGAGGAGCTCGTCGGCATCCTCGGCGGCGCCTCCCGCCGGTTGACACTGGCCAAGACGCCACCCACGGTGATCCTGCTCGCCGGCCTGCAGGGCGCCGGCAAGACCACCGCGGCCGGCAAGCTGGGACTCCTGCTGCGGGAGCAGGGCCACGCCCCCCTCCTCGTCGCGTGCGACCTGCAGCGGCCGAACGCCGTCAATCAGCTGCAGATCATCGCCGAGCGGGCTGGGGTGGCCTGCTTCGCGCCGGAGCCGGGCAACGGTGTCGGTGACCCGGTCGACGTCGCCCGCCGCGGCCTCGAGCACGCCCGGACCCGCGGTCACGACGTGGTGGTCTTCGACACCGCCGGGAGGCTCGGTGTCGACGCCGACCTGATGGCCCAGGCCGCGGACATCCGCGACGTGATCCGCCCGGACGAGACGCTGTTCGTCCTTGACGCCATGACCGGTCAGGACGCCGCCACCACCGCCAGGGCGTTCCTCGACGGCGTCGGCCTGACCGGCGTCATCATGAGCAAGCTGGACGGCGACGCCCGCGGCGGTGCGGCGCTGTCGGTGGCCACCGTGACCGGCCGCCCGATCCTGTTCGCCTCGACAGGCGAGAAGCTGACCGACTTCGAGGTCTTCCACCCCGACCGGATGGCCTCACGCATCCTCGACATGGGTGACGTGCTGACCCTCATCGAGCAGGCCGAGAAGGCGTTCGACGCCGACCAGACCGCCAAACTGGCCGACAAGGTCGCCGCCGGCGAGGACTTCACGCTGGAGGACTTCCTCGAGCAACTGCAGGCTGTGAAGAAGATGGGCCCGCTGAAGAACATGCTCAAGATGCTGCCCGGGATGGGAGAGCTGAAGGACCAGCTGGACAACGTCGACGAGCGGGAGTTCGACCGGGTCGAGGCCATCGTCCGGTCCATGACACCGCAGGAGCGCCGCAACCCGAAGATCCTCAACGGCTCCCGCCGGCAGCGCATCGCCCGCGGCTCGGGAAACCGGGTCAGCGACGTCAACTCGATGCTCGAGCGCTTCGGGGAGGCGCAGAAGATGATGCGGCAGATGCGGCGCGGTGGCGGCATGCCGGGGCTCCCGGGCATGCCCGGAATGCCTGGGATGGGCGGTCCGGCGGGCATCGGGCCGGGCAAACGCGGCGCCAAGGCGCGCAAGGGCAAGCAGCGGGTCACGGCGAAATCCGGCAACCCGGCCAAGCGGGCCGAGCAGGAGCGTGGCGGGCCCGCTCCGGCGGCGGGCGGCGGGTCGGCGTTCGGTGGCGGGGCCACGGGGGGCGGCGCCGCCTTCGGCCTGCCGCCGGGCCGCGGTCCACATTCCGGATGAGTGTCTGGCGGCTGCCCGGCCCGGTCCGGGTCGACGCCGAGCAGGTCAGGGACGGCGCCTGGGTCGTCGGTGACCGGATCACGTTCGACCGCCCGGCGGCAGAGCCCGACGGCACCATCGAGGGGTACGTACTGCCCGGCCTCGTCGACGCCCACTGCCACGTCGGGCTGATCCCGGCCGGCGCCGCCGACCACGACACGACGCGGGCCCACGCGGCCGCCGAACGGGACGCTGGGGTGCTGCTGATCCGCGACGCCGGGTCGCCGGCCGACACCAGGTGGATCGATGACGAGCCTGAGCTGCCCCGGATCATCCGGGCCGGCCGTCACATCGGGCGGACCCGTCGCTACCTGCGTGACGTCTCCGAGGAGGTCGAGCCCGAGGGCCTGGTCGCCGAGGTGCTGCGACAGGCCGCGCGCGGGGACGGCTGGGTCAAGCTGGTGGGGGACTGGATCGACCGCGACCGCGGCGACCTCGCGCCGTGCTGGCCGGCGGCGGAACTGAAACAGGCGATCGACGCCGCCCATGGCGCTGGCGCCCGCGTCACCGCGCATTGCTTCGGCCCCGACTGCCTGAGCGACCTCATCGCCGGCGGCATCGACTGCATCGAGCACGGCTCCGGCTTCACACCCGAGACGGTCGAGGCCGCCGTGGCCGCCGGCATCGTGGTAGTGCCCACGTTGATCCAGATCGCCACGTTCGTCGAGCTCGCCGATCAGGGTCAGGCCAGGTTCCCCATCTGGGCCGCCCGGATGCGGGACCTGCACCGCCGCCGGTACGAGACCATCGCCGCGCTGCTCGACGCAGGGGTGCCCCTGTTCGCGGGCAGCGACGCCGGCACGGTCCACCCTCATGGACTGATCGCCTCGGAGGTCGCCGAGCTGGGGCGAGTGATGTCACCGATGGCTGCCGTCGGTGCCGCGTCCTGGGACGCCCGGGCCTGGCTCGGCAGGCCGGGTGTGGCGCAGGGCGCTCCGGCGGACCTCGCCGTGTTCCCCGCCGACCCGACGCTCGAACCCGCCGTGCTGGGGCACCCGAGCGCGATCGTGCTGCGGGGCCGGGTGTTCGGCTAGCGCCGCCGTGCGCCGACGAGTCCGCGATCTGGCACAATCGGTGGGCGAACCGTCGATCGCGGTCCCTCTCACCGCGCTCGGACGTGTCCATGAAGCCTGATCGCCCGGTCCCCACCTGGGCCTGACGGATTCACCCCAGCAGAAACAGGAGAAAGCCGGCTCGTGGCTGTCAAGATCCGTCTCAAGCGGATGGGAAAGATCCGCGCCCCCTACTACCGTGTGGTCGTCGCCGACTCGCGCACCAAGCGCGACGGTCGTGCGATCGAGGAGATCGGCAAGTACCACCCGACCGAGGAGCCTTCGCTCATCGACATCAAGTCCGACCGGGTGCAGTACTGGCTCGGCGTCGGCGCGCAGCCGACCGAACAGGTCATGGCGCTGCTGAAGGTGACCGGTGACTGGCAGAAGCACAAGGGCCTGCCCGGCACCGAGGGCACGCTGCGGTTCGCGGCGCCCAAGCCGGACCGCAAGGCGATCTACGAGGCGGCCATGCTCGAGGCCGGTGGCGAGCCGGCTCGCGAGGCCACGACACCTCGTGCCCGCAAGCCGAAGGCCGAGGCCCAGCCCGCCGAAGCCGCCGCTGCGCCGGTGGAGGCTGCCGCTGTGCCGGCGGAGGCTTTCGCTGTGCCCGCCGCCGCCGAGACCGCCGACGCTGGGTCCGGCGACACCGAGCAGGTCTGAGTGCTCGCCGACGCGGTGGAGCACCTCGTGCGAGGCATCGTCTCGAACCCCGATGACGTGCGCATCGATGTCAAGTCCTCGCGACGGGGCACCATGATCCGAGTCCAGGTGCACCCGGACGACGTGGGCAAGGTCATCGGTCGCACCGGGCGTACGGCGACCGCGCTGCGCACCGTCGTCAACGCGCTCAGCGACGAGGGCGGCGGCGTCCGGCTGGACATCGTCGACGTCGACGGCCGCTGACCATCTTGTGAGCGGCTCGTCGAGCGGCCCGCGGTGAGCGAGCGGGTGCGGCTGGTGGCCGGCCGGATCGGTCGCGCCCACGGGTTGCGGGGCGAGGTGTCGGTGGCGGTGCGAACCGACGACGCCCCTCGACGCTTCTTCGTCGGCGCCCAGTTCGACACGGATCCGGACCGGGGGCTGGTTCGGGTCGTCGCGCTGCGCTGGCACCAGGGTCGGCTGCTGGTCACCCTGGACGGCATCACCGATCGCGACGCAGCCGATCGGGTGTGCGACACCGATCTGTTGGTCGACGTGACCGACGAGGCCGACTCGTCCGACGACGATGCCTGGTTCGTCCATCGCCTGGTCGGCTGCGCCGTCGTCGACCGGCAGGGCACCGGCCTCGGAACGGTCGTCGGGGTGGCCGCCTCCGCGGCGCAGGACCTGCTGGTCGTCGCCTACGACGGCCGCGACGTCCTCGTCCCGTTCGTCACCGCCATCGTTCCCGAGGTCGACGTGGCCAACGCCCGGATCGTGGTGGACCCGCCCGGAGGGCTCTTCGACGCATGACCACACCCGTGCATCAGCGGATCCGGATCGACATCGTCTCGATCTTCGGTGAGTACCTGGCCCCCCTGCGGCTGTCCCTGCTCGGCCGGGCTCAGGACATCGGTCTCGTCGAGATCGCGGTGCACGACCTGCGCAGCAACGCCGTGGACGTGCACCGCACGGTCGACGACGCGCCTTTCGGCGGGGGCCCCGGCATGGTCATGACGCCTCAGCCGTGGCTGGAGGCGATGGAACGGATCGTCGAACTGGGCCGGGTGCGGTTCGGCGATACCGTGGCACCGATCGTGCTGGTGCCGACGCCGTCGGGCCATGAGTTCACGCAGCGCACGGCACGCGAGTTGAGCGGGGCCAGGTGGCTGGTCATCCTGTGCGGCCGCTATGAGGGAATCGACGACCGGGTGCTGGCTGAACTGGGTGAGCATTACGACCTCAGGCCACTGAGCATCGGTGACTACGTCCTCGCCGGGGGAGAGGTGGCGGCGCTGGTCATGATCGAGGCCATCACGCGCCTGATCCCCGGTGTCCTCGGCAACGCGGGCAGCATCGTCGAGGAGAGTCATGCCAACGGGCTGCTGGAGTACCCCGCCTATACCCGCCCGGCGGTATGGCGCGGCCGTCGCGTCCCCGACGTGCTGATCAGTGGTGATCACGCCAAGGTGGCCCGCTGGCGGCGCGACGAATCGATCCGGCGAACCGCGGCGCGTCGCCCTGACCTGCTCAGGCGGGTGCCGGTCGGATCACTGGACGCCGCGGACATCGTCGTACTGGCCGGTCTGGGGTGGCGGCTCGGAGCCGACGGGCCGGAACCCGGCTGAGGGCCGGTCACAGCCGGCTGTGTCACACTGCTGGGCGACCGGTTCCCGCCGCAGGGGGCACCGACGTCCTGGCACCACTCGACCCAGATCTGCTTCCCAGACCGGGAGACCGGGTGATCCGCGTCCTGCGGCGCTGATCGGAAAGGCTTCAGCCATGCACGTTCTCGATTCGCTCGACGCCCAGTCACTGCGCGACGACATCCCCGAGTTCCGGGCCGGTGACACCGTCAAGGTCCACGTCAGGGTCATCGAAGGCACGCGCTCGCGCGTCCAGGTGTTCCAGGGCGTGGTCATCCGGATCTCGGGAGGTGGCATCCGCGAGACCTTCACGGTCCGCAAGGTCAGTTTCGGTGTCGGTGTCGAGCGGACGTTCCCGCTGCACAGTCCCGTGATCGAGAAGATCGAGGTGGTGATGCGCGGGGCCGTGCGCCGCGCCAAGCTCTACTACCTGCGTGATCGGCGCGGCAAGGCTGCGAAGATCCGTGAGCGTCGCGAGAGGACACCTGCCCGCGGTTGACAGCGCCGGTGGCGTCAAGCCGCCGTGTGATGGCCACTAACGTGCCAGGCATCGACTAGGAGGACTCGTGGCTACTCCCGAGCAGCACTGGTTCTCCGGTGACCGGCGCAGACCGGACGGTAGTGGCGAGTCCTCGGCATGGTCGAGTGGCACGGGGACACCGGACGGTGATGGCCGCTTCATGACCCGACGTGAGCGGCGGCTGGCCGAGGCCGCCGATCCGAACCCGGCCGCCGGCCCCGCAGACGATGTCGCCGAGCAGGCTCCGCCTCGTGTCGACGTGCCGTGGCTGGCCGAGCCGTCTCACGCTCCTCGACCCATCCCGGAGCTGTCACCGTCGGCACCGAAGATGCCGCCGCCTGCCACGGTCCGGCGGGTGCCGGCGCGCCCAATGCCTTCCCCGGCCGCCTCGCCGCTGCCCCCGCTGCTTGCCCCGGC
>CAZEYA010000011.1:31306-41617 GCA_964516515.1 uncultured Kineosporiaceae bacterium | reverse complement strand
AGGCACCTGCACCCGGTTCCCACCCCACCCGACCCCACCCCGATCAACAGGAAGGTGTGAACGCCATGACACACGATGCCATGTGACTCATCGAGCCCAAGGGCTACGTCGGGGCGGTCAAGGCCGCCACCGAGGCCGGGGCGGAGACCGTCTGGGCGATTGGCGAACTCGACAGCGTCCATGTGATCCCGCGGCCGCACGCGGAGCTGGGCAAGCACTTCTCGATCACGAGCGAGGCGTGACCGAGCTTCGTGTCCATCTGTTGCTGGCGGGCATGCAGCCGCAGTTCGCCGCCTTTCTCGGCACGCCGACCCGGGCTCGCGGCTACCCGCCGTGCGCGGGCCAGCACCCCCCCATCGTCGAGGTCGCGTCGGCGCTGGCGATCGAGCGGGTCATCGACCTCGCGCTGAGGGCGGTGCCAGGGATCGAGCCCGGCATCCTTTTCGTTGAGCGCCAGTTCGGCGTGCTCGACTTGCACGCCGCCGACCACGCCGACGTGGTCCGGTGGTCCATACCCCGGCCGCCGAAGCTCGCGGGCGGCCCGGTGTGGTCTACGACGTGGCACGGCGCCCAGTCCTGTGACGTCGTAATGGTCAAGCATCGAGCTCGACGGTGTAGGAGGTGATGACGGTGACACGGCCGTCGGCGTCGAACTCGTAGATGTCGGCGGGGGAGACGACCGAAGTGGTGAGGGTGTCCATCTCAGCAGAAGCCTTTTCGCAGGCAGCCACGACGGCCTCCCTGCCCTCGATCCCCTCCTGTCCGGGCATCACCTATCGCACGCTTGGCGCCAGATGATCGTAGACATCCGTGAAGCGGTGGCCGGAAAAGGCTTCGGCGATCTGCTGAGGGTTCATGACGGCTCCTTGGCTCTGGGATCGGCGGGTGCCTGTCATGACGGATCCACCTCGACGAATTCATCGCTGCCATGGCGTCACGGGGGGGAATCCGGCGATCATCACAGCACGGCCGCGCTACTGCAGGCGGGTCCCGATTCGGACGAGGTCGCGGGCGGCGATCATGCTGGGTGTGCTGGACGCCCCCGGGGGTCCTCCTCGATGAGGGCGTTGCGGCCGCCGTCGAGCAGTTGGTCGCGCCAGCGGTAGAAATCCGCCTCGTCGACCTCGTACTCGCGGCAGACGTCGCGGACGGTCCGGTCGCCTCGCAACCCTGCCTGCAGCACCTCGATCTTCTGGTCAGCCGTCAGCGCCGGGCGCTTCCGCTTCTCCCGCATGGGGCCTCCTTCGGCTGATCAGGGCCCCCATCCTTGCCGAAACCCGACGGGACCGGTAGGGGCCTGATCCGCACCTGGGGGAATCGTCGGCCGTGACCGCGAAGACCTCGATAGCCAGTGCAGGTCTGACCGTGTTGCCTTGTGGGCCCCGGCTGCCTCGGCGGGTTCACCGTCACCACCCGACAACTGGCAGGACGTCGACCCGTCCCGGCCGTGCTCGAGCTGTTCATGCAGGCGTGATGATGACTTTCAGAGCGGAGTTGGCGGCGGCGTTCTTGAAGACGTCGTACGCCTCGTCCATCTGATCGAAGGTGAACGAATGGGTACCCATCTTCTCCGATGGGATCCGCCCGCTGGCCACCATCTTCAGCAGTGTTGGTACCGAGACGGTGTCCACCAGTCCCATTGTCAGGGTGATGTTCTGAATCCACAGGTCCTGAATCGGCAGCTCGACCGCCCTACCGTGCACCCCGACGTTGGCGATCGTGCCGCCGGGGCGGACCACGGCAATCGCGGTCAGCAGTGTCTGCGGGTAGCCGACCGCTTCGATCGAGACGTCGACCCCGAGGCCGTCGGTCAGCGCGATGACGTCGGCGACGGTTTCCGCGCCGGCCTCCACGGCGTCGGTCGCGCCAAATTCCAGTGCCTTCTCCAGGCGAAACTTGTTGGAGTCCACGGCGATCACCTTCGAGGCGCCCCACAGCCCGGTGGTCAGGATGGCCGCCAGCCCGACGGCCCCGGCCCCGATGACCGCGACGGTGTCACCAGGGCGGACGCCGCCGGCCAGGACGCCGACCTCGTAGCCCGTGGGCAGCGAGTCCGCCAGGAAGATCGCCTGTTCGTTGGTGACGTTCTCCGGCACCACATAGAGCGAGGTGTCGGCGAACGGCACCCGGACCGCCTCGGCCTGAGTGCCGTCGATGAGATGCCCGAAGATCCAGCCGATTCCGCCGACCGTCTGGCAGTGCGAGGGCATTCCCCGCTGGCAGTATTCGCAGCGACCGCATTTCGTTATCGCGGGGACCAGCACCCGGTCCCCGACCGCGAACCCCTTGACGGCCTCCCCCACCTCGGTGATCGTGCCGACCGCCTCGTGGCCGAGGATTCTGCCGTCGGTCACCGCTGCGACGTCGCCCTGCAGGATGTGCAGGTCCGTGCCGCAGATGGTCGTCGTGTCTATCCTCACGACGGCATCGGTCGCGTCCTGGAGCTTTGCGTCCGGGACGTCCTCCCAGCTCTTCTTCCCCGGTCCGTGATAAACGAGTGCTTTCATGGCCTGCCTCCAGCGACATCATCGTCGAATGGATCGCCCGGGTCCTGCAGGTCGACCCACATCCCACTGTAGTCGTCGGCACTGCGGGCTGGTGTCTCATATTCGGACATGTGGCGTGCGGCCGTGCCCGCCACCCATCCAACGCGGCTCATCGCAATCCACGGTGTAGTCGCTTGATTTGAAGCCGCCGGGGGCGGGCGCTCGCCGAGCGACAGGCTGTCTCGCTGGTGGTGCCGACCGGTCAAGTGGGCACGTGGGACCCCTCAGGTGGGCACGTCCGGACCGGCGTGGACTCACGGGGGTTGGCGCCGCCGACCTCGCTCGCGCCTTAAGATCTGTCTGGTTCGCCACGACCACAGAAGGAAAACCGCACACCGTGCCCACCAGCAGTCACGCACCACGTCCCGAGGCGTCGATCGAGGCCAGGCGCCGAGACATCCTGCCGGGGGTGGTGGCGTGATCACCGCGGTGCTGTTGCTGCTTCTGGGCCTGGTGCTGACAGCTGTGATCATCGCGGCCAACGGCTACTTCGTGGCGCAGGAGTTCGCGTACATGTCAGTCGACCGGTCCCGCCTGCGAGCCGCGGCCGACAGCGGCGACGTGAGCGCCAGGCGGGCGCTGGACATCACCCGCCGCACGTCGTTCATGCTGTCGGGGGCTCAGCTCGGCATCACCGTGACCGGCCTCCTAGTGGGCTTCGTCGCCGAGCCCTTCATCGGTGAGTCGCTCGGCACGCTGCTCGGGGCAGGTGGCGTGCCGACCGCCGTCGGCATCGCCGTGGGTACGGTGACCGCGCTGGTCCTCGCGGCCGTCGTGCAGATGATCTTCGGTGAGCTGTTCCCGAAGAACCTGGCGATTGCCAACCCGGAACCGCTCTCGCGCGCGCTGGCCCGGTCGACCCAGCTGTACCTGAGCGTGTTCGGCTGGCTCATCTCGTTCTTCGACATCTCGTCGAACGCCGTCCTGCGACTGCTGCGCGTGGAGCCCGTGCACGACGTCGACAGCAGCGCGACGGCCGAGGATCTCGAGCACATCATCGGCGACTCGCGGACGAGCGGGGATCTGCCGCACGAGCTATCCATGCTGCTGGACCGGATCCTCGACTTCCCCGACCGCGACGTCGAGCACGCGATGATCCCCCGGGCGCGGGTGGGTGTGGTGAGGCCGGACACGTCCGTCGCCGAGATGTGGGCGCTGATGTCCAGCGGGCACACCCGTTACCCGGTGCTGGGCGACAGGGAGGAGCCTGTCGGTGTCGTGCACCTGGCCGACGTGCTCCGCGCCGACCCGACCGACGAGAGTCCGATCACCACGCTCATGCGCCCGCCGCTGGTCGTCCCCACACTCATGCCGCTGCCCGACGCGCTGGAGCGGCTTACCGGCAGCCGCAACGAGCTCGCCTGCGTCATCGACGAGTACGGCGGCTTCAGCGGGGTCCTCACCATGGAGGACCTGGCCGAGGAGCTGGTCGGGGAGATCAGCGACGAGCACGACGCCGTAGACGACGTCGCAGCTGCGACCGACGGTGATCACGCGTGGATCATGGACGGTGACCTGCCGATCGACGAGGCCGAGCGGGTCATCGGCCGTGCGCTGCCGCGAGGGGACTTCGAAACGGTCGCGGGACTGCTCATCGCCCACGGCGGGGACCTGCCGGCATTGGGGCAGACCGTCGACCTTGAGCTGCCGCACGAGGCCGCCGACATGGTGAACGACGACCTGCAGCCGCGCTGGCTGCAGGTCGAGGTGTTGGCGGTCGAGCGCCACGTCCCGAGCGTGCTGCGGGTCCACCTGCCACCGGCAGGCACACCTGAGCCGGCCGACGACCAGGACGTGGAAGGCCACCCGTGAACGCGTGGGGAGTCACTGCCGTCACGGCGCTGCTGATCGTGCTCAGCGCCTTCTTCGTGATCATCGAGTTCGCGCTGCTCGGTGCGCGCCGGCACCGCCTGGAGCAGGACGCGGTGCGCAGCCCCGCCGCCCGGGCGGCACTGCGCGGGATGAACGAGCTGACGATCATGCTCGCCGGCGCGCAGCTGGGCATCACGGCAGCCACCTTCGCGCTGGGTGCCGTCACCAAGCCCGCCATGGACGCCTGGCTCGGGCCGGTCCTCGCCACCTGGGGTTTGCCGCAATGGCTGGCCGGCGGCGCTGCCTTCGCGCTGTCGCTGCTGGCCGTGACGTTCCTCCACCTGGTGATCGGTGAGATGGCGCCCAAGTCGTGGGCCATCGCCCACCCTGAGCTCGCCGCCCGCATGATCGGCGTCCCCTCGCGCGGCTTCATCTGGATCTTCCGGCCCTTCCTGCTGTGGGTCAACGCGATCGCCAACCGACTCGTGGCCAGGACCGGCGTCGAGCCGGTCGACAAGGCCGCCGTCGGCGGACGAGACGCCGCCACCATCCGAAGCCTCGTCGAGTACTCCGAACAAGCCGGTGTCCTGGGACCCGAGCTGGGCACGCAGCTGTCGGGAGTCCTGGAGCTTCAAGGACTGACCGTCGCGGACATCACCACACCTAACCCGGAGCCCACGGCCGTAGGTCCCGGCGCGGCAGTCGTGGACGTCCGCGCCGCCGCCCAGTCGTCCGGTCACCTCCGCATCCTCATGACGGACGAGGCCGGCCGGTTGGCGCGAGTGGTGCACGTCCGCGACACCATGCGGGCGGACGTCGGCGAGCGGGCGGTCGCCTTCGCCCGTCCGGTCTTCCGCGTCGACGCCGCGACGCCGGTGTACGAACTGCTGCGCCAGATGCGCGAGCAGCGCCAACAGCTCGCCGTGGTCGAGCACGGCTCGGACCTCATTGGCGTCGTCACGTTGACCGACGTCGCACGCCGAGTGCTTCCCGGCCGGACTCGCGCCGCTGCTGCCGGGTAGGTGTACTCGGCCGCCCACCACTTGCTGGACGCGGTGGTGGGTTGACGCCGGGGTCGAAGCGCCCGGGTCGGCCGCCTGACAGTTGCCGTGAGGATGCTCCTCGTCGGGGCGGCCTCACGCTCAAGCCACGTGGATGACCACCTTGCCCTGCGAGTGCCCGCTCTCGACGGCCGACATCGCGTCTGCTGCGTCCTCGAACGCCAGGACATCGTTGACGTGAGGGTCCAGCTTGCCGTCGGCAACCAGGGCGACGACCTCGCCCAGCGACTCGGTGAAGTCGCCCCGGAGGAACTCCGCCCCGCCCAGCTCCGCGGTGGTGCCCGGGTCGACGGCGCTGACAAGCTTCGCGCGATCCTTGGCGGCGGTGGCCACGGATCGCAGTGCCTGGCCGCCGACCAGGTCGAGAACGCCGTCGACGCCATCTGGCAGGATCTGCCGGATGCGGTCCTCGACGCCGGCGCCGTAGACCACGAGCACGGCGCCGAGGGACTCGACCAGCGCGCGCTTGGATTCGCTTCCGGTGCCGACGACCATCACGTCATCGAGTCGGGCGAGTTGCGCTGCGGCCACCCCGACCCCGCCGCCGATTCCGTTGATCAGCAGCGTCTGCCCGGACTGCAGGCCAAGCTGCTTGATAGCGTCGAAGGCCGTCGTGGCGGCCACCGGCAGTGTCGCCGCGTCGGTGAACGAGACCGCGGTGTGCTTCGCGACGGCGCCCTCCGCGCCGACCAACGTGTGCTCAGCAATACCGCCGGCGCCAGGCCGCACCCGGCCGAGCACCTCGTCACCCACCGCGAATCCCTCGACGTCGGCGCCCACCGCCTCGACGACACCCGCGACCTCAGAGCCCAGGCCGGCGGGAAGGTCCAGCGGGATCCACTCCTGGAGGGCCCCCTCACGGATCTTGACGTCGAAGGGGTTGACGCCCGCGGCGCGCACGGCGACGAGTAGTTCGCTCGGGCCGGGTTCTGGGGTCTCGCGCTCCCAGAACTCCTGGACGGAGGCGTCGCCGTACTCGGTGAAGCCGAAGACTCGTGACACGTTGGTTCCTCTCTTGGCGCGATGACGCATCGCCGGCATGGACAGGTCGGGCCGCGGTGACGAGACTGCCACCAGAAATGGCGCCGCGCAGGATGGATGTCTGTCATGACAGAGCTCACCTACCAGCTCCGGATCGGTGACGGGTGGACCGAGGCAGTGGGCGGGGCACGATTCGAGACCGCCAACCCCTTCACCGGCTCGCCCTGGGCGTCGGTGCCCGACTGCGACGAGCGCGACGTCGACCTCGCCGTCGGTGCTGCCGAGGCGGCAATGGCCGGCCCCTGGGGTCGGGCGACGGGTTTCGAACGGGCCCGGTTGATGCGCGCCCTGGCTGACATCCTGGAGCGCGACGCCGATGAACTCGCGGTCCTGGAGAGCACGGACAATGGGAAGCTGATCCGCGAGACGTCCGGCCAGATGAGACTGCTGCCGCAGTGGTTGCGCTATTTCGCTGGTATCGCCGACAAGCTGCAAGGCGAGGTGATCCCGCCGCAGAACCCGGATTTCCTCATCTACACCCGGCACGAGCCGGTCGGTGTGGTCGCGGCGATCGTGCCGTGGAACTCGCCCCTGTTGTTGCTGATGTGGAAGCTGGCGCCCGCGTTGGCCGCCGGGTGTGCGATGGTGGTCAAACCCTCGCCGTACACGCCGGTGACGGCTTTGGTCCTGGGCTCGAAACTTCAGGACGCCGGCTTCCCCGCCGGCGTCTACAACGTGGTGACCGGCCGCAGCGGCAGCCTGGGCGCAGCTCTCGTCGGTCATGCTGGCGTGCGGCAGGTCGCGTTCACCGGGTCGCCCGATGTCGGGATCGCGGTCGCCCAAGGTGCAGCCGCGCATCTCGCTCGCGCCACGCTCGAACTGGGTGGCAAGTCGGCCCAGCTGGTGTTCGCCGACGCCGACCTGGATGCGTCTGTCAATGGCGTCGTCGCGGGGATCTTCGCGGCGTCGGGCCAGACCTGCATGGCCGGGTCCCGGCTGATCGTGCACCGTGACGTCCACGACGATCTGGTGGCCCGCCTGATCGAGCGTGCCGGACGGATCCGGCTCGGTGACCCGCTGGACATGGCCAGCGAGATGGGCCCGATGGCCAACGACGCACAGTGGCAGACGGTGTCTGGGCTGGTCGACCGGGCGCGTGCCGCGGGCGCCACGGTGGCTTGCGGGGGCGCAGGAGTGCCCGAGGCGGGGCGGCTGTTCTATGCCCCGACGATCCTCACCGATGTGACCGCGGACGCCGAGATCGCGCAGGAGGAGGTGTTCGGGCCGGTGCTGAGCGTGCTGCGGTTCGACTCCGAGGACGAGGCGATCCGGCTCGCCAACGACACCCGGTACGGGCTGGCCGCCGGGGTGTGGACGCAGGACGTCCGCCGGGCGCATCGGGTCGCCCATGCCGTCCGGGCAGGCAACGTGTGGGTCAACGCCTACCGGATGGTGGCGCCCAATGTTCCCTTCGGCGGCAGCGGGTACAGCGGATGGGGCCGCGAGAACGGCAGCGCCGCCGTTCTGGAGTACACCCGGACCAAGGCCATCTGGGTGGACCTGGCGGGCAACACCCGCGACCCCTTCACGCTCGGCTGACCCCAGCCCGTCCCGCCCCCCGTCACCCAGCTTCTCAGCGGACGTCGTGCGCCAGTAGCCCGTCGATCTGACCCATGGCGGCCGTCATGCCCTCCTCCATACCCATCTCGACCATCTGCTGCATGGCCTCGGTGCTGGGGAACCGGGATTCGATGGTCATGCCGGTACCGCCGTCGGGGTGGTCGGTCAGGGTGACACGGACGACGGTGACGGGCATGTCCGGGTTGGGCGTCCCGCTCTCGTCGGCGAAACCGTCCTCGAACTCCAGGGTGTGAGGCGGATTCGCGGCGGTGATGCGCCACCAGCCGGCGTGCTTGTCGCCGTCGGGTCCGACCATGACGTAGGTGACCGCGCCGCCGGGGCTGAGGTCGTGGTCGATGACGGTGGCGGGGTACGTGGGCGGACCCCACCACCGCTCCAGTTGCCGCGGGTCGGCCCACACCTGCCAGACGCGCGCCGGTGGGGCGTCGAAGCGGGCCTCGATGGCCATGCGCTGCGACTGGGGGTCCTTCGTGATGCCGGTGACGGTCATGTCGGTGCTCCTTCGGTCGGCTCGGCGAGGATCTCGCCGATGCGGTCGATACGCCCACGCCAGATGAGTTCCAGCTGGTCGAGGAGGCGGTGGGCCTCTCGCAGGGCGTCGACGTCGCCGCTGACGCGCTGCTCTCGGCCCTGCTGCCGCTTGGTGATCAACCCTGCGCGCTCCAGGACGGCCACGTGCTTCTGGACGGCCGCGAAGCTCATCGGGTAACGGCGGGCAAGATCGGATACGGAGTGGTCGGCGGCCAGCACCACCGCGACGATGTCCCGCCGGGTGGCATCGGCCAGAGCGTGGAACACGAGGTCCGCCCGCTCCGCATCCTGCAATCCTACAACCATCAGGTTGTACGTTAGTAGCCGACAGGCACCTGCGCAAGCGCGCGGGACGTCAGCAGATCCGGGGCAGTTGTTCCCCGATGGGCAGGTCGACGACCCGCGTGGCCCCGAAGGCGGTGTGCGCCACGACCATCCCCGGGTGCTCCTCGACGCACTCGCCGATGACCGCGGCCTCGGCGCCCAGCGGATGCGCTCGCATCCGCTCCAGCACGTCGGCGGCGTCCTCGGGGGCAACGAAGGCGACCAGCTTGCCCTCGTTGGCGACGTACCACGGGTCAAGGCCGAGGAAGCCGCAGGCGTTGGCGACATGGGCAGGCACGGGCACGGAACGCTCGACGACGTCGACACCGACCCCCGAGGCGGCGGCGATCTCATTCAAGCTGGCGGCGAGGCCACCGCGGGTCGGGTCCCGCAGGACGCGCACGCCGGGCCGCACACCGTCATCGTCAGGCTCGATCATGGCCGCCACGAGCCCGTGCAGGGCCGCGGTGTCGCTTCTTATCTGCGACTCGAACTCCAGCCCGTCTCGGACCGACATGACGGCGATCCCGTGCATCCCGATCGCCCCGCTGACGATGACGACATCACCGGGCCTGGCCCGCGAAGGCCCGATGTCGACCCCCGCGGGGACGAAGCCGACCCCGGCAGTGGTCACGTAGACGCCGTCGCCATGGCCCGCATCGACGACTTTGGTGTCACCCGTGACGACGGTGACTCCGGCGGTGCGCGCGGCCACCCCCATCGCCTCGGCCACTCGACCGACGACCTCCACCGCGGTGCCCTCTTCGAGGATGAAACCAGCGGTCAGGTACAGCGGCGCCGCACCGGACATGGCGATGTCGTTGACCGTCCCGTTCACCGCCAGGTCTCCGATCGACCCACCGGGGAAGAACATCGGCCGCACCACGTAGGAATCGGTGGACATGGCCAGCCGCATCCCGGCCACGCCCACCACCGCCGAGTCGCCGAGATCGGCGAGCACCTGGGTCGCACCGGCGGCCGGTGCCAGCGCGGGCAGGAACAGGTGGTGGATCAGCTCCGCCGACATGGCGCCGCCGCCGCCGTGGCCCATGACGATGGTGGGGCTGTCCCGCAATGGCAGCGGGCACACCCATCCGGTGATGTCGAGGGTCACACGCCCGCCGGAACGCGCGGGGAGGCTCCGGCGCGCACCGTCGGGGTGGCCAGCCGCCGGTAGGAGTAGTACGCCGCACAGGCCCCCTCGCTGCTGACCATGGTGGCGCCGAGCGGATTGCGAGGCGTGCACTCGGTGCCGAACGCTTCGCACTCGTGCGGCTTGATCAGGCCCTGCAGCACCTCGCCGGAGCGGCAGGTTGCGGACTCGGCCGTGTGCATGTCCCCGACGTCGAAGCGGCACTCGGCGTCGTAGTCCCGATAGGCCTGCGACAGCCGCCACCCCGACCCCGGGATGACCC
>CAZEYA010000011.1:0-31296 GCA_964516515.1 uncultured Kineosporiaceae bacterium | reverse complement strand
CGGTCGGTGACCTCGAAGACGTCGGCGAGCATGGCGCGTGCGGCCGGGTTGCCCTCAGCCGGCACCGCGCGCGGGTAGGCGTTCTCCAGCTCGTGACGCCCGGCCTCCAGCTGCCGGACGGTGCGCCGAATGCCCTCCAGGATGTCCAGCGGCTCGAAGCCGGTGACGACGATCGGCACCCGGTAGCGCTCGGCCAGTTCGGGGTACTCGGCCGTTCCCATTACCGAGCAGACGTGCCCGGCGGCCAGGAATCCCTGCACCCGGCATGATGGCGACTCCATGATCGCCCGAATCGCCGGCGGGACCCGGACATGCGAGACCAGCAGGCTGAAGTTCTCGATGCCCTGACGTTTCGCCTGGTACACGGTCATCGCGTTCGGTGGTGCGGTGGTTTCGAACCCGATCCCGAAGAACACCACCTGCCGGTCGGGGTTGTCCCGGGCGAGGTTCAGCGCATCCAGCGGGGAATAGACGACCCGGACATCCGCGCCGGCGCTCTTGACCCGAAACAGGTCGCGCCCGCTGCCCGGTACCCGCAGCATGTCGCCGAACGAGCAGAAGATGACACCGGGCCGCGACGCGATCTCCAACGCTTTGTCGATGATCTCCAGCGGGGTCACGCACACCGGGCACCCCGGCCCATGGATCATCTCGATCTGCTCCGGTAGCAGTTGGTCGATGCCGTGGCGGATGATCGAGTGGGTCTGGCCGCCGCACACCTCCATCAGCGCCCACGGTCGGGTGACCGTGGCGCGAATGTCGTCCAGCAGGCGTGCGGCCAGCTCAGGATCGCTGAACTCCTCAAGGTATTTCACGAGGCCGCCACCGGTGCCGCGCCGCTCTCCTGCGCCGCCCGATCCCAGTCGTCGCCGAATTCGGTGTCCAGGATGCCGAGATTCTCGAACAGGGCCAGAGTCTCCAGCGCCGAGGCCTCGTCGAGGCGCTGGATGGCGAACCCGACGTGGACGATGGTGTAGTCACCCACCTCGATGTCCGGGAGGTAGGCCAGACACACGTCCTTGAGGACGCCGCCGAAATCCACGGTCGCCATCCGCATATGGTCGCGCTCGGCTATCGAGACGATCCGTCCCGGCACTGCGAGGCACATGTGATCCCCCTCTCGGCCGCCGGCTGCATCGCCGGCCAGCGCACTGTAAGTCGATTCCGGTCGATGTGGCTAGAGCCGCACCGTTGCCGGATGGCTGTGGCGGCGCAGCGGGAGTGGACGACCAGTCCCCGGTTGTCCGACGTCATCGGATGAGCCACCCTGCGGCGGCAACCGCCACCTGACCGAGCGCCAGCCCGCCGTCGTTGGCCGGCACCAGCCGATGCCGCAGCACCCGGAGCCCCGCCTCGCGCAGCGCGGTCACAGTGATGGTGGTCAGCAGCCGGTTGGCGAACACCCCACCGCTGAGCGCCACGGTGTCGACCCCTGCCCGGGCGGCCTCGGTCACGGCGGCGGCGGCTATGCCGCCGGCCAGGCCGGTGTGGAACCGGGCGGCGATGACTGGAACCGCGGCGCCGGATCGCAGATCGGCCACGACGGCGCGGACAAGTGACCCGCAGTCCCACACGCCGTCGAGGGCGGGCAGCGGATATCCGATGGCCCACGTCTGGCAACGAGCGGCCGCTGCCTCGAGCGCCATCGCTGCCTGGGCCTCGAACCCAGACTCGTGGCAGATCCCGAGGATCGAGGCGACGGCGTCGAACAGCCGGCCGGCGCTGGACGTCGGCACGGTGCCGAGGCCCGTCGCGAGCTGGTGCGCCATCACCCGCGCCTCGGCCTGCGGGCACGCCGTGACGCACGGCAGGTCCGCCTGCCAGGGCACACCCGCCGCGTGCAGATGCGCCAACGCCATCCGGTAGCCGCGCGTCACCGCCGCGTCCCCCCCGGCGAGGGGGACGTAGGACAGATGGGCGAGCCGCTCGTACTCGCGGTAGGACGCCAGCAGCATCTCCCCGCCCCAGATCGCGCCGTCGCCGCCGTATCCGGTGCCGTCCAGGGCGATCCCGACCACTGTCGTTCCCGGCGGTAGGCCGTGCTCTGCCATCACCGCGACGATATGGGCGTGGTGGTGTTGCACCTGTGACGTGCCCCAGTCGGGCGAAGCGGCGGCCCGTCCCCACGCGCGGCTGCGGTAGCCGGGGTGGGCGTCGGTGACCACGTGCTTCGGGGCGACGCCGAGCAGCGCTTCGAGGTGGCCGCGGGCCAGCGTCGCGGCCTGCTGGGTCCGCAGGTCGTCCATGTCACCGAGGTGGGCGGAGAGCCAGACCGAGCCCTGATCGGCGAGCGCGATGGTGGTCTTGAGGTCGCCGCCGGTGGCCAGCATCGCCGGGCACGGCGACTGACCCAGCGGCGGCGGCAACTCCAGCGGCAACGGCGCCCAGCCGCGGGAACGGCGGATCGGGGCCGGCTCGCCGAGAACGACGGCGGTCACCGAGTCGTCGCAGGGGACGAGGATCTCGCGGTCGTGGGCCAGCCACGAGTCGGCGATGCCGCGCAGCCGGTCGATGGCCTCGGCGTCGCCGGTGACGATCGGCTCGCCCGACAGGTTCCCGCTGGTCAGAACGAGGGCGATCGGCCCGGGCGGGTCATCCGGCAGCCCGAGCAGCAGGTGGTGCAACGCCGACGGCGGGAACATCACGCCGACGTCGGCATTGCCGGGAGCGACGTGCTCGGCGACGGCCGACTCGGGATCGGGGCGGCGCCGCACCAGGACGACCGGGCACCGCGGCCCGGTGAGCTCGGCGGTCTCCACCTCGTCGACGAGGGCGAAGCGGCGGGCGGTGGCGATATCGCCGACCAGGACCGCGAACGGTTTGTCGCCGCGCTGCTTGCGCTCCCGCAGCCTCGCCACGGCCGCCGGATCGGTGGCGTCGCAGGCGAGGTGGTATCCGCCGATGCCCTTGACCGCGAGGATTGCCCCGGCCGCCAGGTCGACCCGGGCGGCGCTCAGAGCGGCCTCGCATGACGCGGTCGGCTGCCCGGCCCGGTGGTAGCCGAGCACTGGGCCGCAGTCGTGGCACGCGACCGGCTGGGCGTGGAATCGGCGATCGGCCGGGTCGGTGTACTCCGCTCGGCATGCCCCGCACATCTCGAACCGGTCCATCGTCGTGCTCGGCCGGTCGTAGGGCAGCGATCGGATGATCGTGAACCGCGGACCGCAGTTGGTGCAGGCGATGAAGGGGTGCCGATACCGGCGATCGGCGGGGTCGGTGCACTCGCGCAGGCAGTCCCGGCAGGTCGCGGTGTCCGGTGGCGCCAGGGTGCGGCCGGTGCCGCCGACCGAGGAGTCGATGGTGAACCCGGTGGATGCCAGCGGGTCGGGCGCGGTCTCGGACCACTCGACGGCGGTGACGACCGCCAGTGGCGGCGCGTCGTGGCGAACCAGGCGGCAGAACTCCGCCAGCGTCTGTGGTGTCCCGGTGACGTCCGCCAGCACGCCCTCGGAATCGTTGCGCACGGACCCGGTCAGGCCGAGTCCCACCGCCAGCGTGCGGACGAACGGCCGGAAGCCCACCCCCTGGACGATCCCGCGCACCCGGACGACCCGGCGCTGGCTCCTCAAGCGGCGACCTGCACTCCCTCGCGCAGCCACTCGCACCACTCGTCGACGCCGCTGCCGTCGCGGGCGCTGGTCTCGATGACGCGGACCCGCGGGTTGACGTCGGCCAGGTTGGCGCGGAATGCGGCGAGGTCGAAATCGAGATGCGGGAGCAGGTCCATCTTGTTGACCACGACGAGGTCGACGGAGCGGAACATCACCGGGTACTTCAGCGGTTTCTCCTCGCCCTCGGTGATCGAATAGACCATCGCCCGCCGGTGCTCCCCGACGTGGAACTCGGCCGGGCACACCAGGTTCCCGACGTTCTCCACGACCAGCAGGTCGATATCGCCCAGGGACAGCCGGCCCAGCGCGGCTCGCACCATGGGTGCGTCCAGATGGCACTCGCCGCCGAAACCGTTGGCGGTGTTGAGCAGGGCGATCTGCGCCCCGAAGCCGGCCAGCCGCTCCGCGTCCAAGCTGGTCTCGATGTCGCCCTCGACGATCCCGATCCGGACCGTCCCGCGCAGCCGGCGCAGGGTCTCGGCCAGCAGGGCGGTCTTGCCGGCGCCGGGAGACGACATCAGGTTGACCGCGATCACTCCGGCGGCGTCGAAGTCCGCCCGGTTGGCCGCGGCGGTGCGGTCGTTCTCCTCGAAGACCCGTTCCAGGATCTCCACGCGATCGGTACCCGTGGCGTACCCCGAATGGTCCCCGCGATCGACGTGGGCCTCGTCGTGCGCGTGCTCCTGCCCGTCCTCGTGCCGGTGGAACCGACCCATCTCCTCAGGCCTCCACAAGCTCGAGCGACGTGATGAGGAACTCCTCGCCGGCGACGATCTCCACGTCGCGACCGTCGCATGCCTCGCACACCAGGATCGGCCCGGTCAGCGCAGTCCCGTGCCCACAGGCCTTGCAGCGGATGGCTGCGGTCACCCGATCGACCCGCAACTGCGACGAGGCGAGCGCGGTATCCGCGGTGACCAGCGTCCAGCAGTACACGAGCGTGTCCGGCACTATCTGCCGCAGCTCGCCCACCTGCAGGTTGATCACCTCGACGCCTCGCCCGGCCGCATGACGGTCCACGACGTCGACGATCGAGCGGCAGATCGACAGTTCGTGCATGCGGCCTCCCTCGCACGGATGCCGAACGGTACACATCTCGTAGGGTGCGCGTCGGCATGGCAGGGGTGTCACTGTTGTCCTTCTCACCAGCAATACCGGACCGGATCTTCTCCTTTCAGGTACTACTGCCCGCTGACCGGACCGGGCTCAGGGAGGACTCGAAAGCGCAAGCTGAGCAACTCAGGTCGGTGCCTATCTCGCGGGTGGGTGAATTTCTCGGCCGCTGGCGGGCATGTGCACCTCGTGATCCGCTCCACCGGCGGGCTGGCGGTCGGCCACCGGGGACAGCGCCAGCGGTGACAGTGCCCGGGCCCCTCTCAAGACCCGGATGTGTGGCGGCGCCATTACACGATCTATGAAACCGGCCTTTTCCGATCCCCCGGGCTGGCATGACCGCTCTCCCCACGTCCACAACGCACGGACAGTCACTTTCGTGAGTCAGGCTCGAGACCGACGAGCTCGGCGCTGACCTGCCACAACCGTTCGGCGGCCTGATGGTCGTGGCTGAGCTTGCTGGACTTCTTGGGCTTGCGGTCGGCGAAGTAGCGGCCGGTGACGTGTTGCAGCTCGGGCGCGGCCGCCAGGTGGATCGAGGTGGCCGCCCCCTGCGTCGGGGACTTCATGAACGGCCGCCCCAACGGCACGAGCAGGCGTTGGACCCGGCCGGCGTCCTCGACCCCGAAGCCGGTGCTCACCACCCCGGGATGCAGCGCATTGGCCGTGACGCCGGTGCCGGCCAGGCGACGCGCGAGTTCGTGGCTGAACATCACATTGGCCAGCTTGGACTGGGCGTATGCGCGGAAGGGGGAGTACGAGCGTTCACCCTGCAGGTCGTCGAAGTCGATCTTACCCAAGGCATGCGCGCCGGAGGAGACGGTGACCACCCGGGCCGAGCCGCCGGCTTGCAGCCGTTCCAGCAACAGGTCGGTGAGCAGGAACGGCGCGAGATGGTTCAGCGCGAACGTGTGCTCCAGCCCGTCGGCGGTGACGTGCCTGGTGTTCCAGTAGCCGCCGACGTTGTTGACCAGCACGTCCAACCGGTCGAGGCGCTCGAGTGCCTGCTCGGCGACTCGCCGTACCTCGGCCTGGACTGACAGGTCGCCGATGAGAACGTCCACCCGCCCGCCGCCGGCGGCGCGGATCTCGTGTGCCGCGGCCTCGGTCCGGCCGCGGTCGCGCCCGGTGATGGCGAGGGAGGCCCCCATCCGGGCGAGGCCGAGCGCGGTGGCCTTGCCGATCCCGCTGCTGCCGCCGGTGATCAGTACGGTCCTGCCCGCTATCGCAGGCGTGGCATCGGTGTCGGGCACCCCACGATCCTGGCACCCCGATTGCGGCCCCTCCGCACCGGCGCGGACGACCCCGAGCGACGGCGAGCGTCGGCCGCTTGCCAGGTACGTTGGCGGTGATGGCCGGGTTCTCGCTTCGCAGCGCGATGCAGACGGACGAGGCGTTTCTGTGGCGCATGGTGCGCGAGGCGGTCAATTGGCTGCCCGAGCGGAGCCTGACGCTGCCGGAGATCGAGGCCGATCCCGACCTGGCGCACTACGTCCACGGCTGGATGACGTCGACCGATCTCGGCGTGGTGGCGGTCGGCGACGACGGTCCGATCGGGGCTGCCTGGTTGCGGTACTTCGCGGCGGCCGATCCGGGCTTCGGCTATGTCGACGACGCCACCCCGGAGGTGTCCATCGCTGTGGTGAGGTCGCACCGCGGGCGCGGGGTGGGGCGAGCACTCCTGCGCGCGGTGATGGACGGCGCGAGCGCCCGGGGCGTCCCGGCGATCTCACTGAGTGTGGAGCGCGCCAATCCGGCTCGGCGGCTGTATCTGTCCGAAGGATTCTCCGTGGTGGCAGCTGCGGGTGGGTCGGACACCATGCTCGCCACGGTGAAGGAAACCCAGCACCTGACGATCAAGGATGGCTAGGACTGCCACAGCATCGAGGCGACGGTCGACCAGCCGTTCGCCGTGGACAGGCGTGGTCGACACCGCGGACGTCGTAGGGGACTGACCCTGTTCTGCAGTCCGAACCGGCACATCCTGCCCGGGGTGCCCGCTGCACCCCAGCGCTCGGTCGGTCAGTCAGGCGGGTGCCGGGGGGACGGTGGCCCAGACGGCCCATGCGGTGGCGCGGATGGTGAACGGGCGGACGGGTAGCAGGGCCCGGCACCGCTGTCGCAGCTCCTCGCGGGCGGGGTCCTGCAGGGCCGCGACGTGGGCGCCGGCGGGCCCGACGCCGAGCGTGAAGGGGTGCCACCACTGCTCGAACGAGTCATACGGCACCGTCACGGTCAGCGCGGTCTCGTTCAGCTGCGGCAGTCCCGCCTGCCGGAACAGCTCCGCCAGGTGACCCTCGCGCACTCCCGGCAGGCCGGACTCGTCGTCGGCGTGCGGATCCATCGACCGCACCCCCTCCCAGAACACCGCGAGCGGGCCACTGCCACCGCCGTGATCCCACACCGCGGTCCCGACGGTGCCACCCGGTCGTGACACGCGGGCCATCTCGGCGATGCCCCGCACCGGGTCGGTCATGAAGTGGACGACGAGCTGCGCCAGGACCACGTCGTACGTCGCGGTCTCGTACGGCAGCTCCTCCGCCCTTCCATGCCGCACGTCCAGCGTCGGGAATCGCTCGCGCATCACGGCCACGAACGATTGCGACGGGTCGACCGCACCGACGCGCTCGCCTCCCACGCGGTCGACCAGGACGCGCGTCAGCGCGCCCGTCCCGCACCCGACGTCCAGTACGGCTTGGCCCGCGGTGACCCCGACCGTGTCCGCGAACCGCACTGCCAACGGGTCGGCGAACCTGCCCATGAACGCGGTGTAGGCGCCGCCACTGACCTCGAACGACATACGGCCATCCTGCCGTCTATGGCGTGCAGCGAGCGTGATGTCGGCCTCAGCCGCATGCGGCGGTGTGCAGCTCGCCGTAGAGGCGGACGAGGTCGGGCAGTTGATAGTGGGCGTTGAGGCCGCTCGGGTTGGGCAGCAGCCATGTGACGGCGTCTGCGACGCGCTCCTGCTGCCGGCCCACCGCCGCCTTGGGACGGCCGAAGGCGACGCGGTAGGCGTGCAGGCCGAGGAAGGCGACGATCTCCGGCTGCCAGGTCTCAACGGTGGTGAGCAGTCGCGGGACACCCGCGCGCAGCTCGTCGTCCCGGATCTCCGCCGCGGTGGCGGTCGCCCGGTTGACCATGTTGGTGATACCGATCCCCAGCCCGAGCAGCTCGTCGGCGTCGGTCGGCAGCAGTTGCCGGGGCGTGAAGCCTGCGAGGTGCAGCACCGGCCACAACCGGTTGGCGGGGTTGCCGAAGTGCCGGTCGATGACCGCCGACCACAGGCTCGGGTTGATGCCGACGAGGAGTACCGCGAGAGCGGGGCCGACCAGGTCGGAGACTGGCCGGTCCTGCGCGGTCGCAAGTTGCTGTGCGGATGGTCGCGGTAGCCCGCGGCCCCCTCGGTCTCGGCGGCGATCTTCGGGTGGCACGGTCGGCCACTGTGGCATGCGTAGGTGGCGTCCCCAACGCACAGTCGGTCACTTACTGCCCGTACTCCGCCAACAGGCTGAGCCACACCTCGCTGAGCGTCGGGAAACTGGGAACGGCGTGCCGGAGCCGTTCCAGCGGCACCTGGCCGACGATGGCGATGGTCGCGGCGTGCACCAGCTCGGCCACGTCCTGCCCGACGAAGGTCGCGCCGACGATGACGGACGCCCCGTCGTCGATGACCAGCGCGGCCCGGCCGCTGTAGTCGCGGGCGTGCAGCAGCGCGGCCGCAGTGTCACCCAGCTCGAACTCCACCGTCCGCACCCGCAGGCCGCGCTCCGTCGCCTCGGCGGAGCTCAACCCGACCGCGGCGATCTCGGGATCGGTGAAGATGACCTGCGGCACGGCCGCGTCATCCGCCTCGGCGCGGTACGGCGGCTCCTCACCTCGGCTGCGCGCCAGCACGGCGGCCGCCGCCACCCGGGCCTGGTACTTGCCCTGGTGCGTCACCAGCGCCCGCCCGTTGACGTCCCCGATCGCGTACAGCCAATCCGTCCCTGCGACGAGCATGGTGTCGTCCACCGCGACGTCCTCGCCGGGTTCCAGCCCCACCGTGGCGAGCCCCGCGTCCTCCGTTGCCGGCCGGCGTCCGGTGGCGGCCAGCAGCTCGTCGCACACCAGGGTCCGGCCCCCGGGCAGGTGCACGACACGCTCGCCGCCCGGCTCGCGCTCGACCCGCCCGGCCTCGGTGTCCAGCAGCACCTCGATGCCCTCCTGACGCAGGGCGGCCACGAGTCGCTCGCCGACGAACGGTTCCAGCGTGGGCATCAACTGCGGCTCGCGGACCACCACGACCACCTGCTCACTACCGAGTCCCCGCCATGCCTGCGCCATCTCCACGCCGACGACTCCGCCACCCAGCACCACCAGGCGCTTCGGCACCGCGCTGGCGGTGGTCGCCTCGCGACTTGTCCACGGTGACGCCTGCGCCAGCCCCGGCACTGGTGCGATCGCGGCGACGGAACCGGTGGCGAGCACGACGGCGTGCCTGGCCCGCAGCTCGGTGAGCGCCCCATCGGCGCCGGTCACGTCCACCCGCCGCGGCCCGTTCAGCCGCCCCCGGCCCCGGACGACGACCACCCCGGCGCCGACCAGTGCCGCCTCCTGCTCGGCATCGTCGAGATGAGAGATCAGCTCGTCGCGATGGGCCAGCACTGCCGCCACGTCCAGCTCGCCCGTCACCGCCTCGCCCGCCCCCGGCACCCGGCGGGCCGCGGCCAACGCGTGGACGCTGCGCAGCAGCGCCTTGCTGGGCATGCATGCCCAGAACGGGCACTCGCCCCCGACCAGCTCCACCTCGATCAGCGCGACGTTGAGACCTGCTCTGGCGGTGCGCTCGGCCAGAACCTCACCGGCGGGACCACCCCCGACGACGATGACGTCGTACTCCATCGATCTCCTCCAATACGCTCGGGTGACACGTGCACTATGCGTTCCGCAGGGGCGACCGACACTTCTTGACCGATTCCAGAAAACGGGTCCAGACTGCCCTCGTGCTCACCGCCGCGGACGCCGAGGCCATGCTCCGCGGGGCGTCGCTGCGGGTGACCCGACCCAGAGTGACCGTACTGACCACGGTCCACGAGCACTCGCACTCCGATACCGACTCGATCGTCCGCACGGTGCGCGAGGCCATCGGCGAGGTGTCCACCCAGGCCGTCTACGACGTGTTGCGGGCGCTGACCGTCGCCGGCCTGCTCCGCCGTATCGAGCCCGCCGGCTCCGTCGCCCGCTACGAGGCCCGGGTCGGTGACAACCATCACCACGTCATCTGCCGCGCGTGCGGCGCCATCGCCGACGTCGACTGCGCGGTCGGTCTCACCCCCTGCCTGACCGCCTCCGAGGACCACGGTTATGTCGTCGATGAGGCCGAGGTCGTCTTCTGGGGCCGGTGCCCCGCCTGTGTCCCCGTCCACCGACCATCCACCCCCGCCCATGGCCCTACATCTCCCGATCCAGAAAGGACATCCAATGGCTGAGCACGATGCCGTCGTCGGAGACATGAACACCGAGGAGAGCGAGGGGGTCTGCCCCGTCGCCCACCGCCCCAACCACCCCACCGAGGGGGTGGGCAACCGGGAGTGGTGGCCCAACCAGCTCAACCTCAAGATTCTCCGCAAGCACTCCGCCGCGTCCAACCCGATGGGCGCGGACTTCGACTACGCCGCGGCCTTCGCCGGCCTCGATCTCGACGCCTTGACCCGCGACGTCGACGCGCTGATGACGGACTCTCAGCAGTGGTGGCCCGCCGATTTCGGCCACTACGGCGGGTTCTTCATCCGGATGGCCTGGCACAGTGCCGGCACGTACCGGATCAGCGACGGCCGAGGCGGGGCCGGCGCCGGGATGCAGCGGTTCGCGCCCCTGAACAGCTGGCCGGACAACGCCAATCTCGACAAGGCCCGGCGGCTGCTGTGGCCGATCAAGCAGAAGTACGGCAGCGCCATCTCGTGGGCCGACCTCCTCGTGCTCACCGGCAACCGCGCGCTGGAGACGATGGGCTTCACGACGTTCGGATTCGCCGGCGGCCGTGCGGACGTCTGGGAACCCGACGAGGACGTCTACTGGGGCCCTGAGGACACCTGGCTGGGCGACGAGCGCTACACCGGCGACCGTGAGCTGGAGGGCCCGCTGGCGGCGGTACAGATGGGGCTCATCTACGTCAACCCGGAGGGCCCGAACGGGAGCCCGGACCCGCTGGGCTCGGCTCGTGACATCCGCGAGACGTTCGCCCGGATGGCGATGAACGACGAGGAGACGGTCGCCCTCATCGCGGGTGGGCACACGTTCGGCAAGACGCACGGCGCGGCGGATCCCGAACCGCACATCGGGGCCGAGCCCGAGGGTGCACCGTTGGAGGAGCAGGGCCTCGGCTGGCGCAACAGTTACGGCAGTGGCAAGGGCCGCGACGCCATCACCAGCGGTATCGAGGTCACCTGGACCGCGACTCCGACGAGGTGGAGCAACAGCTACTTCGAGAACCTGTTCGCCTACGACTGGGAGCTGACCAAGAGCCCCGCCGGCGCGAACCAGTGGCAGCCGAAGGGCGGTGCCGGCGCGAACACCGTGCCCGATCCCGAGGACGGCTCGCTGACCCGCCCGCCGACCATGCTGACCACTGACCTCGCGCTGCGGTTCGACCCGATCTACGAGCAGATCTCGCGGCGTTTCCTGGAGCACCCGGAGCAGTTCGCCGACGCGTTCGCCCGGGCGTGGTTCAAGCTGACCCACCGCGACATGGGACCGATCCAGCGCTACCTGGGGCCGCTGGTGCCGCAGGAGACGCTCATCTGGCAGGACCCGGTGCCGGCCCTGGACCACGAGCTGGTCGACGACGGCGACGTCGCCGCGCTCAAGGCACAGATCCTGGCCAGCGGCCTCTCGGTGTCACAGATGGTTTCGACCGCCTGGGCGTCGGCCTCGACGTTCCGCGGCAGCGACAAGCGTGGCGGCGCCAACGGAGGCCGCATCCGACTGCTGCCGCAGAGCAGCTGGGAGATCAACGAGCCCGACGAACTGGCCCGGGTGCTGCGTACCCTGGAGGGCATCCGGGAGTCCTTCAACGCCTCGGTGGCCGCAGGCAAGCGGATCTCGTTGGCCGACCTCGTCGTGCTGGCCGGGACCGCGGCTGTGGAGTCGGCCGCGCGGGCCGGTGGCCACGAGGTCACGGTCGCGTTCACGCCGGGCCGCACGGACGCCCCGCAGGATCAGACCGACGTCGAGTCCTTCGCGGCGTTGGAGCCCACCGCGGACGGCTTCCGCAACTTCGTCGGTAAGGGTCACCGGCTACCGGCGGAGTACCTGCTGGTCGACCGGGCGAACCTGCTCACGCTGACAGCGCCGGAGATGACAGTGCTGGTGGGCGGGTTGCGTGCCCTGGGTGCGACCTATCAGCAGTCTGCGGTGGGCGTGCTGAGCGACCGGCCCGGGACGCTGACCAACGACTTCTTCGTGAACCTGCTCGACGTGGGCACCACGTGGCGGCCGGTGGCCGACGACCCGGACACCTACGAGGCGAGGGACGCCGGCGGTGAGGTCCGGTGGACCGGCAGCCGGGTCGACCTCGTCTTCGGGTCCAACTCCGAGCTGCGCGCGCTCGCCGAGGTCTACGCCGGCGACGACGCGAAGGAGATGTTCGTGCGACACTTCGCCGCGGCATGGGTAAAGATCATGGACCTCGACCGGTTCGACGTCCGCTGACCCGTGGCGTCCGGGGTCGGTCACGGCTTGGCGCCCGACCACCATCGGATCGAGCACTGGCGCGGCGGGCCCTGACGTCGATGCCCATTCGTGTGTGAGCGCCGCCCTGAAGTCTGCGTGTGCGTGGTGCCAGGCCAGCTCATGCTCCGCCACCAGTAGCGGCCAGTGGTGACCATGTCGGAGGACGACTGATCGAAAGTGCCGGAGATCCCACGTCAACCGATCACCATTGACCCACATCACCCCGCTAGCCCCATGGCGCCTCCAAGGTGGCACTGCTGGACGGCCGCCTGGCTTTCGAGGGCGAGTTCGACGGCCGCGATGTCGCCGTCGCCCAGGGCACGTACCCGGGCGCCGGATCGAGTTGGCCGAGGGGCGCTGTGGGTCCATCCCGCCGCCGTGACGGCGGTCGACACCATTGACGCGGCATCGAGACTCGGCGCACCGACCGATCGGCGTCTGCGACCGTGCAGATCAGCTCAGAACGACGGGACCGGCACGTTCTGGAGACGCTTGGTTCGGGGCTGCGAGGTCCACCTGCTGGACGAGGGGATGACCTCCCCGGAGGTCATGTGAGAGGTGCTGCGCGACTGACGGATCTTCTTCTCGCGCCCCGCGGGGCCTTACCGCCGGGTCGGCGAGGTCGCGGCCCCGCGCACCACCCGGCGCACCGTGGCGTGCCGCGGTCTTCGAGTCTGACCCGCGGCCACATTGGCCGGAGACTGGCGTGACTCGGCATCACCCGACTACCGACGTGCGCCGGCGCCCCCGCCTTGGGCCTTGAGGGGAGCGAAGAAGGAGACCGCGGCGGCGAGCGTCGGCACGGCCAGGACCCCACCCGCAATGCCGGCCAGTAGGAGACCGATCGAGGCAGCCGTCAGGACAGCCAGCGGGTGCAGCGATAGCGCCCGACCCAGGAGCAGCGGATTGAGCAGGCTGGATTCCGCCTGCTGGACCAGCAGGACAAGACCCATCACCGCCAGTGCGGTGAGCCATCCGTTCGACACAAAGGCGCTGAGCACGGCCACGGCGCCCGCGAAGATCGCACCGAAGATGGGGACGAACGCGCTGAAGAATGTCAGAACAGCGATTGCCAAACAGCCCGACCGGTTCAGCGCCGTGATCGCGGCGGACTGAATGCCACTACGGCTGTTGGCCGAATCGGACCCCCGAGGTCGGTCATGCGACGCTGGTGACACCGCCGCGGAGGCATGGTGACCTCGGCCTGCTGGGCGGGTTCCCATCCTTCAAGGGCGCTGAGGCGACGGCCCTCCCACAGCGCTGGCATGAGGTACGCCCCGGGGTACAGCATCCAGGACGCGAACACTAGCCACCAGACGCCTCTTACCAGGCCGTGGACCTCACGCGGTAGGCGCCGAAGGTTGCCGTGGACGACGCGGTACACCAGGACGAGCAACCCGACGAAGAAGACCGTCGACACCGCTCCCCACACCCAGAACGGCCATCCGCGGTCGACCTCATCGAACTGACCGGCATATCCCATGTAGATCATGCCGAGACCGCCGACGACGAGAGCACCCACGTCCGTCGGAACGCCGCCCCGGTCACGCCGAGCACGATCAGCAGCTGGATCAGGAGCACCGGGACATCGATCGACCAGTTCATGTAGCGGTAGCCGTTGCTGAACAGTTGCTCGCCGACGACGTAGCGTTCGCCGTCGAAGGAGAACGACCGTTCCATCGCATGGAGAGGACAAGCAGTTGGAGAAATGCCGAGACCATCACCACGGCTGACAGGTAGGACGACAGTCGGTATCTCGGATGTTGCTCGACGCTCGTCACGAGGAAGTAGACGAGGCCGGCAGCCATCACGGCGTATCCGAGGGTCGGGACATGCGACACGAGTGTGTAGGACACCACGTCGTAGGCGTGAAGGTCTCGACATTCATGAGATCTCCTAGTGCGGGAGCGGGTTCTCTGAAGGGCAGCATAGGTCGCCCACGACGCGGAAACCTGCCGCGTACAGATCGTCTGGTGATGCCCTCGACGCGGCAACTCGCTGCGTGTTGTCGCCGTCGAGGACGCTTCGGGCGGCTCGGTCCTGCTCGCGCCGTCGGCCTGGTGCGGCTACCCGACCCTGTTCTCCTGGATGAGCCCGGCCCTCGCGTCAGTTCCATTGGTGTCGCCTGGTTATGCCTGGTAACTTGTCGAGTGCAGTTATTCGCTGCACCTGTCCGAAACCCGCGGCTCGGAGAGTCGGTGGCGGAATGCAGACTCGTCGCTGACTTTGTTACCATGACTACAGCTGTCACAGGAGGGTGCACTACGCACCCGGCCGGACCCGGTCCCTCGCCATTATGGAGTTGTAGATGATCGTCCAAGTCACCACCGACAACACCATCGACGGCAACGCCGAGCTGGAGCAACGCGTGAGGCTCGACATCGAGTCCGGCCTCGCGCGATTCACCGACAGGATCACCCGCGTCGAGGTGCATCTTTCCGACGAGATGGCCGGCCGCTCCGACGGAAACGACAAGCGATGCATGCTGGAGGCCCGCCCCACGGGTTCGGCGCCAGTCGCGGTCGTGGAGTCCGCAGGCTCCGTGGAGGAGGCCCTCAGCGGAGCTGTCCGCAAGCTCAGGAGCCTGCTGGACAGCAGGTTCGGCAGGATGGACGCGCGCAAGGGCGGCGACTCCATCCGACACCTCGACGTGGACGAGGGGCCGCTGTGACCCGTCCTGACACGTTACGGAAGCAACAGCCCGGCCCTGCCGGGCTGGGGCATCCTCGAGAAGGTCGATGACCAAGCCCGCAGAATGGACCGCCCTGCGGTCCCCGACCCAGGGGACGGTCGTCTCGGTCTTTCTGCCGACCCACGTCCGGGGCGCAAGGCACGGCTCGTGGACTTCGCGCGCCGGGTCGTGGCCGCCGCGCAGTCGCCCAGCCGGGCGTTGCCGCTCGTTCTCGTGGCCGGTCCCGAACTCGCCGGGCACATCCGCAGTTCCGATTCGCTGGGATCGCGGGTGGCAGGAGTGGTGGAGGTGGACCCAGCGGCCCTGACCGACGCCGAATAGCATTCGGCGGCCTACGCGGTGGCCCAGCCGCTGCTCGACACTGCCCGACGCAAAGCCGTCAACGGCTTCGTGAGACTGCTGGGCTCCCAGGACGATCGTGACATCGTCTCGCCACCCGGTTACCATGCGAGCCTCGCGCTGCTGGGTGGGCACCGCGTCGTCGCCGGGGTCGGAGGCAGTCCGTGGGCGTCCTCCTCGAGGTGATGCCGCTGGCGCTGCTCGACGCGATCAGCATCTCCACCCTGGTGATCCCGATCTGGTTCCTCCTCACCCCGGCCGTGCTGCGGGTTCCCTTCGTCCACGCCTACCTCGGCCTCGTCGCCGCCGGGTACCTCGGGATCGGCCTCCTCCTCCTCGAGGGGGTGGATGCGGCGCGCGCCGGCTTGCGCGGCGTGCTGGATTCGACGACGGGGCAAGCCGTCCTCGTCGTCGCTGGTCTCACGCTCGTCGCGTCGGGTCTGTGGCACGGCCTGCGGCGGCCCACACGGCCGAGCCGGGAAGGCCTCGGTCGCTGGCGAGAGCGCGCGGTCGGCGAGTCCGCAAGCATCCAGGCAGTGGCATTGGTCGCGGTCGCGGCCGTATCGCTGGAGGTGGCCACGATGTTCCCGTACCTGCTGGCCATCGACACGCTCGACCGCAGCGGCCTGTCCTGGCCCCGCCAGGCGTCGGTCCTCGCCCTCTACTGCCTGGTCATGATCGGTCCTGCCCTGGTCATGACCGTTCTGCGGACCTGGTGGCGCCGGACGGCCGCGCCCGTCCTGCGTGCCGTCGACGATTGGCTGCGACGCAACGAGCGCGAGGACACGGCGTGGTTGCTGGCGCTCGCCGGCGTCCTCGTCCTCTCCGTCACCGAGCCGTTCCGTCGACTTCTCGGGTACCTGGAATGACCGGGCGCGGTGGATCGACGGCGCCGGACGTGACGAGCGGCGGCAAGCGGGGGCAGGCGCGCCGCGCCTGGCTCGGCGGCCTGCTCCGGCCGCATGCGGGGGGGATCCTCGTCGCCGCGGTCATCTCGATCGTGGTGGCCGCAGCCGCCCTGCGTCAGCCGTTCCTCGCCCGGCAGGTCGCGCCATCGTCGATGTCGTCGCCGTGGTCCAGGCATCAGCACGCGGCCGGATCGAATCACTCTTGCTGCGGTCGGACACCGCGGATAGCGAAGGCCTGGGCAAGGGCCCGGTGGACATCGCCGTTCTGGAGCGCTTCGTTCGGGCGGCGAGGTCCACCTGCTGGACGAAGGGACGAACTCCCCGGAGGTCATGGGAGCGGTGCTGCGCTACTGACGGATCTTCCTCTCGCACCCCACGGGGCTTTACCGCCGGGTGGGTGACGCCGCGGCCCGGCGCACCACCCGGCGCATCGTGCCGTGCAGTGGTTTTCGAGTCTCCCCTGACTTTGCTCAGGTGCCCGGGCTCGCCGAGTCGCAGGCCATTGACCAGCGGTTCTGCTTGTGCTCAATTGCGGGACGCGCTCGTGCGGGCCTACTCCGCGCTCGGCTTCGAGGCCGCTACCGGTGCTGATTCGGTCTTCCGGGACCTGGTGCTGGCTCGGATCATCGAACCGAACAGCAAGCTGGACAGCCTTCGCGTCCTGGCCGAGGTCGTGCCCGCTCCCGCCGAACTGGTAGGGCCGGATTCAGCTCCGGAACGCCATCCACGAATTGTCGACCAGCGTGTACTTCATGCGATGGAACCGGGAGTACGTGCCGCAGTACCTTCGGCAGCTGGAGAAGTGGCTGTCCGCGCAGTCACGGACGCATCAGCGTTCTCTCGAGGCCACCGCCACGCGGTCACAGCTATTGCGATGAGCAGGATCACTTCGACGAGGCTGCCGATGAGGTAGTAGACCCACGTCTCGCCGATGCAGGACAGGATGATGCTGACGGCGTAGAGCAGGCTGACGACGATGTTGACGACTCGGCTGACTCGGGCGCCGAGGACGAGCGAGAGAATGATCATCAGCGTCGGTATCGGAATGTAGCCGAGGGTGAGGATCAGGAACATCTGGTTGACACCAAAGCCGCTGACCGCCACCCCGCCGTCGAGTGCCGCCTCCAGAACATCCGACCGGAGAAAGCCGAAGATGTCGACGTAGGCGAAGACGAACAGTATTCGTGATCCACAGATCAGACAGCACGAGCTTCACGTCGACGCGGTTGTCTTGATAGTGGGTGGTCTGCACGGAGAGCTCCTTCACGTTGGGTTCCAGCCGGACGCGACGTGGACGAAGCGCCGGTCGTCGTCTTCACGCGCGAATGCGTCCGTAGGAAGCCGCTGACCGTTCCCCATGACGTCGGAGGTGCGCTCGTCGTGGGGGTTGTCGCCCGCAAGCGGGCCGATCGGCGTGATCCGTTCCACCGTCGGACCGTCCCGCATCCGATGATCCTGTGCCAGGGCTTTAGGTCCCGGCGTCGCCGCACCTGGTGCCGGCGCATCGACAAGCTCGCCGGCGGCATGCAGCAGCGGAGGTGACCACGAGCTCAGCGGGCCCTGAGGACTCCGATGGCGTACCGACGCGCGGCGCCGCTCTAGTGCGTCGCGGTCTGGCTCGCGGGGTCTGCGTCGCAGCCGTGGCCTCCCTGCACCGGTTGCCCCTTGTGTCACACTCCCCGGGCGGGGGTAACACCTGACCCGCTGTTCGGGGCGGCGAACAGGATGACCTTGGTGCACCGTATCTGATAGTCTGATTTTATGCGGATCGTCACTGCCACCGAGGCCTCCCGACGCTTCAGCGCGCTGCTGGACGAAGCAGAGCGTGGCGAGACGTTCGTGGTCACCCGCGGCGGTCGCCGAGTGGCCACGCTCTCGCCCTCGCCGTCGGCCAACGGTGGCGCGGTCGCCGATTTCTTCCGGAGCTGGGCCGGGCGGATCGATGCCGACGCCGCTGAGGAGTTCGAGGCGAACCTCCGTGAGGCGCGGGCCGTCATGGACAGCGGAGTCGATGCGGACCCATGGGCAGAGTGAGCGTGGACACCGGCGTTCTCGTGCTGGCCTCACGGGGCGGCGTCGACGTGTCGGCCGTGATCGGCGATGACGACGTCACCGTTGCCGCCATCGTGCTCGCCGAGTATCAACTCGGGATCCTGCTGACCCAGGACTCTCCGCGACAGCAGCTGTTCGCGGAGTTTCTCGCCGGGTTCCGGGCGCTGGCCCCCGTGGACGACTACACGGCCGATGTGGCTTCGCACCATGCGGACCTCATGGCGCACACCAGGCGAACGGGGCGTCCTCGTGGCGCCCATGATCTCGTCATCGCGGCCACTGCCCGAGCAACCGGGCGCACGCTGTTGACCACGGATGCCCGTGCGGCGTTTGACGATTTGCCAGGCGTCTCGGTCAGGGTGATCAGTTAGAGCTGATGCCCGTCGATGGTTGTATACCGTCGCGTCGGAGGTGTCAGGAGTCTGGTCGCTCCCACGATCTTCAACATCGCTGAGTCCAGATCCTCGGCTTGGAGGTTCGATTCCTCTCCACCGGCGCATCGACAAGCTCGCCGGCGGCATGCAGCAGCGGAGGTGACCACGAGCTCAGCGGACCCTGAGGACTCAGCTGGCGTACCGACGCGCGGCGCCGCTCTAGTGCGTCGCGGTCTGGCTCGCGGGGTGGGCCTTGCGGCGGCGGATGAGGCTCATGACGAGCACGACCGCCGCGCCTACGACGAGCCCGAGGATCGCGCTGGCGACGGTGTTGACGAGCCAGGCCACTACCGGGCCGACGGCGCCGGTGGCGGCGGCTGCGGCCTCCTCGGCGTAGTGGACCGCGTCGTAGAAGACGTGCAGCCCCAGGTCGTCGGCGCCAACCAGCAGGATGTGACCGCCGACCCACAGCATCGCGGCCGTGCCGACGACGGTGAGAGCCGCCAGCAGCCCCGGCATCGCCTTGACCAGACCGCGGCCGAACCGGGCCACGGCCGGCCTGGGCACTTCGGCCAGGCGCAGACCGACATCGTCCATCTTCACGATCAGGGCGACGGCACCGTAGACCAGCGCGGTGATGCCCACCGCGACGACCGTGAGGGTCACCGCCCTCGAGATGAACGGTTCCGCCACCACCTCCTTCAGCGCGATCACCATGATCTCGGCGGACAGAATGAAGTCGGTCCGGATGGCCCCCGACACGATGGTTTTCTCGTCCGGGAGCTCCGGCTTCTGGTCGGCGGGGGTGTCGGGATGCCGCCTCAGCCTGTGCCACACCTTCTCAGCGCCCTCGTAGCACAGGTAGACGCCGCCGAGCATGAGGATCGGGGTCAGCAGCACCGGGACGAACTGGCTGAGCAGCAGCACCGCGGGCAGCAGAATGAGCAGCTTGTTTCGCAGTGATCCGACCGCGATCCGGCGGATGATGGGCAGCTCGCGCCGGGCCGCGAGGCCGCGCACGTACTGCGGCGTGACGGCGGCGTCGTCGACCACGATGCCGGCTGCCTTCGCGCTCGCCCGCGCGGCGGCCGCCCCGATGTCATCCACCGACGCGGCGGCGGCGCGCGCCAGCAGCGCAACGTCGTCGAGCAGGGCTACGAGTCCAGTCACCAGACGTCCTTTCGAGCGAGGGGGGAGTGGGCCTCAGTGTGCCGCAGCGACGAAACGAACAACGGACGCCTGCCAACTGCGGAGCTCCGCGAGGGTTGGCGGCAGCTCGTAGACGTGATGATGGACCGCACGGCTCAACGTGGCCCAGGTGGTGGCCGCCTCGACCGCCGTCGCTCGATCGGTGGTGGCCGCCACCGTGAGGACCAGAAGCCGGGCGCGCATCGAGTAGCGCGTGGTGTCGGGAAGGATCGCCGCCAGGCGGGAGTCGATGCCGGCTTCCAGGGCCGCTCGCAGCAACACGGCCGTCGCGATCGGCCAGCAGGCGAGGCTCCGCCTCCCGGACAGCAGTTCCTCCGCCTCAGCAAGGCACGCATTCGCGCTCACGCGCTGATCCGGTCGCTCAGCCGCCTGACATCGACGATGAGGGCGGCGAGGTCGCCGCCGTAGGCGGCGTGCGATCCGGTCTTGACCACCCGGAAGGCGTCCGCCGCCCAGCCGCCCATCCCGTTCAATCTCCCCATCAGGTCCGCGCCGCGCCGCTCGTCGTCGAAGACCGCCAGCGTGACGGCCTCGTGAACGGTGTGAACGTCGCGAATCGCGGCCTCGACATCGGCGTGGGGGACACCGGCCGCCAGCCGGACCTGGCGGATCTTCGTGTGTGCCGCGGCTTCCAGGGCGGATCGGCACAGTGTGACGGCGACGAGCGCGCGGGTCTGCTCCGGCATGTCGGCTGTCCTGGCGATCGCCCGGGCGTCGTCGAGGTAGGCACTCACCGGATCGCCGACGGTGCGTACCTGCACCGTCGAGTTCTCGCCGCGGACGACCTCCAGCACAGTGCTGGGCAACTGCAGCCGGCGCAGCGACTCGGCCAACCGGTCGTCGTGAGTGAAGACCACGACCTGCCGCATGGCCGCGGCGTCGGCCAGCACCCGCGCCAGGCCGTCGACCTTCGCGGGGTCCATCGACTGCACTGGGTCGTCGATGACGAGGAACCGGAACGGGCTGCCCGTTGCGGTGGCCCTGGGCAGGAACAGCGCCAGACTGAGGGCGTGGAGCTCGCCCTGGCTCATCACGCCGAGGGCCGCGCCCGGAACGCCGTCGACCCGGACCTCGATCGCCAGCCGCCGCGAGGTCTTGGCGCCGGTCAGCGTGATCTCGCCGAGGTCGACGCTGCTGTGGTGGCGCAGCTGAGCCCAGATGGCTTTGGCCTGGTCCTGGGTCGGAGCCAGGCGCGCATTGCGGATGTCGTGGGTCGCTGCCCGCAGCCACTTCTGCGCGGTCTTGAGGACCACGATCTCCTCGCCGGCTTGCCGACTGCGATGCTCGAGGTCGGCGAACACGCGCAGCTGGTGGGCGATAGGTGCCCACGAGACATGTCGCTGACGCATCGTCGCGGCCGCGGCGCGTCGTGCCTCCTCGACAGCCTGGCGCAGCTGGTCAACCGCCGCCGGCGCCGTCGCGATCGTCACGCGGGGGTCAGCGGCGGTGAGCGCCCGCCGGCAGTCATCCCACAGCCGGGCGATATCGGACAGCTGGTAACGGTCTGCTTGCTGCAGGGTCGACGCCACGAGGGCCGATAGAGCCGGCGCCGGCGCGAGGAGCTCGCCTGCGGCCCGCATCGCAACGGCCAGGTCACGGTGAGCGTGCTCCGCCTCGGCGGCCTCACGTTGCAGTCGCCCGATCTGCTCGCGGGTCTGCGTCAGCCACTGCGCAGGCAAGGGCGCCGTACACACGGGGCAGCGGCTGTCGTCGTGAGCCTCGACGTGGGTCACGGCCTGCTGCAGCAGCGAGGCGAGTGTCCTGGCGGTCTCGGCTGAGCCGCCACGCGCTGCCGCCACCCGGGCGTCGGCGGTGTCCAGCTGCGCCACGACCGCGGTCACCGCTTGCGCCGACGGCATGGTCAGCCGCTCGATCACGCGTTCCGGCCCTTCCTCGGCGTCCATACCGGCATCCGGCGAGGCGAGTCGCTCGATGGCCGCAAGGTCGATCGGTTTGGCCCTCAGGGCGGCACGGGCCGCTGCCGCTCGGCTGTCGTCGTTGTCGTCGAGGGCCGCGACGAGCGTCGGCACCTGCTCGGCGGCCCGCTTGATCCGCGTCTGCCGATCGGAAAGCTCGGCCGCGAGGGTGTTGTCGGCCTCGATGAGCTGATCGAGGTTCAGGATCCGCTGGATGGCGTCGTGGAGGTCGGCCTGGCCGCCTTCGATCAGGCCGCCGAGTTCGGAGTAGGAGAGGAAGGGGCGGTAAGTCTGCAGGGCCCGGCTCCAGCCCAGCTCGTCCAGGGTCGTCCTCGGCCGGCCCTGGGCCTGCACCGCAGTGGTCGCCTTGTCGAGCTTCGCGCCGACCTCCCACTCGCGACGGATCGTCGTCACGCCGCGCTCGGAATCGACGACGAGTTCTACGGCGATCCCCGGCCGCGAGTGGGGGCTGTGGAGGTTGCGCCAGCCGTCCTTCCACACCGCCACCTTCGACGACCATCGCATGTTGTCGCCGGTCATGGCCAGCTCGACCGCCTCGGCGAAGCTGGACTTGCCCGAGCCGTTGCGACCGGTGACAAGGGTCAGTCCCGGGCCAGGGGTGATGTCGAGGGTGGCGCGAGGACCGATGCCACGAAAGCCGGTGACCGAGATACAGCGCAGGTACGCGCCGGGCGCCGGGCCCATGTGCTGCCGCTCGGCCGACGTCGTGGCAAGCGGCCGCGGCCGGGGTGTCGATCGCAGCGCTGCCGCGAGCGCCTCGGGTCCCAGCACCGAGCCGAGGACGGCGTCGGCCACCGGTGGCGCCAGGTTCGCGGCGTCGAGCCGTTGCAGGATCTCGGCCTCCACGTCGCTGGCGCTCGACGGATCGGAAGGCGCCCCCTCGTGTGCCATGCCCCGAACGCTAATCGGAGGACCGGCGCGTCGAGGGCCGAATGCGACGCCTTGCCGCGTGCCCGACCCATCAGGCCGGCAGACGCGGCCGGCGGACCCGGTATCCTCAGGCACACTCGACGCACGGCTGCGGGAGGTTCGGTATGGACGCAACCCCACCTCTGGAGGTCCCCGTCAGGCCTTGGCACGCGCATTACCCCCCGGGCGTCAGCGCTCACCTCCCGCCGCTGCCGGACGCGAGCGTCGGCGACCTCGTGACGAGGACCAGCGCGCAGTACGGCAATGCGACGGCGTTCACCGCGTGCCTGCCCAACGGCATGCACGGCCGCCTGACCTACGCCGAGGTCGACCGTCTCAGCGACGCCTTCGCGGCATACCTGCGCGAGGACCTGCGACTGGGAGCGGGGGACCGGGTGGCGGTCCAGATGCCGAACTGCCTCGCCTATCCCGTCGTCGTCTTCGGGATCCTCAAGGCGGGGTGCGTCCTGGTCAACACCAACCCGCTGTACACCGCTCCCGAGATGCGGCGGCAGTTCGCCGACGCCGAGATCTCGGCCGTGGTGGGCATCGATCTGTTCGCCGACCGTCTCGCTGCGGCTCTGGCTGGGGATCCGCCGGGCGCCGGGTCCCCGCATGTCGTGCTGGTGCGGATCACCGAGTTCTTCCCCCGCTACGTCGCTGCCATCGTCCGGCTGGTGCAGCGGGTGTGGAGCCGGGTGCTGCCACCGGTGACCGTCGCCCACACCCGGTTGCCCGAGACGCTGCGGCTCGGCTCGGACGCCCTGCGGCGAGGCAGTGACGTCGGCTCCTACCGCGCCGGTCTCGGGCCTGAGACCCTGGCCGCGCTGCAGTACACCGGTGGCACGACCGGTGTCAGCAAGGGGGCCGAACTGACCCACGGCAACCTGCTGGCCAACTGCGAGCAGATGATCCAGATGGCCGGCGCTCACATCAGGCCCGGCCAGGAGTGCGTCCTCACGGCCCTGCCGCTATACCACGTGTTCGCGTTCACGGTGAACCTGCTGGGCTTCTACCGCGCCGGCGCCCACAACGTGCTGGTCCCGTCGCCCAGGCCACTGAGCAATCTCAAGCGGCCGCTCGAGCACTATCCGGTCACGTGGCTCTCGGGAGTCAACACGCTTTTCCACGGCTTGGTGCGCGAGCAGTGGTTCCTCGACCACCCACCGCCGCACCTGCGGGCGTCGGTGGCCGGCGGGATGTCGCTGCACGCCGCGGTCGCGCGGCAATGGGAAGAGGTCACCGGATGCCCCGTGGTCGAGGGTTACGGCCTCACCGAGGCCTCACCCGTGCTGTGCTTCAACCCGTTCGGGGGCGCCCGCCCGGGCTCGATCGGCATCCCGATGCCCTCGACCGACGTCGCCTGCTTCGACGACGGCGGCAGCGCGGTGCCGCCGGGGGAGGCGGGTGAGCTGTGCGCGCGGGGGCCGCAGGTGATGCGCGGCTACTGGCGTCGACCTCAGGAGACGGCGGCGGTCATGCGCGACGGCTGGTTGCGCACCGGCGACGTGGCCGTGGCCGACAGTGACGGGTACTTCCGGATCGTCGACCGAAAGAAGGACCTCATCCTCGTGAGCGGGTTCAACGTCTACCCCAACGAGGTCGAGGAGTGCCTGGCCGAGCATCCCGGGATCCACGAGGCCGCCGTGGTCGGTGACCCGGTATCGGCCGGCGGCGAGCGGGTGCGCGCGGTCGTCGTACGCACCGATCCGGAGCTGACGGCCGAGCAGGTGCGCGCATGGGCGGCCGAGCGGCTCACCGCCTACAAGGTGCCGAGGGTGGTGGAGTTCGCCGAGGACCTTCCCAAGTCACCGATCGGGAAGATTCTGCGCAAGGAGCTGCGCCACGACCAGTCACCGCCGCAGGACCTGGCACCCGCCGGGCCCGTCGCCACGTCAGCTGAGGCCGCGCCGTGATCGGTCCGTTCGAACAGGCCATTCTCACGGCGATACTCGCTGTCGTCATGCTGGGCATGGGGGCGGCGATGACGTTCCGCGACCTCAACTCGCAACTGCGCCGCCCTCGCTATCTCGTCCTCGCGGTGATTGCCCAGTTCCTGTTCATGCCGCTCATCGCTTTCGCGCTGGCCACCCTGCTGGACCTGGCGCCGGCACAGGCCATTGGGCTGCTCATCGTGGGATGCATGCCGGGCGGGACGACGTCGAACCTCTTCACCTACTTCGCCAAGGCCAATCTGCCGCTCAGCGTAATCGTCACGATGATGACCACGTTGGTGGCGATCGTCATGTCACCGCTCATGATCGCGCTGTACGGTGATGCGTTGGCCAACGACATCGAGGTGCCACTGGCAAACGTCGCCGTCAGCCTCGCGCTGCTCATCCTGCCGGTCGTCGTCGGGATCGCAGTCCGGCGTCGCGACGCCAACGTCGGCGCCACCCTGGAGTTGGTGGGCAGTGTCCTCGGTGTGCTGTTCGTCGTTTTGTTGATCGTCACATGGGTCCCCGGCAACTGGCAGTTGCTGCGTGACTCGCCCTGGCAGGTGTACGTCGCGGTCATCGCGTTGCCGCTGCTCGGCATGCTCGTCGCATATCTCTATGCTGCGGCGTTCCGGTTGAGCGTGCCCGACCGGCGGACATTCGCCCTGGAGATCGGGATCGTCAACGGCCCGCTGGCCATCGCCATCATCCTGCTGAGCTTCAGCGGGGTGTTGCGGGAGGACGTCGTGCTGATGCCGGCGCTGTACTCGCTGTTCGTCGTACTCACCGCGACGGTCGTGACCCTGGCGTTCCGGCAGGCGCACCAGCGTGCACAACAGCGCATCCCCGAGTTGCTCTGATGCCGCGAACGTCGACGCGAGAACAGACCGCGGCGCTGCACCGGCCGCGCGCCGGCAGGGCGCGTCGCGCCAGTTGCGATGGAGTCGCACTAAGGTAGCGTGAACATGTGGGTGTCCGATGAACTCGACGGCTGGACATGACATTCGCGTGGAGGTCGTCTTCCTCCGGCCCGACGGGGTCAGCGAGGCCACGCTGCGATACCGGTTCGCCGCTGCCACCGTGTCCAATGGGTCGTGCCCCGATGACGTCGCGGCAGCCCTTGCCGGGGTCGACAGACCGGGTTCGCTCGTGGGAGTGCTGCACTCGACGTCATGGCGCCACGAGGCGCGCGGCGGGTTTGTGCTCACGTACGCGGCGCTGCCGGACCCGGACCTGACAGCCCCGGCAACGGCACTGACGTCGCCGTCGGTCGTGGCCTCGGGTGATCCCCTGCGCCCATCCCCGGACCTCGTGCACGCGCACCACATCGCGGCCCACGCCGTTCGGCACCTGGCCGATCTCGCGGAGCGGGACCCCGCCATCTCAGCCGTCGCCCGACGTCCGGAGCACCGCTCGCTGTGGCAGGCCATGTCCACGGTGGCCGCCACGACCCCGACGGGGACGCATGCCGAGGTGCACGCGGCCGTGGGGATCACGCGTCGGTGAGGGCCTTCCCGTGCTCTGCCCACTGGTGGCCGGGCGTTCCGGGGCGCCTACTCGTGCCGGGCTGCCGTCTCGGGTCGTCGGCCAGACGTCGGCGCCCTCGCGACGACGCGCTCGACCGCCCCGGCGAGGAAGCGCTCGCTGAGGCAGATCGTGAACCCCATCTCCTGGACCATGGGTAGCGGCCGCCGGCGCCAGTGCTCCCCAGGCAGCGGCAGACCGACGACGTCCATGACCGCCTGAGCCGCTCGCAGCGCCGGCCGAGTCGACTCGATGTGGTCGGCAAGTAGCAGGCATCCGCCGGGTCTGAGGACCCGGACCATCTCCGCCAGTGCCAGGCGCTCGTCACGGACAGCGCACAGACCGAACACGCAGACGACGGTGTCGAACGAATCGTCCGCGAGGTCGAGCGCTTGTGCGTCACCGAGCCTGAGGTCGACCCGACGACCAAGACCCTCGGCGCGCCGCCGGGCGCGATCGAGCATGCGTCGGCTGGAGTCGACACCGACGAGGTCGACGCCCGTGGGGTAATGCTGCAGCGTCAGCCCGGTGCCGATCGCCACTTCGAGGGTGCGGCCCTGGGCGCGACGCGCGATCCAGGGCCGGGTGCCCCGGAGGACATGCGGTTCGAGCCACCGCTGGAGGAGGTCGTAGGGGCCCACGACCAAGTCCCACTCGCGGGTCTGCCTCGGCTGCATGACTCCATGATGAGCGCGCGGCGGCGCAGTTCGCCTGCGGCCCTGCTGCCCAGGCGCACGGCGCTGGCAGTGCGGGACGTGATAAGCCGACGGCCTGGACGAGCAAGAAGGCCGTGAGCGTCGTCTGTATGGATTCTATCGCTCGATGAGCGTTAAAACGTATACCCTCAGGACCTGAAACCCGGCGATGTCACCCGCCTCCTGGCTGCAGGGAACACCTGGTGGCAGGACCCCCGCTGGGCAGCGCGCGATGTGCAGCTGGGGCGCCGCCGACACCAGTGGCCTGTCCTACCGCCCCAACGTCCTCGCTGACATCCCTCGTGGTGGGTTGATCCTGCTGCGCGGACCCCGTCGCGTCGGCAAGAGTGTCGAACTCAAACGCATGGTGCAGCGACTCCTCGCGGCGGCGACGCGCCCCCGCACGATCGTCCACGCCGCGGTCGATGGCTGGCGGGCGAGCGATCTTCACGACCTGGTGCAGGTCGGCAAGCGGCTCGTCCCGGCCGGTACCGAGCATCGCTACTGGCTCATCGATGAGGTGAGCTCGGTGCGTGGCTGGGCCGATGCCGTCATAAACCTTAGAGACAACGATACCGAGTTCGCCGGCGACACTGTGGTGCTGACCGGTTCTTCGGCGGGCGACCTCACGGCCACCCGCAAGAGCCTCGCCGGTCGTCGCGGCCCTACCGCCAAGCCGGATCGCACGCTGCTACCGATGGGCTTCCGGGCCTTCGCGGCGGTCATGATGTCCGCCCGCGGAGCGACGGCCCCGGCTGCTGGCCCACTGGAGCCCGCTGACCTCCGAACCCCAGCGGCGCGCCAGGCTATGGACGACCTGCTGCCGTGGATCGGTGACCTCACGACCTGGTGGGAGATCTATCTCCAGGTCGGCGGGTTCCCCCAGGCGGTCGCGGCTCAGCTCGTCGGCGACGACCTCGCCCCCATCGTCGCCGCGCTTCGCGATGTCGTACCAGCGGGATGCCCTTGCCGACGCGAGCCTCAGCACGACCAAGGCGACCGCGCTGCTGGCCCGATTGGCGAGAGGCCTGTGCAACCCCTTGAACGTCACCAGTCTCGCGCATGAGATCGGTGTCTCCCACGACACGGCGGGGCGCCGGCTGGACGACCTGGCCGCGGCCTTCGTGCTTTGGCCGTGCTTTCAGAGCCAAGATCTGCCGCCGAAGCTGCGGGCGCAGCCGAAGTGGTACTTCCTCGACCCGCTGCTCGCCCGGCTGGCGCACCTCAGCTCCGTCGGCTGGTCAGCGCCGGACCTCACTCAGCTCACCGAGCAGCAGCTCGGAGTGGCGCTGCTGCGCAACGCGGAGCGGCGGAATCCGGGCACGTTCGTCGACTTCGACAGCGTGCTGTATGCCCGCACCTCGACGCGCAAGGAGATCGACTTCGTGGGCCCGGGGCTCGGTACCGTCGCCGTGGAGGGCAAGTACACCGACAGCGATCGCTGGCGCGCCGAGGCTTCAACGGTGAACGCGAGCTCGTTCCAGGGGATCCTCGCGACCCACACCGTCCTGGACACCAGCGGAGGCACGGCTGACGAGGCGTGGGCAGTACCGGCGGCATTCCTTGCATACCTGGTCGACGTCTAGAGTCGATCGGATCATGTCCCCGGCGTGCTGAGTCGCAGACCCATCAGGATCATCACTGCTCGCCCGGTCAGCGGACCGACTTGCGGAGATAGAGGGCGCGAGCCCACGTGTAGCCGCCGATGATCATGACAGCGCACCAGGCGAGGGCGAGCCAGCCATTCCGGTCGGGCGCGGTGTCGGCGAGGAGGGCGCGCGTCGTCTCGATGAACGCGGTGAAGGGTTGCCAGTCGGCGAACCACTGCAGCCAGGTCGGCATGGAGTCGGTCGGAACGAAGCCGCTGCCGAGGAAGGGCAGGAGCGTGAAGATCATCGGGGTGTTGCTAGCGGTCTCGACGGTCTTCGCGGACATTCCCATCCCTATCGCGACCCAGGACACCGCGAAGCACACGAGTGCGAGAAAGCCGGTGAGCGCGAGCCAGGCGAGCGGTCCCGCACTCGGCCGCAGACCCATGAGCAGGGCGACGCCCATGACGGCGGCGAGGCACAGCAGCCCCTGGATGGTGTTGCCCAGCACGTGGCCGGTGAGGACGGCGGTGCGTGAGATCGCCATCGAGCGGAAGCGGGCGACGATTCCCTCGGTCATGTCCTGGGCGATCCCGATCGACGCGCCGCTCGCGACGCCGGCGACGCCGATCAGCAGAATCCCGGGTACGACGTAGGCGAGGTAGTCCGCCGTCGCGCCGTCGGGACCGCCTCCCGGCAGTCCGGCGCCGAGCGTGCCGCCGAAGACGTACACGAACAACAGCAGCAACACGACAGGGATGCCGATGACGAAACCGGTGAGCCCCGGGTAGCGGACCATGTGCAGCAGGTTGCGGCGCAGCATCGTCGTCGAGTCGGCAACGGTGGTGGTGATGGTGGTCATGGCCCCTCCATCGTCGGGGTGGTGGTGGTGCCCGTGAGGGCGAGGAAGGCGTCGTCAAGGCTGGGCGCGCGCAGGCTCACGGATGCCGCCGGAGCATCGCCGATGTCGTCCAATGCGCGGCGCAGGCCCTCGGGAGTGCCGTCGGTGGGGATCTCGCGCAGGATCGCGCCGTTGTGGCCGTGGACGAGGAGGACTTCGGAGCCGACGCGGGCCTTGAGTTCGGCGGGGGAGCCTTCTCCCACGATGCGCCCATGGTCGAGGACGGCGACGTGGTCGGCGACGCGGTCGGCCTCCTCGAGATACTGGGTGGTGAGCAGGATGGTGACGCCGTCGGCCAGGAGCTCGCGGACGATGTCCCACATGGTGTGGCGGCTGCGCGGGTCCAGCCCGGTGGTGGGCTCGTCGAGGAAGATGATCTGTGGGCTGCCGATGAGGGTCATCGCGAGGTCCAGCCGGCGCTTCATCCCGCCCGAGTAGGTGGCGACCGGTTTCCGGGCCTCGTCGGCGAGGTCGAAGCGCTCCACCAGCTCGCCGACCCGGCGGCGCCCGACCCGCCGCCCGAGATGGCGCAGATCGGCCATGAGGCGCAGGTTCTCCTCGCCGGTGAGGAGGCCGTCGACGGCGGCGAACTGGCCCGTCAGGCCGATCACGGCGCGGACTCCGTCGGGGTCACGTGTCAGGTGATGGCCGGCGATGGTGACGGTGCCGGCATCCGGGGTGACGAGCGTGGCGAGGATGTGCACGACGGTGGTCTTACCGGCCCCGTTCGGGCCGAGCAGGGCGAAGACCGTCCCTGCGGCGACGTCGAGGTCGATGCGGTCGAGGACGACCCGCCCGCCGTAGGCCTTGCTCAGTCCGCTGACCATGATGGCGCTGGTCACGTCGATCCTCCTGTTCCATACGCGCTGGTCGCGCGGCGGATGGTCACGTCGGCCCAGTTCGCCCGCAGGCGCAGCTCGACGGACTTCTGGCTCGTGGCGGCGTCCGGGTCGGGGGTCAACTCGTTGCGGACGTTGCCGTGTGCCGAGGCGGCATCGATCCATGCCGCGACACCGGCCGGAACGCCGACCTCGACGTCCGCATAGCCGTTCTCCAGACGGATCGAACCACCGGTGACCTCACGGATGCGGATCGCGCCGTGGGCGCTGCGGGCGGTCACGTCGCCCAGCGCACGGTCGATCGTCAGCGGCCCGGACGTGGCGACCTCAACGTCGCCGACGGTCGTCCCGACCTCGATCGTGCCGTGCGAGCCACGGATGTGGGCCTCGCCGTCGATCCGGCCGATCCGGACGTTGCCGTGACCCGAGGCGGCGTCGAGCCGGCCGGTCACCTCGGCGATGTCGATCGTGCCGTGGGGCGAGTCCAGGACGAGGTCGCCGACCGTGTCAGCGCTGACGTTGCCGTACTTGGCGGTGATACGGCAGTCCCCGAGCGCGCCGCGGGCCCGGACCGAGCCGTAGGCGGTCTGGACCGCGAGCCGTGACCCGGTCGGCAGTTCGACCCGGACGTCGACCGAGTCGCTCTGCCCGAACAGATTGAGCCGGCGAGGCACGCTGATCCGCAACCGACCGGCCTCGAACGAGACCACAGCCTCGCGAGCGAGCGACACGTCACCGGAGCGGCCGGGCTTGCTGGGTGAGACGCCGACGACGGCGTCGGTGCGATCCGATGCGATCACCTCGACGAAACCGACACCGAGTTCGATGTCGACGTCTATCGGCTCTGAGACGTCATAGATGGGCATAGCCGACCTCCGATCTGTGTGACGGTCCCGTCCCGCCTCGACGGGACGAGGTATGCCAGCCGGGCTGACTAGCGCGCCCAGCCCGTGA
>CAZEYA010000010.1:1638-41715 GCA_964516515.1 uncultured Kineosporiaceae bacterium | reverse complement strand
CGCCCGGGCCACCGCCGCGCTGCGCGAGGCCTTCACGCCGCTGGACGACCTGCGGGGCTCGGCCGCATACCGGCGGGCGCTGGCGGGCAACCTGTTCGAGAAGTTCGCCCACGACGTGGCGAACGGCGGTCATCGATGACCAAGCACGGCGCCGCCAGGTCGCACGAAGCCGCCGCCGCCCACGTCACGGGCCGCGCGGTCTACACCGACGACCAGGTGCGGCCCACGGGGATGCTGACCTGCTGGCCCGTGCACTCCCCGCACGCCCACGCGCGCATCACGGGCGTCGACGCCGCACCGGCGTTGGCCGTCCGCGGCGTCGTCACCGTGTTGCGGCCGCAGGACATTCCCGGTCCCAACGACGTCAGCGGCCACACCCACGACGAGCAGCTGCTGCCCACCGACGAGGTTCACTACCTCGGCCAGGCCGTGACGTGGGTGGTCGCCGAGACCGACGACGCGGCGCGGTTGGGCGCGGCCGCAGTGACCGTCGACTACGAGCCGCTGCCCGCCGTCACGACGCTGACGGCCGCCATCGCCGCCGACAGCTACTCCGGCCCCGAGAAGTGGATCACCCGCGGGGACGCCGAGGCTGTCCTCGCCACCGCACCGCTCGTCCTGGACGGCGAGGTGCTGATCGGCGGCCAGGACCACTTCTACCTGGAGACCCAGGCGTCGTGGGCGTCGATCGACGCCGAGGGCAACGTCGTCGTTCACTCCTCGACCCAGCACCCGGCCGAGACGCAGATCGTCGTGGCCCGCGTCCTGGGCCTGGCCCGCAACCGGGTCACGGTCACCTGCCTGCGGATGGGCGGCGGCTTCGGCGGGAAGGAGACGCAGGCCAACGGCTGCGCCGCGATCGCCGCCCTGGCCGCCTACGTCACCGGCCGGCCGGTGCGAGTCCGGCTCAACCGCGAGCAGGACATGGTGCTGACCGGCAAGCGGCACCCGTTCCACGCCCGCTACCGGGTGGCCGCGACCCAGGACGGCCGCCTGCTGGCGCTCCAGGTGGCGCTGACCAGTGACGGCGGCTGGTCGCTCGACCTGTCCGAGCCCGTGACCAGCCGCGCCATGTTCCACGTGGACAACTCCTACTACATTCCGCAATTGACGGTCAGCGGGCGAGTGGCGCGCACCAACACCACCTCCCACACCGCCTTTCGCGGCTTCGGTGGGCCGCAGGGAATGCTGGTCGCCGAGGAGGTGCTCGAGCGGGTGGCCCGTCACCTCGGGCTCCGGCCGGAGGAGGTCCGCCGCCGCAACCTCTACCGCGACGCGGCCGACTGCCCACCCGACGAGGTCGACGCGGCCACCACGCACTACGGCCAACTGATCGAGGGCAACCGGCTGCCGCGGATCTGGCGGGAGCTGCTCGACAGCAGCGACTTCACCGCCCGCCGGGCCGGGATCACGGCCCACAACGCCTCGCGCCCGCACCGCAAGCGGGGCCTGGCGATCACGCCGGTGAAGTTCGGCATCTCCTTCACCAACACCAAGTACAACCAGGCGGGCGCTCTGGTGCTGATCTATGCCGACGGATCCATCCAGCTCAATCACGGCGGCACCGAAATGGGCCAGGGGCTGCACACCAAGATGCTGGAAGTGGCCGCGAGCACCCTCGGCGTCTCCCCGGGTCGGTTCCGCGCCATGCCCACCGCCACCGACAAGGTGCCCAACACCTCGGCCACGGCCGCCAGCAGCGGCTCGGACCTCAACGGCCAGGCGGTGCGTGACTCCTGCCTGACCCTGCGATTGCGGCTATCGGAGGTCGCCGCCCGAATGCTCGGCCGGACCGGATCTGAGGACCTGGTCTTCGTCGCCGAGCGGGTTCACGCCCCCGGGGAGCCCGGCCACGCGGTGGCCTTCGACGAGGTCGTCGCGGAGGCCTACGCCCAGATGGTGTCGCTGTCGGCGACCGGCTTCTACCGCACTCCCAACATTCACTGGAACCCAGAGACCGGCCGCGGCAAGCCGTTCCACTACTTCGCCTACGGCGCCGCCGTGTCCGAGGTCGAGGTCGACGGCTTCACCGGCTGCTTCCGGCTGCGCCGGGTCGACATCCTGCACGACGTCGGGGACTCGCTGAACCCGCTGGTCGACCGGGGCCAGGTCGAGGGCGGCTTCGTCCAGGGCATGGGCTGGCTGACCATGGAAGAGGTGGTCTGGGACGCCACCGGGCGGCTGCAGACGTTCGCGCCGAGCACCTACAAGATCCCGACGGTCAGCGAGGTACCCGAGGACTTCCGGGTGCAGCTGCTGAGCGACGCGACCCAGGACCGCACCGTCCACGGCAGCAAGGCAGTGGGCGAGCCGCCGCTCATGCTGGCGCTGTCGGTCCGTGAAGCGATCCGCGACGCCGTCGCCGCGTTCGCGTCGACGCCCGAGGCGGCACGGCATGTCCCGCTGGCCTCGCCGGCGACTCCCGAAGCCACACTGTGGGCGATCGAGCGGCTGCGCGATCGCGCCCCCCGGCTGCAGCAGGTCGCGGTCCCGCCGTGATCAGGCCAGCGTGACCTGGCTGGCCCGCGTGGCCGAACTGGGCGCCGCCGGCGAGCCGTTCGTCCTGGTCACCGTGGCCGTCGTGCGCGGCCACGCGCCACGTGGCGCGGGCGCCAAGATGGTGGTGACGCCGGACGACGTCACCGGCAGCATCGGCGGCGGCAACCTGGAACAGTCGGCGCTGCTGGCCGCGCGCGCCATGCTTTCGCAGGGGGCGCGCGCGCCGGAACTGCGCCGGTTCCTGCTCAACCCGCACGAGGGCGAGCACGGCGTGCAGTGCTGCGGCGGAGAGGTGAGCGTGTTGCTGGAACCGGTGCACCCCTCTCGGCCGGTGGTGGCCATCTTCGGTGCCGGGCACGTCGGGCTGGCGCTGGCCGAGGTGCTGCGGGTGCTGCCGGTGGCGGTGACGCTGATCGACTCCCGCCCTGACCGGCTGGCGGTGCCGGCGACTCGCGGCGTGGCGCCGCCCGACCTGTCGACACGACACGCCCCGGTTCCGGAGTCCGCCGTCGCCGACCTGCCGTCGGGCGCCGCCGTCTTGGTCATGACACACGACCACGCCGAGGACCTGGCCATCCTCGACACCGTGCTGCGCCGCGGCGACCTCGGCTTCGTCGGCCTCATCGGCAGTAGCACCAAGTGGTCGCGGTTTCGCCGCCAACTGGCCGACCTCGGTCACGACGAGGCCGTCATCGCCACTGTCACCTCTCCGATCGGGCTACCAGCAGTCCCGGGCAAGAGCCCCGGCGCGGTCGCCATCGCCACCGCCGCCCAGCTGCTGGCCCACCTCGACCTGCCCGAGGCGGCTCACTGACCCGGACGCGACCCCGGCGCAGTGGATCCGGACCAGGGCCCGGATGCTGCGGGCGCCTCAGCCCAAGGCCGCGCCGACCAGCAGCCCCAGACCGTAGGTGACGCAGGCGGCAGCCGCGCCGATGGCGAGCTGGCGCAGCGCCCGGCGCAGCGGTGGGCCGCCGGACAGCACGCCGACGGTGGCGCCGGTCAGCAGCAGTGCCAGCCCCACCAGCACGCCCGCGACCGCGACGGCGACGGGCCCGGCCAACCCCAGCACGAAGGGCAGCACCGGGACGGCGGCGCCGCAGGCGAAGAACGCGAAACTGGACACCGCCGCGGCCAGCCCGGTGCCGACGATCTCGTGGTCGTCATCCATCGCCGCCGCGACCACCGAACCGGCCGGGTCGTCGCTGCGCAGCACTTCGGCGGCCCGCGCGTCGGCCTCGGCTGCCGGCACCCCACGCGCCCGGTAGACCAGCGCCAGCTCGTTGGCGTCGAGGTCGAGGTGGCCGAGCACCGTCTCGGCGTCACGCAGATCGGGTGCCGAGGCCGCCAGCAGCTCGCGCTGCGAGCGCACCGACACGTACTCGCCGGCACCCATCGACAGCGCTCCGGACAGCAACCCGGCGAGGCCGGTCAGCAGCACCGTGGCACCGGACGCGCCGCCGCCGTACACGCCGAGCACCAGGGCCAGGTTGCTGACCAGCCCGTCGTTGGCGCCGAACACCGCCGCCCGGAACGTGCCCGAGACCCGCGCCCGGCCACGCACCGCCAGTCCCCGGACGACCTCCTCGTGGATCCGCTCGTCGGCGGCCATCGCGCGGGTGGCGTCGGAGTCTGCCCGGTACGGCGAGTGCATCTCCGCGCGCTGCACCAGGGCCAGCACGAACACCGACCCGAACCGGCGGGCCAGGAAGGCCAGCACCCGCAGCCATCGCGAGCCCCGCCGGGTCGGCCCGGTTGCGTCGCCCAGCAGCTGCTCCCAGTGGGCCGCGTGGCGTTCCTCGGCGTCGGCCAGGCCCAGCAGGATCTCGCGCTCCTCGTCGGAGCTGCGAGTCGCCAGGTCGCGGTAGACCTTCGCCTCCTCGCGCTCGTCGGCAAGCCGCCGCCGCCATCGACGCAGTTCTCGGGTGGATCGAGTGGCCTGAGGGTCGGAGCCGGGTGTCGCACCCCCCGTCACGTCGTTCGGCGCCGCAAGGTCAGCGCAGCGAGCAGCACGGCGCCGATGACGAAGCCGGTCACGACACCGAGACTGCCCCATACCTCCGAAGCCGCGTCCGCCTGCGTCGACACCGTGCGCATCGCATCAATGGCGTACGACAGCGGGAGCACGTCCGAGAGCTGCTTCAGCCCACGCGGCAGCTGGTCACGCTCGACGAAGAGGCCGCACAGGAACAGCTGCGGCAGCACGAAGGCCGGCATGAACTGCACCGCCTGTAGCTCGGTCGAGGCGAACGCGCTGCCCAGCAGCCCAAGCGTCACCCCGAGCAAGGCGTCCAGCACCGCGATGACCACCAGCAGCCAGACGTCACCGGCGACGTCCAGTCCGCACACCCACACTGCGAAGGCGGTCGCGATCACGGCCTGCACGATCGCCAGCGCCCCGAAGGCCAGTGCGTATCCGGCCAGCAGGTCACCCCTGCCGAGCGGCGTCGTCATCAGCCGCTCCAAGGTGCCGCCCTGTCGTTCACGCAGCATGACCACGCTCGTGACGATGAACATGATGATGAACGGGAACAGCGCCAGAATGAGTGCGCCGTACCGGTCGAAGGTGGGCGTCCCTGAGAACACCCAGGCCATCAGGCCGATCAGGACACAGGGCACGACGATCAGCAGCCCGATGGTGCGTGGGTCATGCCGGACCTGGGCCAGCACCCGCCCGGCGGTGGCCAGGGTGCGGCGCGCGCTCACGCCGCCACTGCGGCCTCGGCCTCGCCGATCATTGCGAGGAAGGCGGCGTCGAGGTCCGGTGCACCGGTCCGTTCCAGCAGTTCACCCGGCGAGCCCGTGGCCAGGATGCGGCCGTCGCGCAGCAGCAGCAGCTGCCGGCACCGGGCCGCCTCGTTCATGACGTGGCTGGACACCAGGAGACTGACGCCGGAGCGGGCCAGATCGGCGAATGTCTGCCACAGGTCCTCCCGCAGCACCGGGTCGAGGCCGACCGTCGGCTCGTCGAGAATGATCAGTCGGGGATCGCCCAGCAGGGCCGCGGCGAGTGAGACCCTGCTGAGCTGGCCGCCGGAGAGCCGACCGGTCAGGTCCGCGCCCCGGTCGGCCAGCCCGACGGTGTGCAGCACCCCCTCGATGGCGACCGAGACCGCCCGGCGGTCCAGGCCCAGCAGGCCGGCGAAGTACCGCAGGTTCTCCTCGACGCTGAGGTCCCGGTACACGCTGGTGGCCTGCGTCAGGTACGCGACCTCGTGCCGCAGCGCAGGCGTGCCGGCCGGTCGGCCGAGCACCCGGATCGTGCCGCTGACGTGCGCCTGCACCCCGACGATCGCCCGCATCATCGTGGTCTTCCCCGAACCGCTCGGGCCGAGCAACCCGACCACGGCGCCCGATGGGATGGCGACACTGACCCGGTCGAGGGCCAGCCGATGCCCTCGCGTCACGCTCACGTCCTCCAGCACCACGGCTTCGGGAGCCGCGGCAATGGTCACGCGGCGAATCTCCTCCTGCGATATCCGTGCGTCAACACAGGCCATGGGTCGCGGCGCCTGCCGCGGCGGCAGGGTGGACGCGGCATGATGGCCTTGTGTCAGACCTGATCGACACCACGGAGATGTACCTGCGGACCATCCTCGAACTCGAGGAGGACGGGGTGGTCCCGATGCGTGCCCGCATCGTGGAGCTGCTGAGCCAGGCGGGCCCGACGGTGTCGCAGACCATCGCCCGGATGCAGCGAGACGGTCTGGTCGAACTCGCCGACGACCGCTCGCTTCGGCTGACGGATGCGGGCCGGGCGCGGGCGGTCGCGGTGCTGCGCCGCCACCGCCTGGCAGAGCGGTTGCTGGTCGACGTCATCGGCCTCGACCTGGCGCTGGTGCACGAGGAGGCCTGCCGGTGGGAGCACGTCATCAGCTCCGACGTCGAGCGCCGCCTCGTCGAGCTGGTCAGTGACCCGACGATCTCGCCGTTCGGCAATCAGGTGCCCGGGCTGGCGGCGTTGGGATCCACCCGCGACGGTGCCGGTACGGACCCGCCGCCCGCCGTCTCGGTTCGCGACCTCGTGGCCGACGCCGATGTCGTCGTGCTCCGCTTCGGTGAGCCGCTGCAGAGCCTGCAGCCGCTGCTCGCCGAGGTGCTGGCTGCCGGCATCGCTCCGGGTGGGCGTTACCGGATGCGCGTCGGGCCAGGTGACGCCCGGACGTTGACCGGCGACGGCGGGGAGACCGTGACGCTGCACGAGCCCCACACCCGCCACCTCATGGTCAGATCCAGCCCCGACGCTTGAAGGCGACGTAGAGCCCCACACCGACACCCAGCATCAGCAGCAGGGCCAGCGGGTAGCCGATCACCCACTGCAGTTCGGGCATGTGCCGGAAGTTCATCCCGTAGATGGCGGCGACGATGCTGGGCGCGAACAGGATGGCCGCCCACGACGAGATCCGCTTCACCTGGTCGCCCTGTGCGAGGGCAGCGTCGGTGCTGCGGTGCATCGCATCATTGCTCTGCTCGGTGAGCAGGATCGAGTTGACCTCCAGCGCGTGCCGCAGCAGGGTCCGAAAGGCGTCCACCCGCTCGGCGATGCGGACGGTGTGCTCACTCATGTCGTCGAGGTGGTGACGCATCTCCGTCGTGTCGCGGAAGAGTCCCCTGGCCTCCTCCACCATCGCAGGCAAGGGCTCGGTTGCCCGATCGACCTCGATGACCTGCCGCATCAGCAGGTAGATCCGTCGCGCCACGCCTGCGGTGCCCCCGAACACGTCGTTCTCGATGTCGTCAACCGCGTTCTCCAGACCGGCCACGACCGGCGCGTAGTCGTCGATGACGCAGTCCAGGATGCCGTGCAGCACGGCCAGCGGGCCCAGCGCGAGCCGATGCGGGTCGCTCTCCAGGTCGACGCGGATCGCGGCCAGGTCGGGGGTGACGCCGCGCGACAACGTCACCACGACGTTGGACGCGGTGAACACATGCAGCTCACCGATCTCGGCTTCGTTCTTGTCGGGCAGCCATCGGGCGGGCCGCAGCACCAGGAACGTCGAGCCGTCGAACCGCTGGATCTTGGCTCGTTGGTGGGCGTGGGCGGCGTCCTCGATGGCCAGCGGGTGAATGGCCAACTCCTCGGCGACCACGGCGAAGGAGTTGGCGTCCTCACCGGCGAGGTCGACCCACACCAGGCCCTCGGTACGGCGCTGTAACAGCGCACGGACGGCCGCGGGGTGACCGGCCTCGTCAACGCCGTCCCGGCACCCGGCGATGTAGCACGCCCCCACCCCCGAGCCCTTCCTCGAACCACCGTCGGTCACTTCCGTGCGGGTCGGGGGCTTCGATACCCCACGATCGGTCACTTCGGTGCGGGTTGGAAGCGGGCGGGATCGCCGGCACCCAACCGAACGATCTCGGGTTCGTCCTGGGACAGGTCCACGACGGTCGTCACGTCGATGCCGCACTCGCCGGAATCGATGACCATGTCGACCTGGTTGTCCAGCCGCTCCTTGATCTCCCAACCGTCGGTCATCACCTCGTCATCGCCCGGCAGCAGCAGCGTGCTCGACAGGATCGGCTCACCTAGTTCCGCCAGTAGCGCGCGGACCACTGGGTGGTCGGGGATCCGGACACCGACTGTCTTCTTCTTCGGGTGCACGAGCCGCTTCGGCACCTCCCCCGTGGCGGGCAGGATGAACGTGAACGGGCCCGGCACCGAGGCCATCACCGCCCGGAACACCGAGTTGCTGACCTTCACGAACTGTCCGGCCTGGGCGAAGTCCCGGCAGACCAGCGTGAAGTGATGACGATCGTCCAGGCTCCGGATGGCACGGATCCGCTGCAACCCGGCCTGGTTGCCGATCTGGCAGCCGAAGGCGAAACACGAGTCGGTGGGGTACACGACCAGGCCCCCGCTGCGGATCAGGTCGACCGCCTGGGTGATCGAGCGAGCCTGCGGGTTGTCCGGGTGGACCTCGACGTAGCGCGCCATTGCCGAAGGTTAACCGCACGATCAGGACGGGGCCCGACCACGACCTGGCCCGATCAGATCCGGGCCAGGCTCGCAGCCTCGACCGTCGCCGCCACGAGGGCCGCGAACAGGTCGGTGTCGTCGGCGACCTCTGGGTGCCACTGCACGCCGACGCAGAAGGGCAGGCTCGGGTCCTCGACCGCCTCGATGATGCCGTCCCGGGCCCGGGCGGTGACGGCCAGGCCACTGCCCAGCCGGTCGATGGCCTGATGGTGGTTGGTCGGCACGGCGAATTCGGTGCGGCCGAGCACCTGCGCCAGCCTGCTGGACGCGGCCACGCTCACCTCGTGCCGACCGAAGCCGCCCGGCGTCGGTGAATGCTCCTGGTGGCCGACCACGTCGGGCAGGTGCTGCACCAGGGTGCCGCCGCGCGCCACGTTCATCAGCTGCATGCCGCGGCAGATGCCCAGCACCGGCAGGCCCGCCGCGAGCGCCGCCGCCAGCAACGCCGTCTCGCTCTCGTCGCGGTCGTGCGCCGGCACCTGCGCGTTGTCGCCCGGCGTGACGCCGTAGCGGTGGGGGTCGACGTCCGGGCCGCCGGAGAGCACCAGGGCATCCAGCCGGTCGACCATCGACACCATCCCCGCGACCGGTGGCAGCAATACCGGAATGCCACCCGCAGCGACGACCGACGAGACGTACGCGCGAGGCAAGAGCACGGCGTCGGAGTCCCAGATCCCCCACTGCGCGCGCGAGGCGTACGCGGAGATGCCGATGATCGGGCGGGGCAGGTCAGTCACGATTCGTCTCTCTCATAGTGGTGTCACGTAAGCGCCGGTGATCCCGCCGTCGACCAGGAAGTTGGCGGCGGTGATGAACGACGCGTCATCACTTGCCAGGAACGCTACAGCGGCCGCGATCTCTTCCGGCCGCGCGAAACGGCCGAGCGGCACGTGCACCAGCCGCCGTTGCGCCCGCTCCGGATCCGAGGCGAACAGGTCCATCAGCAGCGGCGTCGCCACCGGTCCGGGCGACAGCGCGTTGACCCGGACCCCCTGCCGGGCGAACTGCACGCCCAGCTCGCGGGTCATGGCCAGCACCCCACCCTTGGACGCGGTGTAGGACACCTGCGAGGTCGCGGCGCCGAGCGTGGCGACGAACGACGCGGTGTTGATGATCGACCCGCTGCCCCGGTCGAGCATGTGCGGCAGCACGGCCTGGCACCCGAGGTAGACCGACGTCAAGTTGACCTCCTGTACCCGCAGCCAGGTCGCGAGGTCGGTGTCGAGGATCGAGTCGTCGCCGGGCGGGGAGATCCCGGCGTTGTGGAAGGCGACATCGACCTGCCCGAACTCCGCCACGGCGGTGGCGTACATCCGCTGGTTGTCCGCGGGGCTGGTGACGTCGGCGGCGACGAACAGGCCGCCGATCTCCTCGGCCAGGGCCGTGCCTGCCTCGGCGTTGAGGTCGACGACGACCACTCGCGCGCCCTCGGCCGCGAGCCGCCGAGCGGTGGCGGCGCCGATGCCGCTGGCGGCGCCGGTGATGACGGCGACACGGTCACTGAATCGAGTCACTGGGCGTCCTCTGGAGTGGGGTAGCCGGTCAGTCGGTACTGATGAAGACGTTCTTTACCTCGGTGAACGAGTCGAGGGCGTCCGGGCCGAGCTCACGGCCCAGGCCCGAGCGCTTGAACCCACCGAACGGCGTCGAGTAGCGCACCGAGGAATGCGAGTTCACCGAGAGGTTGCCCGCCTCGACGCCCCGCGCCACCCGCAGGGCGCGGCTGACGTCGCGGGTCCAGATCGACCCCGACAACCCATAGTCGCTGTCGTTGGCCAGCCTGATCGCCTCCGCCTCGTCGGCGAAAGGCATCACCGCGACGACCGGCCCGAACACCTCCTCGCGCCACACCCGGTCGGCGGGGGAGCTCGCAAGCACGACGGTGGGCGGGTACCAGTAGCCGGGCCCGTCGGGCGCCGACCCGCGGAAGGCGACGTCGACGAGTTCCTCGGCGTCCTCGACGAAGCCGCGCACCGTGGCGCGTTGGCCGGCGGAGATCAGCGGCCCCATCTCGGCTGTGGCATCGGTGGGGTCGGTGACCACGACGCCGGCGACGGCCGGTTCCAGTAGGGCGAGGAAGCGCTCGTACACCGAGCGCTCGACGAGGATCCGCGAGCGGGCACAGCAGTCCTGGCCGGCGTTGTCGAAGACGCCGTAGGGCGCGGTGGCCGCCGCCCGCTCGAGGTCGGCGTCGGCGAAGACGATGTTGGCGCTCTTGCCGCCCAGTTCCAGCGTGACCCGCTTGACCTGGGCCGCACAGCCCGCCATGACGGCCTGGCCGACGGCGGTCGAGCCGGTGAAGACCACCTTGCCCACCGCCGGGTGGTCCACGAAGCGCTGGCCGACGACGGAGCCCCGGCCCGGCAGCACGGTGAAGACGCCGGGTGGGATGTCGGCGTCCAGCGCCAGCTCGCCGAGCCGGATCGCGGTCAGCGGGGTGAGATCCGCGGGCTTGAGGACGACGGTGTTGCCCGCCGCGAGGGCCGGCGCAAACCCCCAGCCGGCGATCGGCATGGGGAAGTTCCACGGCACGATGACGCCGACGACACCGATCGGCTCGTGGAAGGTGACGTCGATGCCGCCCGCCACGGGGATCTGCCTCCCGCACATCCGCTCGGGAGCGGCGGCGTAGTAGAGCAGCACGTCGCGGACGTTGCCGGCCTCCCACCGTGCGTTGCCGATGGTGTGGCCGGAGTTGGCGACCTCCAGTGCGGCGAGCTCGTCTAGGTGGGCGTCGACGATGTCGGCGAAGCGGCGCAGCAACCGGGCACGGTCGGCGGGGGTGACCGCCCGCCAGGCCGGGGCGGCGGCGGCGGCGGCGGCGATGGCTTCGTCGGCCTGCTCAGCGTCGAGATGTTCGACGGTGGTGACGATCGCCTCGGTGGCGGGGTTGACGACCTCGCGAGTGACACTCATGTGGTCAGCGCGCCAGCCGGAGCGTGACGGGAAACGGCTTGTCGAGCTGGAGCGGGGCAGCAGCGAGATCTGTGTGAACCACTTCGGCGTAGGTGCCCTCGCCGCCGAGCTCCAGAACTTTGATCTCCAGGCTCCGGGGGTCGACGATCCAGTAGGCCGGGATGCCGGCCCGTTCGTACCTACTGCGCTTGAGCAACAGGTCCTGGCCCCGGTTGTAGTCCGACAGGATTTCCACGACCAGCACGGGCACCCCCGCCAACCGGTCCCCGGTGGCATCCTCCGCGCGGACGATCAGCAGGTCGGGTTCGACCACTGTGTCGTTGAACAACGTGACGTCCAGTGGCGCAGCGAACAAGCGCAGATCGTCAGGACAGCGTGGCAGCAGACACCTCACCAGCTGCATCTGGACCGACTGATGGGGCACGAATGGAGACGGACTCACGACGATGACACCGTCGATGAGCTCGTACCGGTTCCCGTCATCGGGGGTATGGATCGCGAAGAAGTCGTCCGCGGTCAGCGAACGGTCCCACGGCTGTGTCATCACAGCGGCCATCATCCCTCCTCAGGGTCATACCGTCACTGTGCCGGATCCGGGCCTTGTCCCGTTTCCGTCATCCACAAGGTCGCTAGAACCGCTCGAAGCCGCGCACCCGCTCCCAGTCCGTCACCGCGGCATTGAACGCGGAGAGCTCGACGTCGGCGGCATTGACGTAATGATCGACGACGTCGTCCCCGAACGCCCGGCGCGCCAGTGACGAATCGTGGAACAGGTCCCGCGCCGCGGCCAGGGTGGCGGGCACCCTGGGCAGGTCGGCGGAGTAGGCGCTGCCCTGCAGCGCAGGCCCCAGCTCCAGCCCCTCGCGGACGCCGTACAGGCCGGCCGCCAGCATCCCCGCCAGTGCGAGATAGGGGTTGACGTCACCACCGGGCACCCGGTTCTCCACCCGTAGCGAGGGACCGTGCCCGATCACGCGCAGCGCACACGAGCGGTTGTCCTCGCCCCAGGCGATCGCGGTCGGCGCGAACGAGCCTTCGGCGAAGCGCTTGTAGGAATTGATGGCCGGGGCGTACAGCAGCGTGAATTCCGCCAGCGTCGCCGCAATCCCGGCAACGAAACTCGTGAAGGTCGTGGTGCGCGTCTCGCGATTCCCGGTCCGGCCCCCGGGATCGAACACCACCGATCCGTCGGTCCCGCGCAGGCTCATGTGGATATGGCACGAGTTTCCCTCGCGGGCGTCGTATTTCGCCATGAACGTGAGCGAGCGGCCGTGCGCTGCGGCGATCTCCTTGGCGGCGGTCTTGAACACCGAATGCTGGTCGGCGGTGCGCAGGACGTCGGCGTACTTGAAGGCGATCTCGTGCTGGCCGAGGTTGCATTCGCCTTTCGCGGATTCCACCACGAGGCCCGCCGCGTCCATGTGGTTGCGGATGTCTCGCAGCAGTGGCTCGACCTTGGTGGTACCGAGTATCGAGTAGTCGACGTTGTAGCGGTTCGTCGGGGTCAGTGCTCGGTACCCGTCGTCCCAGGCGGCCTCGTAGCTGTCCTCGAAGACAAGGAACTCCAGCTCGGTGGCGGCCAGCACGTCGAACCCCTGGGCGGCGGCAGCCTCGGCCTGGCGGCGCAGCACCTGCCGCGGCGACGGCGCTACCGGTGTCACGCCGTCCAGCCACAGCACATCGCACTGCACCATCGCGGTCGCCGGCAGCCACGTCGCGAGACGCAGCGTCGTCAGGTCCGGCACGAGGGCGAAGTCGCCGTAACCGCGCTCCCAGGACGACATCTCGTACCCGCGGACGGTGTTCATGTCGACGTCGACGGCCAGCAGGTAGTTGCACGCCTCGGTGCCGTGGGACAGCACGTCGTCGAGGAAGTGCCGACCGTGGATGCGCTTGCCCTGCAGCCTGCCCTGCATGTCGGTCATCACGACGAGGACGGTGTCGATCGCGCCGGTCTCGACCGCGGCGCGCAGGTACTCGACCGAGAGCGGCGCCTGGTCGTGCGGCATGTGGCTCCTCGCTGCGAGTCGGCGAGGCGTACCCCGCGGGTGGAGCGCATCGTGACGGCTGGCCGCCGCACTCGTCAATGATCGATCCGCCATGGGTAGGGCCCGGGTGCGGGCGGCGTGTGCCGACCGGACCCGGGCCCTGATGGTGCAGGTGCGTCGTGCGCGTTACGTGGTGCTGGTGTGTCCGATGGTGCCTGTCACGGGCTGGATCAGCCGATGACCCAGCCGGTCACGTCGCCGATGGCGAGCGGGCTACCGGCGTTGTTGTAGATCTTCAGGGTGTTGCCGGAACCGAGCTGCACGATGACGAAGCCTGCGGTGTCCGGCCCGGCGCTGTTGAGCACCGAGGTTATCTTGCAGGTCGCATCCGGCATGTTGCCGGGGCAGATCGAGTAGTAGGTGTTGGCGTTGACGCCGGCAGCCGTCAGGTTGATGGCTACCGCGGTGGCTCCGGCGGGCACGCCCGTCAGAGTCACGTTGGCGAACGTGCCGGCCGGAACCGTGGTCGGGGCGATGGCACGGACAGGGGCGACGGCCTGGAATCGACCGTTCGAGACGGCGCTGGGCGTTCCGACGACGTAACCGGCGACGTCGAGCAGCAGCTGGCTGACGATTCCGGCGTTGTTGTAGAACTTCACCTTGTTACCCTGTGGCCCGCTGAGCGGGACGATGACGAAGTTCGCCATGTCACGCCCGTTGCTGTTGATGATCGACTTCTCCTTGCAGACCGTCGTGGTGGCGGTGACGGGGCACGCAGAGATGAAGGTGTTGCCCGTGACGCCGGCAACGGTGACGTTCAGCGCGATCGCGGTGGCACCGGCGGGCACGTCGTCGAACGTGACCGTCGAGACCGACTCCGGGCCGAACGGGATGGCGTCGCCGAAGCGGGCCGGCGAGTACACCGAGAGCGAGCCGTCGGTACCGGCGGCGTCGATGACCCAGCCATAGACATCGGCGCTGACCAGGGTCGAGCCCGCGTTGTTGTAGACCGTCACGGTGTCCGTGCCGGCGCCACCGAGGGCGACGATGGCGAAGTTGCGGGTGTCCGGTCCTGCGCTGTTGACGTTGGACGTCAGCTTGCAGGTGGCCAGCGGGGTCCCGCCGGGGCAGACCGACAGGAAGGTGTTGGCGTTGACCCCGGATGCGGTGACGTTGAGCTGCACCGCGACCGCGTTGGTCGGGATGCTGGTGAACGTGATGTCCCTGCTGGTGGCGGAGGCAACTGCGGTCGGCTGCAGGACGCGGAACGGGCTGACCGTGGTCAGGCGCCCCTGGTTCTTGACGACCGTCTGGTTGAAGGTCGCCGAGGTCGAGGGCGCAAAGCCCGCTGCTCCGGCGTACTCAGCCGTGATGACGTTGGCGCCCTCGGTGATGCCGGCGGTCCCGATGGTCAGGGCCCCCGACAGCGCGGCCACACCCGTGGCCGTGGCAACGGAACCGATCGTCGTGGTGCCCTTCTTGAAGGTCACCACGCCGGCGCCCGTCACGAGGGCTCCGGCGGAGTCACGGACAGTCGCCTTGATCAGCGGGTCGACACCCGAGCGGGAGGTGGGGATGCTCGAGGTGATGACCGTCTGGGTGGCGGCCACCGGGGTCACCGTCGCGACGGTGATGTTGCCGCCGATGAACGTGGTGTCACCGCTGTAGGTGACGATCAGGTTCTGGCCGGCACCGGCGGCGAGCGCCGGGAACGTGACGGTGGCCTTGCCGGCCGCGTCCAGCTTGACGGCGGTGTTCTGACCGAGCGCGGTGGGCAACGCCACCACGATCGTGCCGGTGGCGGTGGCCGGGTTCATCGTGACCACCGCGGTGAACGGCTGACCGACGACCGGGGTGGTCGGGGTCAGGACGGCCGTGGCGGTCGGGGTCGCCGTGGCGCCCCAGGCGACCAGCGTGGCGTTGACGGTGGCGGCGCCACCGGCGACGCTGACTGACGTGCCTTCGGCGAACGTCGGCTTGTCGAGGTTCCACTCGGCGATGTGACCCGCTGCGAAGAAGCGGGCCTTGTAATTGCCGTCCGGCACCGCGAGCTCGTAGATGCCGCCACCGGCGGTCGTCTGGTTGACGCCCACCTGCGCGCCGGTGTTGGCGTCGTAGATGCCGACGGTCGCGCCGTTGACGACGCCGCCCGCGTTGCTGACGGTGCCCGTGATGAGGCCGCCGGGCTCGACGTTGACGGTGACGCCCTGCGAACCGGCGGCGCGGGTGCCGTCACCGGACCAGGTGATGGTGGAGGACTGCAGGCCGGTGGTCGTGTACGTCCGGGTCAGCACGCCGACGCCGGAACCGTTGACGGCCGCAGCCGCAGCCGCGGTGCCGTCACTGAAATTCACAGCGCCGACGCTGGCCGCGCCGGTGACAGTGACGGTGTAGGTGACGACCTGGCCGACGCGGGGCTGTGACGGGCTGGTGGCGACCGAGATGACCGGAGCGGTGGCGCCGACGGCGTCCAGCTGCTCGGCGATGGCCGTGGGTGCTGTCGAGTTCAGAACGAGGTTGCCGCCGGTCGCGAAGGAGTACAGACCGTTGTTCGCGCCTGCCGCGGTGAGTTCCCACTCCGGGATCAGGCCCGCCTTCGAGTACCGCAGCTTGTAACCCTCGGTGGGTGAGTTGGGCAGGGTCAGCCGCCAGTTGCCGGTCGCGTCCGTCGTCGCCGAGCTGGCTACGACCGGGGTGCCGGTGACCGGGTTGGTGTAGGCCGTGACAGTCACACCCGCGGTGGCGCCTGCGCCGGTGGTCTGGCCGCTGAGGGTGCCGGCCCCGCCTGCGACGCTCTGGTTGGACTTGGTCACCGTGCCGGGCACCACGTTCGCGTCACCGCTGTAACTCACGATGATTGATGCGGTCGAACCAGCCGCTGCCGTCACGATCGCATCGAAGGTTGCCGTCCCGCCGCTGAGCACGGCGGTCTGCGAGCCGTCAGCGGTGAAGGTGGTGCCACCGTCGAGGGTGACGAAGCCGGTGGGCGACTGGCTGGGTGCGGTCACCGTGACCGTGACCCGGGCCTTCTGGCCGACCGCGGGGTCGCCGGTGCCGACGGTCCCGTCGTTGTTGATCGGGAGCACCGAGGTGACCGCAACCGTGGAAGCCGTCGCGCCGGCCGCGACCATCGTCTGGGAGCCGAAGTTGAACTCGTCGGTACCCAGCGCGTTGAGGAACAGGGTGGCACCGGTGAAGGAGTTGCCGGCGGTCGTGGTCAGGGTCTGCACGTTTGCCGCTGTGGCGCTGGTGCCGACGAGCCAGCGGCTCTGGAAACCGGCGGCTGTCATCTTGAACTTGTAACGGGTGGCGGCGGTCAGTGTAGTGGCACCGGCACCGGCGGCCGTGCTCAGCACGGACGGGTTCGCGGCGGAACCGGTCAGCGTCTTGACGGTGCCACCCGGCACCGGGATGCCGGTCGCGTCCACCGGGTACGCGGTGACCACGACGGGGGGCACCGATGCGCCGGTCGCCACACTGAAGACCACGTCGTTGACACCGGCCAGTGCCCCGGTGATGGGCAGTACTGCCAGGCCTCCGATGGCCAGCGCACCGACCGCGATGGCCGCGATGGTGCGTCGTCTAGGGGCAGCGCGCTTCAGGCGGCGCGCCTCTGGTTCTGGATTCACGTGTTCCTCCGCGCTCTGCGACCGACCCCTTTCTGGGGTCCGGGCTGCACGCTAACCCAGTTCAATCGCGCTGCGTAGTCGAAGTACCACTCTACGTTATATGTCGTGTAAGAGTGTGCCGTCGCTTAGGGCTGATACCTCGCTTATGCTCGCCCACGGCCCGTCCCACACATCAGAAGAGGTGGCACCTGTGGCGTCCTCACCAGGTCAGATGCCAGAAAGGGCCGCCTCGGGCGACGCCACGGCAATTCCACGCGGCGTATGGATGCTCGCCGCGGTCGCCTTCGTGGTGGCGCTTGGCTTCGGCATCGTGATACCAGCAATATCCCTGTTCGCGGCTGATTTCGGTGTCGGCCGCACTGCTGTGGGCTTGGCGGTCAGCGCCTTCGCTTTCGCCCGGTTTATCTCGGGTCCCCTCGGTGGGCGATTGGTCGAACGATTCGGCGAGCGCCCCGTCCTCGTCGCCGGGTTGCTGACCGTCGCGGTCACCAGTGGCAGCGCAGGCTTCGCAGCCTCGTTCGAGCTGTTCGTCCTGCTGCGCGCAGTCGGCGGCGTCGGTTCCGCCGCGTTCACCGTCGCGGCCTTCTCGTTGCTGCTGAGGATCGCGCCGGAGCACGCTCGAGCCCGGTCGACCGCCACGTTCCAGGGCGGCTTCCTGCTGGGCGGCACAATCGGGCCGGGTATCGGCGGCTTCCTCACCGACATCGCGCCGTGGCTGCCGTTCGTGACGTACGGCGCGTTCCTCGTCCTGGCGGCGATCGTCGCCGCCGCATTGCTGCCCTCGCCGACATCGGCGGCCGCCCGTAGCGCCGACGTGGCCGCCAACGCCATGTCCAGCACCGCCCGGCTGCGCGAGGCCCGCAGCTTCTTCACCAACCCCGCCTTCGTCGTGGCGATGATCGCCAACATCGGGGTGGGCTGGATGCTGTTCGGGGTGCGCAACTCACTGGTGACGTTGTACGTGACCGACATCGGGGGCACCGCGAGCATCGCCGGCGGGGTGCTGCTGGGTGGCGCTCTCGCCCAGGCCCTCGCGCTGCGCTGGGCCGGGCGGGTGGCCGACACCCGTGGCCGCCGCCCGGCGATCATGGCCGGGTCCTGGCTCGCGGCGGCGGCGGTCGCGCTGCTGACGGTGCCCGTGACGGGCGCGACCGGACTCGTCCTGGCCGCCGTGGCGATGGCCGGCTTCGGGGTCGGCGCCGCGTTCCTGGCCAGCGCCCCCGGCGCGGTGCTGGGCGACATCGGGCGCAGCGGCTCGCGGGTCGCGGTGTTCCAGATGGCCAGCGACCTCGGCGCCATCGTCGGCCCGCTCGCTGCCGGCGCGCTGGCCGATCTCAGCGGCTACCCGCTGGCCTTCGGCTGCTCGGCGCTGGTGCTCGCCGTGGCCGGTGTCGCCGCCATCCGGATGCCCGAGACCCTCCGCCGGCCTTGATCAATGGCGTGGGATGGGCCGGGTGATAGGGGCGAGAGAGGGGCGCGGTCATAAAGGGCCAGAGGCGGCGTCAGGCGAGGCGGTTGACGACGGCGCCGAAGACGGCGGGCATCGCCCGCGCGGCTGGAACGATCGCTCGGCGCACCACCCGCTGCTGCGCCGACCACAGCAACCCGTGGGTCAGCACCCGGTAGCGCCGCGACACCCGACACCACGCCGACTCGTAGGACTCCGGCGAGCCCGCGACAAGGCACCCCACCAACGCCCGGGCACCCGCCAGACCGACCGCGATCCCCTCGCCGGTCAACGCGTCGACGTACCCGGCCGCATCACCGGCCAGCAACACCCGGCCTGCCACCCGCCGCGTCGCCCGCTGCCGCAACGGCCCGGCGCCGCGCACCGTCGAGGCCACGGGCGCGCCGGCCACGCGCTGCCGCAGCGCCGGGAACCGGTCCAACCACTCGTCATATCCGCCCCCGCCACCGCACAGCACCGCTACACCGACCGTGTCGGCATCCACCGGGGTGACGTACGCCTCGGCATCGTGGGCCCAGTACACCTCGACCACGTCGGCCCACGGCGCAACCGCATAGTGCCGCCGCAACCCGAACCGCCGGGTACCGACGGCAGGCGCCTCCAACCCCAGGGCCCGTCGAATCGGGGAGTGCAGCCCGTCGGCCGCCACCAGCCACGAGGCGCGCAGCCCCGCCGCCTGCACCCAGCCGTCGCCCTGCACCGGGACGCCGGCCCGCGCCGACACCCGCTCGACGCCCAGCGCGACGGCGCGCGCCGCCAGCCCGCGTGAGAGTTCGGTACGCCGCACCCCCAGCCCCGGCCCGCGGCGGAAAGCGGCCGTGACCTGGCGCTCACCCCCCACCGACGCATCCGCATAGCGGATCCCACGAAACGGCCACCCCGCCACCTCGACACCCAGCCGGTCCAGGGCGGCACGCGCCCCGGGCATCAACCCTTCACCACACGCCTTGTCCACCGATCCCTGGCGCGGGTCGATCACCGCCACCTGCATCCCGGCCAGCGCGCCTTCGATGGCCGTGGCCAAGCCGACCGGGCCGGCACCCACCACGAGCAGGTCGAAGGACGTCCTCACCTGGCATCCCACCCCGCTGCTACGGCGGGCCGCGACACCGCGGCCAGCGCATTCTCCTCCGCCGGTATCCGCACCGCCAACAACAGCACGAGGTTGGCGATCGTGAACAACCCGGCGGTCAGCCAGGCGCTGTGCACCAGCGGCAGCGCGATCCCTTCAACAATCACCGCGACGTAGTTGGGGTGCCGCAGCCAGCGGTAGGGCCCGCCGGTGACCAGCGGCAGCCCGGGCACCACCAAGATCCGGGTGTTCCACTGCGGCCCCAGCGTTCGGATGCACCACCAGCGCAGCGCATGTGCCAGCACCAGCAGCCCCAGCATCGACCATCCCAACCACGGCAGGAACGGCCGGTCCGCCACCAGCACCTCCACCAGGCAGCCCAGCAGCAGCGCCGTGTGCAAGGCAACCATCACCGGGTAGTGCGCCGCGCCGGTCTCGACCCCGCCGCGCGCCACCGCCCACGCCCGGTGCCGCCGCGCCACACCCAACTCGACGAATCGCGCGAGTATCACCGCCGCGACCAGCGCGCAGTACCAGACGGTGGTGCTCACCAGCGCACCAGCACGAGCTCAGCGCAGAAACCTGGCCCCATCGCCATCATCATCCCGGGCATGCCGGGAGTCTGCGTGCCGCTGGCCAGCGTGCGTTCCAGGACGTGCAGCACCGAGGAAGAGGAGAGGTTGCCCACCTCGGCCAGCGACTGCCACGTCACAGCCAGCGCATCGTCGCCGAGGTCCAGGGCGCGGGTCATGGCCTGCAGCACCTTCGGCCCCCCGGGGTGAGCCACCCAGGTGTCGACGTCGGCGACCGTCAAGCGATGGTCGGCCAGGAAGGCGTCGACGTCGTCGCGAAGGTATTTCTCCACGACGTCAGGCACGGTCGCGTCCAGCACGATCCGCAGCCCGGAACCACCGATGTCCCAGCCCATTACCCGCTCGGTGTCGGGGTAGAACCGGCTGCGGGAGTCCAGCACGGTCGGCCGATGACCGGCAGCGTCCAGGCCCATCGCCATCGCACGGCGCTCGCCGACCATCACCACCGCCGCGGCCCCGTCACCGAACAGCCCGCTGGCCACCAGGTTGGCCATCGAGGTGTCGTCGCGCTGCAGCGTCAGCGAGCACAGCTCGACGGACAGCAGCACCGCGACCTCGTCGGGGTGCCCCACCAGATAGTCGTGCAGCCGGGCGACACCGGCCGCACCGGCCACGCAGCCGAGCCCGAAGACCGGCACCCGTTTGACGTCGGGTCGTAAGCCGAGCCGTGGCACCAGTCGGGCATCCAGGCTCGGTGCAGCCATGCCGGTCACGGACACCGACATGATCATGTCGACGTCCGCGGGCACCAGGCCGGCCGCGGCCAGTGCCTCGCCGACGGCCCGGGCCCCCAGAGCAGTGCCCACATCGATGAACACGTCGTTGGCCGCTCCGAAACCGTCGAGGTCGCGGTAGGCCGCCAGCGGCAGCGCAAGGTGCCGCGTACCGACCATCGCCGAGCGGTGCAGCCGTTCCATCACAGCGCGGCGGTGTTGCTGCCCGCCGAGGACCACTTCGGCCATCACCGAAGTGATTTCCTCCTGTGTGTGCACATGCTCGGGCAGCACGCCCCGCACTGCGGCGATGCTCGACATGTCCTGACTGTAAGCGTCCGACCTGACGGCCGCGCCCTACGGTGATGCCGTGCGGTGGTTGGCGGGCTTGGTCCAGGCGTGTCACCTGCTGCCCTCCCTGGCGGTGACGGCCTTCGGCACGGCCTACGGCGCGCTGGCCGTGGACCTGCCGTTGCCGACCCTCCTCGTGCTGGCCGCCGCCCTGCTCGTCGGCCAGCTGTCCATCGGCTGGAGCAACGACTGGGTCGACGCCCCCCGCGACACGACCGCCGGCCGGCCCGACAAGCCGATTCCCGCTGGCCTGGTGCCCCGAGGAGTGGTGGGGGTCGCCGCGCTGGCGGCGGCGGCCACGTGTGTCGGGGTCTCCCTCGCCCTCGGCGTGGTGCCCGGCCTGGTGCATCTGGTCGCCGTCGCCTCCGCCTGGGCCTACAACGCACGCCTGAAATCGACCCCGGCGAGCCCGGTGCCCTACGTCGTCTCCTTCGCACTGCTCCCGGCCGTGGCCTCCACAGCCGCGTCACCCGGCCAGTGGCCGCACGTCACCGTGCTCGTCGCGGGCGCGGCGCTGGGCGTGGCCGCGCACTTCGCGAACACGGTGGGCGACGGCGAGGCGGATGCGCTGACGGGTGTCCGAGGGCTGCCGCAACGGCTGGGTCCGCGACGTTCGATGATCGCGATGGCGGTCTTCGTCCTGTTCGCTGCAGCGGCACTGCCGATCGGGCCGCAGCGGCCCGGCATGGGCGGCACGGTCGTGCTCATCGCAGGCGCACTGCTCGCGACGGCCGCGGCGGCGGTGACGCTACGAGGCGGGCCCGGCAAAGGCGCGTTCCGCATCACGCTGATCGCGGTGGCCATGGTCGTCGGCGGGTTCTTGGCCTCCGGTCAGCCGTAGCGCAGCCTGGCCGGCTCGTTGAGCGCATCCACGATCTCGTCCAGTACGCGCGAGACGCCACCATGTGCCACCTGGCAGGTTCCGGCGTTGCGGTGACCACCGCCGCCGTACCCCAACATCAACCGGCCGATATCGGCATTCGACTGCCGGTCGATGATGGACTTGCCGGCGGCGATGACCGTGTTGGCCCCCTGCTTGCCGGGCAGGACGTGAACCGACACCTGGAGGTCGGGGAACAGCGCATAGACCAGGAAGCGGTTGCAGGCGTGGATCTCGGGGACGGCCCGGAAGTCGAGCACGACCACGTCACCGCGAACCGAGGCCACCTGACGCAACTGCTCCGCTGCGGCGGCGTGCTGCCGGCGGAACAGGTCGACCCGCTCGGCCACGTCGGGGTCGGCGAGGATCTTCTCGACCGGCACCTGTTCGAAGACGAGATCGATCAACCGCATCATCAACTGGTAGTTGGAGATGCGGAAATCCCTGAATCGGCCGAGCCCGGTGCGACTGTCCATGATGAAGCTGAGCAGGGCCCAGTCCGTGGGATAGAGGATGTCGTCCAGTTCGAAGTCGGCGGAGTCGGCGCGATCGACGGCCGACATGACCTCCTCGGACACGCTGGGAAATGCCCATGCCCCGCCGTAGTGCCGGTGGACGACGCGCGCCGCCGACGGCGCCCAGACATCGATGATGTGATTCTTGGCCACGGTGCCGGCGCGCAGCAGCTCACTGTGATGATGGTCGAACACCAGCCTGGCTTGAGCTGCATACGGCAGGTTGGTGATGATGTCCCGGTCGGTGATCTCGGTGACACCGTCCTGAACGTCCTTGGGATGGGCGAAGAGGATATCGTCGATCATGTCCAGATGGCGGAGCAGTACGGCGGAGACCAACCCGTCGAAGTCGCTGCGGGTCACCAATCGGTAACGCTCATGGCCATTCACCCTCTGACAGTCGGCCGTTATCTCCAGTGGCTTGAGTCGAAGATCGGCATCGGGTGGGACCGGTCGGTCTGGCACGCTTCGGCTCATGCCGAGCACACCGTCATCCCCTCCTCGCGGTTCGATGGACGAACTGGCGACTCAGGAGGCCATGCTGCAGTTCGAGTACTTCGACAACGAGACCGCGTTCGCTCTGGGCCTGCAACTGACCCAGTCTGCCCGCCGCGAGACGATGCCGCTGGCCATCACGGTGCGGCGCCACGGGCAGGTGCTGTTCCACAGCGCACTTCCCGGGACGTCGCCGGACAACGACGCCTGGCTGGCGCGCAAGTGCCGGGTCGTGGAGCGCTTCTCGCAGAGTTCGTTGCGGGTGGGGGAATCGTTCCGCGCCTCCGGGGGGTCCTTCGAGGCCGACTCCGGCTTGGACCCCCGCGAGTACGCGGCTCACGGTGGCGCATTCCCGGTCATCATCCGGCGGGTGGGAGTGGTGGGAGTGATCGCCGTCTCCGGTCTGCCCCAACGAGAGGACCACGCGTTCGTGGTGCGCGAGGTCCAGGCGTTCCTCGCCGACGCGCGTTAGTGACGGGCCGTCGCGGGCCAGTCCAACTGTGAATTGACAGCCCGGACCAGGCCCGCCATCTCCTCCAGTTCCACCACCTCGACGCCTGCGGCGTGGAGCATCTCCACCCCCCGGCAATGAGCGAAGATGTCCGGCTCCCGCGCGGCTATGACGACCCGCCTGATGCCGGACTCCAGCACCAGCTGGGTGCAGGTTGCGGGCCGGGACCGGCGCTGGCTGCACGGTTCCAGCGAGCTGTAGAGCGTGGCTCCCGCCTCGAAACTCGGCGGGTCTGCACACTGGCGCAGCCGGGCGAGGGCGACCTCCTCGGCGTGGTCGCGCTCGTCGCTCTGCCGGGAGTGACCACGGGCCAACTCCTGCCCGGAACCCGAGACGATGATCGCGCCCACCGCGAAGGCGGTCTTCACCGGAGGAGACAGCCGTGATTCCTCGATGGCCGCCAGCAACCACTCGTGATCGGTGTCGATCACGTGGCGCTCGCCCGCTCACTCAGACCCCAGCGGACAACCGCCATGTCGCCGACGGCCGAAACGTCCAGCAGCCGGGCGCGGTCCGCTCGCCACGGATACTCGGCATCGGCAGCCAGGCGGGGCGCGCCGGATTCCCCGACGAGCACCGGTGCCACGGCGACCTGCATCTCATCGACACAACACGACGCCAAGAAGGCGGTGTTGACAGTGGTCCCACCCTCGAGGAGCAGGCGCCGGACACCTCGGCTCGCGAGCTCCGTCAGCACTTCTCCAGGATCACCGTTGGGGCCGGTCTGCACCACGTCCGCCACGCCGGAGAAGCGCTGCCGCGCCGATTGGAGTGCCTCCCCGCGCAATATCAGCAGGGGCCGGGCGCCTGGCGCCGCCGCGAACACGCGAGCTGACGCCGACAGCTCACCCCGCCCGCCGAGCACCACCCGCATCGGGGTGGCGGGCAGGCCGCGGGCGATCCGCTCCCTCCGGCGCTCCGGCGAGCGCACCCGCAGCCGTGGGTCATCGGCCCGCACCGTCCCCGCGCCCACGAGGATCGCGTCGCAGGACGCGCGCAGCCCGTCGACCCGGTCCAGATCCGCCTCGTCCGACAGGAGCAGGCGACGGGCTGACGTGTCGTCGATGTAGCCGTCCATCGACATGGCGACACTCAGCACGACATAGGGCCGCATGAACCGAGTGTCGCCGAATTCCGGGCGCCTCGCTGCGGATCGGGCGGCGTTTATAACTGCCTGGTCACGCTGGCTGGATGTTCGTTCCACGCGGCTGCCCGCGCTGCTACGTTCCGCTCACCACGCCGACGTCGCCGATCACTTGGGAGCCCAGATGCCCTCCTTGCCCCCTCCCCGGCTGAACCGGCTCACGCCGGTGGCCCTCATGGTGTGTGGCGGTCTCGCCCTCAGCGGCTGCGGCGTCGTGCTCGGCGGCGGTGACGACCCCTCCGGCGACAGCAGCGCCGCACCGTCGTCCGCCGCGGCCAACAGCGGCGCCGGCAACCTCGATGCGGTCGAGGCAGCGACCATCCAGATCGTGGCGGAGGGTACGTTCGTCGATCCCGAACTGGGCGAGCAGACCAATTCCGCGGGAGCGGGTTCGGGCTTCATCATCGACCCCGAGGGAATCGCCGTCACCAACAATCACGTGGTGACCGGCTCGGCGTTCCTGCAGGTGTTTGTCGGCGGTGACTCAGAGCCTGTCAACGCGCGTGTGCTGGGCGTGTCCGAGTGTTCGGACCTCGCGGTCATCGATCTGGAGGGCGATGGGTACCCGACGCTGTCGTGGTCGACCGAGGAGGCCGACACCGGCCTGGAGGTCTACGCCGCCGGCTTCCCGCTGGGTGATCCAGAGTTCACGCTGACCAGGGGCATCATCTCCAAGGCCGCGGCGAACGGCGAGACCTCGTGGGCCTCGGTCGACGAGGTCCTGGAGCACGACGCGACGATCAACCCCGGCAACTCCGGTGGGCCGCTGGTCGATGCCTCCGGCGGTGTGGTCGGGGTCAACTACGCCGGAGCCGCCGAGACTCGCCAGCAGTTCGCGATCGCGCAGTCCGAGGCGCGTGACATCGTCGAGACGTTGCTCGGCGAGGAAGACGTCACCTCCCTGGGGATCAACGGCCAGGCGGTGCTGGGCGAGGACGGCACCAGCGGCATCTGGGTGGCTTCCGTTGAATCCGGCTCCCCGGCCGACACGGTGGGCATCGCCGGGGGCGACATCATCACCCAGCTGGAGAACATCAACGTGGCCACTGACGGCACGATGAGCCAGTACTGCGACGTGCTGCGCAGCCGCTCGGCGACCGACGTCCTCCAGGTGGAGGTGCTGCGCTTCGCCACCAGCCAGGTGCTGGAGGGCCAGTTCAACGGTGAGCCACTGGTCGAGGTGACATCGTTCGCCCAGGAGCTGGGCGGCACCAACGGCGGCACCGAAGGCGGCGCCGCCGACACCTACAGCGGGTACACCACAATCACCGACGACACCGGTGCGGTCAGCGTCGCTGTCCCCAACGAATGGACCGACGTCGACGGCGCGCCCTACACGGGTGAGGACGGCATTCAGCGGGTCGACGTGCGCGCCTCGACCAGCTTGGAGGCGTTCGCGAACGGCTGGGACACGCCGGGGATGATCCTCACCGCCTCCTCGGGCCTGGTGCAGTCGTCCACCGTCGACGATGTGCTGGACCAGCTCGGCGCCGGCGGTGCGGAGCAGTGCACCTACGAGGGCCGACAGCCGTACTCCGACCAGCTCTACACCGGCGTGTTCGACGTCTTCACCAACTGCGGCGGTACCACTGCCACCTACGTCATCGTCGCCGCGCAGCCGGAGGATGGCGCGTTCGTCGTCTCGGTTCAGTTCCAGGCCAACACCGACCGCGACTACGAGGCACTCGACCAGGTCCTGTCGACCTTCGTGGTGACCGGTTCCGTCTGACCCGACCCATGACCCGGCGCCTGACAAGGCGCGTCTCCCGTTCGCGGACTGTCGTAGGCGGGCTTTACTGTCGAGCGTGTGGCACACGAGGGCACAGCACGGCCGAAGGAGATCTCGTATCTGGGTCTGTTGAAGACCCCCGGTGCGCTCTCGTTCGTGGTGCCCGGGATCGTAGGGCGACTTCCACAGGGCATGATCGGCATCGGCACCGTGCTGATGATCGCGCAACTCCGGGACTCCTATGCCCTGGCAGGATCCGTGGCGGCGGCACTGGCGCTGGCCCAGGGGGTGTGCGCCCCGATGTTGGGACGGCTGGCCGATCGCTGGGGTCAGTCCCGGGTCGCCCTGGGCGGCACAGCGATCCACATCCCGGCGTTGGTCGGCCTGGTACTGGCGGCCACGTGGGAAGCGCCGACGTGGACGTTGTTCGTCACGGCGGCGCTCGCTGGGGCAACCGTGCCGGTGCTCGGAGCCTTCAGCCGGGTCCGCTGGTCGATCATCACCGAGCGCACCGGCGGGTGGGACCGGGCCTTGGCGCTGGAGTCCATCATCGACGAGGTCGTCTTCATCACCGGACCGGTCCTCGCCACCTTCCTCACGGTCAGCGTCGCCCCACCCGCGGCGCTCGTCGTCGCGGCGGTGACCGCCGGCGTGGGAGTGCTGGGGTTCGTCACGGCGCGTTCCTCGGAACCGACGCCCAGCCGCGGTGCCAGGACTGCGGGACAGAGCACGCGGGCGCCGGTCATCCTGGCCAGCGGCATGATCCCTCTAGCCCTGGTACTACTGGCGATGGGCGCCTTCTTCGGCGGTGTCGACGTGACCGTGGTCGCCTTCACCGAAGCCGCGGGGACGCCCGCGATGGCCGGCGTCATCCTCGGGGTCTTCTCGCTGTCCAGCCTGGTGGGCGGCGTGCTCTACGGCAGCCGTACCTGGCGTGCCTCCCCCCCTGTCCGCTTCGCGTGGAGCGCGACCGCGCTGGGCGCCGCCACCATGCTCGTTCCCTTCGCCTACAACCAGGTGTGGCTGGGGATCGCCCTCGGTGTCGTCGGGCTAGCCGTCGCCCCCACTCTGATCGGCGGCAACGCCCTGGTGGCCACCCTGGTCCGGCCGGCCGCCCTGACCGAGGGCTTCACCTGGCTGACCGTTGCGATCTTCGTCGGGGTGGCCGCCGGTGCACCGATCACGGGTGCCGTCATCGACCAGCATGGGGCGGCGCCGGCCCTGTGGATGGCGCCCGCCATCGGCGCGGCCCTGATCGGACTCGGTTGGCTTGCCGCCCGGGCCGCCACTCGCGCGGCCGCCATGGGCGAGCAGCCGACGGCGCCGCAACGGGAGAGCGCCCCCTGCTGACCGCGGGCTCCTCGCCGCTAGATCGTCAGCGCCTGCAGCGCTCGCTGGGCCGACATCGCGGCCGGCCCGGTGTCCGGCATTGCGCCGAGCCATGACCGCAGCGCCTGCGGTGCGGGTGACCAGCCGATCGACTCGATCAGGTCGGCATACAACCCGATCAACGCGCCCAGCCCCCGCTGACCGACCGGAAACGACGGCAAGGCTCCTGCCAACACGCTGGTGACTGCGTACGGGTGAGTGGCGCGCAGCGCACCGAAGGTCCTCGACAACCGGGCCGGATCCAGCACCGGCGCTAGCTCGGCGACCGTGGTAGCGAACCGTTGCGGTCCGAGCAGGCCCGCGTCCAGCAGCCTGCGGGTGACCGCGACTGCGGGTTGGTGAGCCGACGCCTGTTTGGTTGCCAGGCCGATGGCGAGCAGGACGCGACCGGGCAGCGCAGGCGACTCGCGAGTGGTCCGCAGCCGGGTGAAGAGCCGGCGCTCGTCCCAGTCGGCCTCCCACCAGTCGATGTTGCGGGCCAGTCGCTCGGCCGCCCAGGCATCGAACCGGTCGGCCTCGTAGGGCGAGGCCCAGCGCAGCAGATCCGCCTCGCGGGTGGGTACGCGCTGGCTGCCGGCGGGCACCGGGTTGGCCATACCGTGCCACGACAACCGGTCACGCGCAGCGGGGACGCCGACGAACGCCGCAACGGGTACCTCGTGCAGGGTGAGGATCGTGCCCTGCCTGCCCCGTTCGGCACGGACGGTCCAGGTGGCCGCGGGAGGGCGGCGCGATGGCAGCCGCAACCTGGCCTGGTGCTCGTCCACTGTCCGCACCTCGCGGTTGCCTGCCAGCCGCTCGGCGAGCACGTGGGCCTCCAGCCTGCCCTCGGCGCCGGTGGGAGTGGCGAGCAAGGTCACCTGGCGGCGCTCGCCGACGATGTCGAGCACCTCGTCGACGCGGTGCCTGCGGTGGTCGGACCAACCCCAGGTCGGCGCGCGCCGCGCAACGACCCGACCCGCCAGTGCCAGCGCCAGCCGCGCCGCGTCGTACTCGGGCTCCAGGTACCACACACCGGCCTCCCCGCGGCCGAGTGCCTCTCGGGCCTTGCCGATCAGGGGGGCTACAGCGCTCGCCAGACCGGGGGCACCGGCGAGATGCGCGGCGCCGGTCAGCACCGATTCCCAGGTCTCGGGGTCGGTCGCCTCGACGAGCATCTCCGAGAGCCGTTCGGCCAGCTCGGCAGGGGTGGTCGGGACGGCGACCACCGGGGCGGCGTCCAGTTCCGACGCACCGGACGGCACGTGTTCACCGTCGGCGGGTTCCGGATACTCGCGCGGAGTGGCCTGCACCCTGCTCTCGGGCCGCGTCGCCGGTGACGGATGCGCGAGGAGCGGACGAGGTCCGCTGGTCGGACTGAGCGAACGCATGGCGGCGACACTAGACGCCAGATGTCACTGTGGGTGCCCGATCATCGACATAAGGCCAGCGACACGCCAATTGAGAGATGGATCACTCGCACTCGCGGTCGCCGAGGGGCTAGCGCAGCGCGGGGATCACCTTCTCGCCATAGCTGGTCAGAGTCGCCTCGGCGTCGTCGTGCATCAGGTAGATCGAGAACTGGTGGACGCCGAGGTCCCGCAACTCCTGCAACCGGGCGACGTGGGCCTCGACCGGGCCCAACAGGCAGAACCGGTCGATGATCTCGTCAGGCACGAAGTCGGTGTGGGTGTTGCCGGCCCGGCCGTGCTCGGCGTAGTCGTAGCTCTGCCGGCCCTTGATGTAGTCCGTCAGAGCGATCGGCACGACGCCGGTGTCGCCGTATCGGGCCACCAGATCCGCGACATGGTTCCCAACCATGCCACCGAACCACCGGACCTGGTCACGCTGATGGGCGAGGTCAGCGGCGGGGCCGACATAGGCGGGCGCGGCGACACAGATGTAGAGCGACTCGGGGTCACGGCCGGCGGCGGCCGCGGCGGCCTTGACCGCACCGATGGTCCATGCCGCAATCGCCGGATCGGCCAGTTGCAGGATGAAGCCATCGGCCCGCTCGCCGCACAGTGCGAGCGCCTTGGGCCCGTAGGCCGCCATCAACACCGGCAGGGACCCGCCCCGGCGCCAGGGGAACGACAGCGACTGGTCGTTGTACGTGACGGTGCCGCCCTCGGCCAGGCCCTTGATGACCCGCATCGCCTCGCCGAGTTCGCCGAGTGTGCCGGGCTTGCGGCCGAGCACCCGCATCGCCGAGTCCCCGCGGCCGATGCCGCACACCGTCCGCTCGCCGAACATGTCATTGAGGGTGGCGAACAACGAGGCCGTGACAGTGACGTCCCGGGTGCCCGGGTTGGTCACCATCGGCCCGACGATCATCTTCCTGGTGGCCGAGAGGATCTGCGAGTAGGTGACGAACGGCTCCTGCCACAGCACGTGGGAATCGAATGTCCAGCCGTAGCCGAAGCCGAGCGTCTCCGCTCGGCGCATGAGGTCGACGACGCGCCACGCCGGTGGGTCGTTCTGCAGCACCAGGCCGAAATCCATGGTCACGGACCATACCCGCGAGGTGTTTCGGGCAGTGACCCGTGAGCGATATACGGTCACGACGTGATCCCGCCCCGTCATGTGCCGCTGGCCGTGACGATCCGCTCCGGGATGATCGAGAGTCTTCACAGCGGTTCGGCGGTCGTGCTCGATCCGCGGGGGGCCGTCGTGGCGGCATGGGGCGATGTCAGTTCCCCGTTGCTGCCGCGCTCGGCAGTCAAACCGCTGCAGCTGCACGCCATGCTGGGCGCCGGACTCGACCTGCCAGGTGACCTCCTCGCGCTGGTGACAGCCAGCCACGGTGGGCAGCCACGCCACATCTCGGGTGTCCAGCAAATCCTCGGCCGTCACGGCTTGTCGGAGGCCGACCTCGACAACACGCCGGACTGGCCGCTCACGCCATCGCTGCGGCACCGGGCGATCGCCGCCGGCGAACCCCCGCGGCCGTTGCTGCAGAACTGCTCGGGCAAGCATGCGGGGATGCTGGCGACCTGCACGGTCAACGGCTGGCCGGTCGCCGGGTATCGGGCGCCCGAACATCCGGTTCAGCTGGCGATCCGTGGCGGCATCGCACGACTGACGGGTGGCGACGTGACAGCCATGGCCGTCGACGGGTGCGGCGCCCCCGCTCCGGCCCTGTCGCTGACCGCCCTGGCGAAGGCCTTCGGCGACCTGGCCCGCGGGGCTGACGGCACCCCGGGCCACCGGATCAGCGCGAGCATCCGTCATCACCCGGGCATGGTCGGCGGAGACGGCCGTGACATCACGGCGTTCCTCGAAGCCGTGCCGTCGGCCATCGCCAAGGACGGCGCCGAGGCGGTGTGGGCGGCCGCGCTGCCGGACGGGCAGGCGGTCGCGGTGAAGATCGGGGACGGTGGGGAGCGGGCGGTTGCCCCGGTGCTGACCAGGCTGCTCGCCCTGATGGGCGTGAGCTCACCCGCCCTGGACGCCTTCGCCGATCGTCCCGTGCTCGGTCACGGCAGCCCCGTCGGGAGGATCGAGCCGGCGTTCTGAGACGTCGCCGTCGGAAGCAGTGTCCGTGATCGCTCGGGGTACCCCCGGTGTCCCCCTACGCCGGCGACATGCCCTCGAATCCGGGCTCAACCGCTGAGTCGAACGCTGGCCGAGCCTGCGGCCCGCCCGCCGGCCACAGCAGGGGCTCAGACGTTGCGCGGAAACCCGAGATCGACCGCCGAAGTGGCAGGGTCGGGCCAGCGGCTGGTCACGACCTTGCCACGGGTGTAGAAGTGCACGCCCTCCGGCCCATACATGTGGCTGTCGCCGAACAGCGAGGACTTCCAGCCGCCGAAGGAGTAGTACCCGACGGGCACGGGGATCGGCACGTTCACCCCGACCATGCCAGCCTCGACCTCGTGCTGGAACTGCCGGGCGGCCCCGCCGTCGCGGGTGAAGATCGCGACTCCGTTACCCCACGGATTGTCCTCGACCAGCCTGACGGCCTCGGCGTAGGTGTCGACTCGGACGACGCCGAGGACGGGGCCGAAGATCTCGTCGGTGTACACGCTCATGCCAGGGGTCACGTCGTCCAGCAGGGAGACGCCGAGGAAGAATCCGTCGCCGTCGAACTCGCGCTCGCGCCCGTCGACAACGACCGTGGCGCCGGCGTCCGAGCCCGCCTGCACGTAGGACGCCACCTTGTCCCGGTGCTGACGCGTGACCAGCGGCCCCATCTGCGAGGCCGGATCGGTGCCCGGCCCGATGACGAGCTTGTCCAGCCGTGCCCGGATGGCGTCGACCAGCGGGTCCGCAGCGCTACCGACGGCCACCACCACCGAGATCGCCATGCAGCGCTCACCGGCCGAGCCGTAGGCGGCGCTGACAGCCGAATCCGCGGCCAGGTCGATATCCGCGTCCGGGAGCACCACCATGTGATTCTTCGCCCCGCCCAGCGCCTGGACACGCTTGCCGTGGGCCGTGCCCGTCTCGTAGATGTATTTGGCGATCGGCGTCGAACCGACGAAACTGACCGCCGCGATGTCGGGGTGCGAAAGAATCGCGTCCACGGCCACCTTGTCGCCGTTGACGACATTGAGCACGCCCGGCGGGAAGCCCGCCTCGTGGAACAACTCGGCGATGAATCGCGGCGCCGATGGGTCCTTCTCGCTCGGCTTGAGAATGAAGGTGTTACCGCATGCCACCGCGTTGGGAATCATCCACAAGGGCACCATGGCCGGGAAATTGAACGGGGTGATGCCGGCGACGACTCCCAGCGGCTGGCGGATCGAATACACGTCGACACCGGACGAGGCCTGCTCGGAGTACGAGCCCTTGAGCAGTTCGGCGAGGCCGCAGGCGTACTCGATGTTCTCCAGCGCCCGCGCCACCTCGCCACCGGCGTCGGAGAGCACCTTGCCGTGCTCAGCGGTGAGCCGGCGGGCGATCTCGCCGGCATTGGCCTCGACCAGGTTCCGGAACGCGAACAGCAGCTTGGTTCGACGGGCGATGGATACCTCGCGCCACACAGCAGAGGCCTGCTTCGCCGACGCGACGGCGACGGCGACCTCGTCCGCGGTCGCGAGCTCCACCTCGCCGGTCTGCGCCCCGGTGGCGGGATCGTAGACCGGTGAGGTCCGACCGCTCGTGCCCGGAGTGTCCGAACCGTCGATGAGATGGCTGATCCGCGTGGTCATGACGGTGATCGTATCGGCGCGTCGCCACGGTGACGCCGCTGTCACGATCCGTAGCCTGGACTGACCGGACAGGAGGGTTCGTCATGCCATGGCAGGTGCAAGAGGCCAAGCAGCGCTTCAGCGAGGTGCTGCGGGCCGCGATCGACGGCAAGGCCCAGTTCGTCACGAAGCACGGCCAGGAGGTCGCCGTCATCCTCGACATCTCGCAGTACCGGCAGTTGCGCGGTGAGTCGATGACGCTGGTCGAGTACCTGCGCCACCAGCCGTTGCCGGACCCGTCGGCGCGGGGCTGATCGTGGCGTTCCTGCTGGACACCGGCGTGGTCTCGGAGCTGCGCAGGCCCACGCCCGATGGCGGCCTGACCCGGTGGCTGGAAGGGGTCCGCGCTGAGGACGTCTACCTCAGCTGCCTGGTTCTGGTCGAGCTGCGGGCGGTATCGGAGCGGTTGCGCAGTTCCGACGCAGCCACGGCTGGGCAGTTGGACAGCTGGCTGGACGGGCTGAGCTCGGCGTTCGCCGACCGGGTGCTACCGGTGGATGTCGCGGTCGCCGACCGCTGGGGCCGGCTCAATGGTCAATGGTCACTGAACGCGACCGAGGGCCTGATGGCCGCCACCGCGGCGGTGCACGGACTGACGATCGTGACCCGCGATCCCGCCTCGCTCGCCGGCCTCGACGTCGCTGTGCTCAACCCGTTCACACTCAACTAGCCAAAGGGGCGACCCCGAGCAATCGAGCAGCCGTCGAGCGGGCCCACGACGTCGTACCCCGGCCAAGGCCGGGGACGATGGCCCAGTGAGACCCGACCGGCCGCTGCGACAGGTCCTCGCCCTGGCGCTGCCCTCGTTGGGCGTCCTTGCCGCCGAGCCGCTCTACCTGCTGGTGGACACCGCCGTCGTCGGCAACCTCGGCGCGGTGCCCCTGGCCGGCCTGGCCGTTGCAGGGGTACTGCTGGCGGTGGTGGCCAGCCAGTCGGTGTTCCTCTCCTACGCCACCACCGCGAGGGCGGCACGGCTGCACGGTGCGGGCCGACGCGCCGACGCCGTCAACGAGGGGGTGCAGGCCACCTGGCTGGCGTTGAGTCTCGGACTGCTGCTGCTCGTGGTCGGGCAGGTCGTCGCCGAGCCGATCACCGGGGCGCTGGCCGGTTCGGCCGAGGTCGCCGACGCGGCGGTGAGCTGGCTGCGCATCGCCCTGCTGGGGGTGCCCGCCATTCTGGTGTCGCTGGCCGGAAACGGCTGGTTGCGGGGCATCCAGGAGGCGGGCCGACCCTTGCGATTCGTCCTGGTGGGTTTCGGATTGTCGGCGGTGCTGTGCCCGATCCTGGTCTATCCGGTGGGCTGGGGACTGGTCGGGTCGGCGGTCGCGAACGTGGTCGGGCAGAGCGTCGCGGCCGCGCTGTTCCTTGCGGCGCTCCTGCGTGAACGAGTGCCGCTGGTGCCGGACCTCCGCCGAATGCGAGCTCAGCTTGTGCTGGGTCGCGACCTCGTCGTCCGCAGCGCGGCCCTGCAGGCGTGCTTCCTCTCGGCCACCGCGGTTGCGGCGCAGACCTCGACCGCCACGGTCGCTGCTCATCAGGTGGTCCTGCAGCTGTGGTTCTTCCTTGCCCTCGTGCTGGACTCGCTGGCGATCGCAGCGCAGTCGCTGGTCGGCGAGGCGCTGGGGGCGGGCGATAGTGACCGGGCCGTCCAGCTGGCGCGCCACATCACCGGCTACGGGTTGGTGTTCGGGCTGCTCTTGGCGGGAAGCTTCGCAGCCCTGCCGGGCGTGCTGCCCCGGGTGTTCACTGCGGATGCGGCGGTGTTGGCGCAGATCGGGGTTGCCTGGTGGTTCTTCGTCGCGCTGCAGCCGGTCTGCGGCGTCGTGTTCGCCATCGACGGGGTTCTGATGGGATCAGGGGACGCGGCCTACCTGCGGACCATCACGCTGGCGGCTGCCTTGCTGGGCTTCCTGCCGGTGGTCTGGGCTTCGTTGATCTTCGGCTGGGGCATCGCCGGCATCTGGACCGGGCTGACGGCGTTCATGATGGCTCGCCTCGTGCTCGGTCTGGCCCGCACTCGTACGGCGCGGTGGGCGGTCATCGGCGCAGAACGATGAGCAACAGATCGACCAGCACGCCGCTTCTGCCTTCTCGCGCGATTCGCACCACGCCCAACGGCAGTCCGGCGGGTGGAGGTCATCCACCCGCCGGACCGTTGTCTCGCCAAGTCAGACAGTGACGAATCCGCCTGACTGCCGGTGCCACATCGCCGCGTAGACACCGTCGAGGCCGACGAGGACCTCGTGCGGCCCGTCCTCGACGACCCGGCCGCGATCCAGGACGACCAATCGGCTCATCGAGCGCAGCGTGGACAGCCGGTGGGCGATCGCGATCGTCGTCCGTCCGGCCATCGCCTCCTCCAGCGCGGCGGAGATCTTGGCTTCGCTCAGGCTGTCCAGCGCACTGGTCGCCTCGTCCAGGACGAGGATGGGTGCGTCGGACAGGATCGCCCGGGCGATCGCGATGCGCTGCCGCTGCCCACCGGAGAGCTTGACGCCCCGCTCGCCGACGAGCGTCTCCAGACCCGCGTCCAGGTCCTGGGTGAACTCCAGCACCTGAGCCCGCTGCGCCGCCAGGGCCACCTCGGCGTCGGTCGCTCCCGGCCGGCCGTAGCGGATGTTCTCGGCGATCGACCGGTGGAAGAGCAACGGTTCCTGCGGCACGAACGCGATCCGGGACCGCAACGCCTGCTGGGTAATGCCGACGACGTTCTGGCCGTCGATCCGGACCTCCCCGGTATCGACGTCGAAGAAGCGCATCACCAGCTTGGTGACCGTCGACTTGCCCGACCCCGAGGGTCCGACCAAGCCTACCCGCTCGCCCGGCTGGATGTCGAGTGACAGGCCGTCGAACAGCGGACGGCCGGCACCCGGGTAGGTGAACCCGAGGCTGTCGAACACGATGTGCCCTGCCTGGATCCGCGGGTGCTCCGGCCGCTGGGGGTCCACGACGCTGGGCGCAACCGCGTACAGGTCCATCATCGGCGACGCGTCCCCGAAGACCCTGTTGTAGTGCCTGGTGACCTGAGGCAGTTCCCAGAGGTTGCCGAACATCGACAGTGTGAACGTCAGCATGACGATCAATGTGCCGATCGACAGTCCCGACGCCTGTCCCACCAGGATCGTGGCGAGCGTCACCGCGAGCAGCAATGACAACAGCGACCCGAAGCCGAAGTCGCGCAACAGATGCCGCTGCAGCAACCGGAAGGTGGCCCGCCGGTGAGCCGTCGTGCGCTCGCTGAAGCCGCGCTGCTCGGGGATCTCGCGGCCGAAGCTCTTGACCACGAGGACGTTGGACAGCACGTCCGACAGCCGGCCGCCGATAGCGGTGTGCGCCTCGGACTCCACCTGCGCGACCCGCTGGATCGGCCGGTAGCTCAGCAGCGTGAAGATGACGAATACGGTCGTGACGACGGCGATGCCGACCGCATAGAGCGGGACCACCGGACCCAGCACCACGATGGGCACGATGATGACGACCAGCAACGGAATCACCTGGAACACGACGGTGTCCGCTGCGACGACATATGCCCCGGTGTACTTGTTGACCGTGCTGACCAGCGACCCGACGAAACGGTCCGAGAAGAAGGTCGCGGACTGACTGGTGAGGTGGTCGAAGGCGTCGTCGTAGAGCCGCTGCACCATCTTGGCCTCCAGTGTCCACAGCAGCAGCACGTTGAGCCGGAACAGCACCAGCTCACCGACGACCACACAGGCGGCGAAGGCGATGATGTCGTCGCCGAACACCGACCACACCTGCGACAGCGGGACCGTGCCCCGGCTCAGCCGGTCGATGACACCGGCCACGATGTAGGCCAGCGCGAAGTTGTTGATCGCCGCGGCCGCCGGGACCGTGATGAGCATCGGCACCCAGTAGTGCGGGAAATGTCGAAGGTGGCGCCAGTATTGGCGAAGTATTCGGGACATGGCAGCGCCTTCCTGTGTCGCGATGCCGTGGCGCACCGGCCTGCTCGTGGCTGGTCCGGTGTGAGCAGGGGGTCAGACCAGGCTACGGGCCGGGGTGCGACAACCTCAACGAGTTTTCACCGCCGGAATGCCCGGCGACCCCGGCACGCCGCTAGCCTGGCCACCGTCGGCGCTGCGCCGACCGCGACAGAGGAGGTGCCGATCATGGGCCTGATGGACATGCTGCGAAACGAGCTCATCGACATCATCGAGTGGCTCGACGACACCCGCGACACGATCGTCTGGCGCTTCCCGCGCCACGACAACGAGATCAAGATGGGCGCGAAACTGGTCGTCCGGGAGTCGCAGACCGCCGTATTCGTCAACGAGGGGCAGATCGCCGACACCTTCACCCCGGGGACGTACACCCTCGAGACCCGGAACCTGCCGATCCTCGCCACCCTCGAGGGCTGGAAGTACGGCTTCGATTCACCCTGGAAGGCCGAGGTGTACTTCGTGTCCACCCGGCTGTTCACCGACATGAAATGGGGGACGCAGAACCCCGTCATGATGCGCGACGCCGAGTTCGGTGTGGTGCGGCTCCGGGCCTTCGGCGCGTTCGCCGCGCGGGTCATCGACGCCCCGACACTCATCCGGGAACTGGTCGGTACCGACCCGGCCTTCCGGACGGAGGAGGTCTCGGAGTACCTGCGGCAGATGATCGTCGGACGCCTGGGGACCGCGCTGGCCACCGCCGGGGTGCCGGCGATCGACCTCGCCGCCCAGCAGGGTGCCATCGGCACGAAGCTGGCGGGCATCCTCACCGAGGAGCTGAAGCCGGTCGGCATCGCCGTGCCGACGTTCATCATCGAGAACATCTCGCTGCCGCCGGAGGTCGAGGAGGCGCTGGACAAGCGGACGTCGATGGGTGTGCTCGGCGATCTGGACCGGTACACCCAGTTCCAGGCGGCCAACGCCATCGAGGACGCCGCGCAGAATCCCGGCGGCGGGGCGGGCGAAGGCGTCGGTCTCGGCATGGGGATGGCGGTCGGGCAACGGATGGCCGAGGCGCTCAACCGGCCCAGTTCCGCTACCCCGGGCTCCACCGCGCCCGCCGGTCCGCCGCCGTTGCCCGGCCAGGACACGCCGCAGTGGTACCTCGGGGTCGACGGGCAGCAGGTCGGCCCGCTGGACACCGCGGGCCTGCGCTCGGCGGCGACCGCGGGCACCCTGACCGCCGCCACATTGGTCTGGCGCACCGGGCTGGAGTCGTGGACCGCTGCGGCGCAGGTCCCGGAGGTGACAGCCGTGCTGGCCAGCGTGCCGCCCGCGCTGCCGCCACAGTCCTGACGATGGCCTCGACGTTCCCCTGCGCCGGGTGCGGCGCCCAGGTCGAGTACGCCCCCGGCACCACGACCCTGCGGTGCCCCTATTGCGGCGTGATGCAGGACCTGCCCGACACCGGACGGGCCGTCACCGAGCACTCCTATGCGGCGTGGACCGCCGAGCCGGTCAAGGACAAGGCACTGACCGCGGCGCACGTCTTCGAGTGCCAGAACTGCAAGGCGAGGACCGAGAGCGACGACGTCTCCCGGCGCTGCCCGTTCTGTGGGTCGCCGCTGGTGCGAGACGTGGCCGGAGAGGCGCTCATCGCCCCGGAGGCCATCGTCGCGTTCAACGTCGACAAGACCGCGGCGCAGCAGTCGGTGGCGCAGTGGATCCGCTCGCGCCGGTTCGCGCCCGGAGCGCTGCGCAAGGTCGCCACCACCGAAGCGCTGGCCGGCACCTACCTGCCGTTCTGGACCTTCGACGCGCCCACCGAGACCGACTACGACGGCCAGCGCGGCGAGCACTACTGGGAGACCCAGACGTACACCGTCGTCGTCGACGGCCGCTCGCAGACCCGGACCCGGCAGGTGCAGCGCACCCGGTGGTACCCGGCCAGCGGCACCGTGTCGCGGGAGTTCGACGATGTGTTGGTGATCGGCACCGATCAGGTCGAGCGCAAGAGGCTGGCGAAGCTGGAGCCGTGGGCGTTGACGCAGGTGACGCCCTACCAGCCCGGGTACCTGGCCGGGCACCAGACGCTGCGCTACGACGTCGAACCGGACACGGCCCTGACCGAGGCCCGAGCCATCATGGAACGGGTCGTCGCTGATGACTGCCGCGAGGACATCGGCGGTGACGTGCAGCAGGTGCACCGGATGGATGTCCGCTACGGCGAGATCATGTTCAAGCTGCTGCTCATGCCGGTGTGGATTGCGGCGTACCTGTACTCCGGGCAGACGTACCAGGTGATGGTCAACGCCAACACCGGGGAGGTGGTCGGTGAGCGGCCCTACAGCGTCTGGAAGATCACCGTTGCCGTGCTGCTTGGCCTGATCGTGCTGGCTGCGGTGGTGGTCGGCATCTACTTCGGCACCCGCGACCCGGCACCGCGCTGACAACTTAGTCGCCGACTTAGTCTATGGTTGACCGGTGGCCGAGTTCGGAGTGCACGAGGCGAAGACGCACTTCTCGAAGTTGTTGGAGCGAGCGCTGCGGGGCGAGGAGGTCGTCATCACCCGTTCCGGAGAGCCGCTCGTACAGCTGGTGCCGTGCCAGCCTCGGCGAACACCCCGGCCCGGGTTCGCCGAGGGCACCGCGACGATGGCCGAAGACTTCGACGAGCTGCCAGGGTGGTTCGTGGAGCACTTCGAGTGAGGGTCATGCTCGATACGAATGTGGCCATCCTCTGGGCCACCGACCGGCGCTCACTGCATCCTGACGTCGATGAGATGCTGATGTCGGTGTCCACCGTGCGCCTGCTCTCCGCCGTGGTCCCGTGGGAGATCGCGATCAAGTGGAAGATCGGCAAGCTGCGGCTTGATGCACATCCGCGCTTGTGGACGGCACGGCTGGTTCGTGAGCTCGCCCTGGACCCGTTGCCCATCGACGCCGAGCACGTACTTCAGGTTGCGGACCTGCCGGATCACCATCGCGACCCGTTCGACCGGCTGCTCATCGCGCAGGCACAGGTGGAGGGCATACCCATCGTTACGGCGGACCGAACCTTCGCCCGCTACGACGTAGCGGTCGTCAGCGCCGTTTAGCAGTGCCGTTTAGCAGTGCCGTTTAGCAGTGCCGTTTAGC
>CAZEYA010000010.1:0-1538 GCA_964516515.1 uncultured Kineosporiaceae bacterium | reverse complement strand
GTCAGCGCCGTTTAGCAGTGCCGTTTAGCAGTGCCGTTTAGCAGTGCCGTTTAGCGGTACTGCTCAGCGACGATGGCCAGGTGGGTGGTGGGGGCACCCGACGGGGACCGTGCCCGGCTGTGGATGGACGGCACCGCACGGAAAGTCGTGGGCAATCATCACCGATGACACCAAGGACTGCGCCGTCGTTGACATCGGCTACTCGACGGTTCTGGTGCGCGGAACCGGACCGCTCACTCATCGGGCACCCGCTCCATCCGGTACTCGCTGACCTGGCCGCGGCCGGCGAAGAACACCGCCGCCGAGTCCCGCCATGCCACCACCGACGGGTGATCGGAGCGGTCCAGCGCAGCCGCCGTGTGCTGGTACTTGCGGGACTCGTGCGCCAGTAGCGGCGCCGCCAGCGACGCCTCGTCAGGAACCGTGACCTGCGCCGCCGTGGGAACGGGCGCCGTCACGGTGGTCCAGGTCGCGGTGTCCGGATTGGTGCCCGGCCCGTCGTCGAGGTTGGGCACCAGGTCCCCGCTGTGCTCGACCGCCAACACCGACACCGAGTCCGGCACGTCGAGGTCCGCGATCGGCGAGCCCTCGGTGTAGACGTGGGTGATGGTGAACGGGCTGTCCGCCCTGGTGGCCAGGACGGCGGCAGCGATACCGCCCTGGGAGTGCCCGGCCACCAGAACAGGGTCACCGGGGGCGATGCCCGCCTGGGTCATCGCGTCGGTGGCCGCCTGCACCAGTGCCCCCTCGGCCGATGCCGTGCTGTCGGACAGCAGCGCCAGGTTGCTGGTCAGGTCACTCGGGTTGGCCCCACCGGTGGGCGCCCAGGTCTGGGTTCCTGGGATGACGACGACCCACGCGTCACCGCCCGCCGGCTGCTGCACCCGGGATACCCGCACCCGGGCGCGCCACGGATCGCGCTGGGCCTGGCGGGGCACGGTGGACAGTGCTCCCACGTCGTCCATCGATGCCGCCAGGTCGCCCAGGCCACGGGGCGGTCGGGCTGCCCGGCCGTCCGGTCGCAGCGCGGCGGGCAACGCCACCGCCCGGCCCCCGCCGCCGTCGTCCACCACACCCACCCGCGGTCCGTGCCGCAACAGCCCACGCAGCATCACCTCGCGGGACCCACTCAACGCGCCGGGCCCCATCGTGACCAGCGCCAACAGGCCCATGGGTGAGCCTACGAGACCGGTGACCGCGGCCCCGGCAACCATGTCCTCGGACCCACCGGCCGCCGCCGCCATCAGCCACGGAGCATCGGCCGCCGCGTCGCCGGCAGCAGCGGTGACGTCGCCCGCCCGTCGCACGGCGGTCCGGATAATCACACTGCCAGGCCCGTCGTAGCCGGCCACCACCCGGCCCGCCGCCCACCCCACGCCCACGCTCACCGGGATCAGCACCCACCCGAGGCCCAGGGCCACCCCGACCCCGAAGCCGACGGTGTCCTGGGCGCGTGCCACCGCCGCGGCCGTGGCGGCCTCGGCCTGGCGATACACCATCGCCGCCAGCAGCACCTGCCCCCCGAGCCGGCCCAGCTC
>CAZEYA010000009.1:17487-41998 GCA_964516515.1 uncultured Kineosporiaceae bacterium | reverse complement strand
CTTGTTCTCGCGGACCGAGCAGGCCGGGGTCACCGGTGACGACGGCACGGCGGCGGCATTGCGCCAGGCCAACATCGACTACGAGGAACGCTTCGGTCGCGTCTTCCTGATCCGCGCCGCCGGCCGAGGCGCCACGGACATCCTCGCCGAGGCCGGCCGCAGGCTGGCCAACGACGACGCCGCCGAAGGCGCCGAAGTCCGTGAGCAGCTCGGCGAGATCGCCGTGCTGCGGCTGCGCCAGGTGTTGGGGGAGCCCTGAGCCCGTCCTCATCCAGCGTGGGTGCGGTAGACACGTCCGGTGGCGATCACGACGCATGTCCTGGACACCTGCAGCGGCGCCCCGGCGCGGGGGGTCGCAGTCCAGCTGGAGCGGCTTGAACGGCGCGAGCGGCCCGACGGCCCGGTGTGGGCGCCGGTCGGCCGCGCGATCACCGACGGCGACGGCCGCTGCCGCGACCTGACCCCCGAGGAGGTGCCACTCGGGTGCTACCGGCTGGTCTTCGCCACCGGCGATTGGTTCGCGGCCGCCGGTCGTGACACCTTCTACCCCGAGGTGTCGGTGATGTTCGACGTGAGCGACGCCGGCCACCACCACGTACCGCTGCTGCTGGCGCCCTTCGGCTACTCGACGTACCGGGGAAGCTGAGGACTGACGAGGAGGACGCATGGGGATCGTGCTGGGAGCCAACCAGTACGGCAAGGCCGAGGTCAGGCTCGTCCACGTCGACCGATCGACCCCGCAGCACCGCATCACCGATCTGACCGTGACCACCCAGTTGCGCGGCGACTTCGACGCATGCCACACGCACGGCGACAACCGCGCGGTGGTGCCGACCGACACCCAGCGGAACACGGTCTACGCCTTCGCGCGCGAGACCGGCGTCTGCCAGCCCGAGGAGTTCGGGCTGCGGCTGGGCCGGCATTTCATCGACATCAACGAGGCCGTCACGGGTGCGCGGGTCGCCGTCGACCATCACCCCTGGGCGCGGATCGAGGTCGGGGGGGTGGGTCACGACCACGCCTTCGCCCGGGCCGGGGCCGAGCGACGCACCACGATCGTGACCGTCGACGGTGCGGACGCCTGGGTGGTGTCCGGGCTGACGGGTCTCGCCGTGCTCAAGACCACCGGCTCGGAGTTCCACGGGTACCCGCGCGACCGCTACACGACGCTGGCCGAGACCCGGGACCGCATCCTGGCGACGGCGGTGACCGCGCGTTGGCGCTACGACGACTCGGCGTTGGACGCCGGATTCGACTTCGCCACCGCCCACACCGGCGCCCGCACGGCCCTGGTCGAGGCCTTCGCGGAGCATCACAGCCTGGCCCTGCAGCAGACGCTGTACGCCATGGGATCGGCCGTGCTGGCGGACCGCACGATCACCGAGGTGCGGCTGTCGATGCCCAATCTTCACCACTTCCTCGTGGACCTGTCACCGTTCGGCCTGGACAACCCGGACACCGTCTACTACGCCGCGGACCGGCCCTACGGTCTGATCGAGGCGAGCGTGCTGCGCGACGACGGCCCGCCGCCGGGCGGTGCCTGGGACAGCGTGCCGGGCTTCTGCTGAAGTAGGGCCATGACCGTCACTGTTGCAGCCGGCGCCCCAGCCGTCCCCGGTGAGGACGAGATCCTCACCGACGAGGCGCTTGCTCTCCTGGCTGACCTCCACGGGCGCTTCGGGGTGCGTCGCGACCAGCTGGTCGCCGCCCGCCTCACCCGCCGGAGCGAGATCGGTGCGGCCGGGGGCGCCGACTTCCTCGCCTCGACCGCCGCCGTGCGAGAGGACCGCAACTGGCAGGTGGCGCCCGCGCCGCCGGCGTTGCTGGACCGCCGTGTCGAGATCACCGGGCCGACCGAGCCCAAGTTGGCGATCAACGCGATGAACTCGGGTGCGAAGGTGTGGCTGGCCGACCTGGAGGACGCCAACACCCCGCACTGGCGCAACGTGATCATCGGCCAGCAGGTGCTGCGCGACGCCGCCCGCGGCACGCTGGCGTTCACCTCGCCGGACGGCCGCGAGTACGCGTTGCGCACCGACGGGCCACTGGCGCTGCCGGTCGTGCGGCCGCGGGGCTGGCACCTGGACGAGCGGCACCTGCGGGTGCCCGGCCGGGCGACGGCGATCGGGGCGCTGGTCGACGTGGGCCTGCACGCGTTCCACAACGCGACCGTGCTGGCCGAGGTGGGGAACGGGCCGTTCTACTACCTGCCGAAGACCGAGAGTCACCTGGAGGCGAGGCTGTGGAACGAGGTGTTCGGCTTTCTGGAGGAGCGCACCGGAATTCCGCCTGGCACGATCCGCGCCACCGTCCTCATCGAGACGCTGCCCGCCGCGTTCGAGATGGAGGAGATCCTGTACGAGCTGCGAGAGCGTGCCGTCGGGCTGAATGCGGGCCGGTGGGACTACCTGTTCTCGGCCATCAAGACGCTGCGCGACTCCGGTGAGGCTTTCGTGCTGCCGGACCGGAACGCGGTGACGATGACGGCGCCGTTCCTGCGTGCCTACACCGAGCTACTCGTGTCCACGTGTCATCAGCGCGGTGCGCACGCGATCGGCGGGATGTCGGCGTTCATCCCTTCACGGCGCGACGCCGAGGTCAACGCCCGTGCCCTGGAGAAGGTGCGGGCCGACAAGCTGCGCGAGGCGGGCGACGGGTTCGACGGGTCGTGGGTGGCCCACCCCGATCTCGTGCCGGTCTGCCAAGAGGTCTTCGACGAGGCGCTCGGGTCGTGGCCGAACCAACTGGACCGGCTGCGTGACGATGTGTCGGTGAGCGCGGCCGATCTGCTCGACCTGGCCGCAACGCCGGGGGAGCCCACCGAGGCGGGACTGCGGAACAACGTCGACGTTGCGCTGCGGTACCTGGCGGCGTGGCTGGGTGGGTCCGGCGCGGTGGCGATCCACTCGTTGATGGAGGACGCGGCGACCGCGGAGATCTCACGCTCGCAGGTGTGGCAGTGGGTGCGCTACGGGGTGCGCTTGGAGACCGGCGAGCGGGTCACCCGGGAACTGGTGCGGCGGATCATCGACGAGGAGGCCGCGGCGATCGGCGACGCGGTGCCGGCGGACCGGCTGGCTCAGGCGACGGCGTTGTTCAGCCGGCTGGCGCTGGACGAGGAGTTCGTCGACTTCCTGACCCTGCCCGCCTACGACCTCGTCGACGGCTGAGCTGATGCGCGAGCACCTAGCGGCGCTGGTCGAGGCGAGGCTCGCAGCGGACGATGCATCGTTCGCGAAGGTGTACCCCGGGGATACCCCGACTCGGCAACCGGTGCACACCTGCTATGTCCCGGCTGATGTGATCACGTCGTCCACACCCGCTGAGTGGGGGGAGCAAGCGCTCGCCTTGCTCGATGTTCACGCCCCGAACACGGCCGCGCTGGCGCAGGTGCTGGGGGATGCGCTCGACGTGACGGCTGCGGAGCTGGCGGATGTCGTGCCGCGGGTACGGGCGAAGCTGGCCGGCCAGCCGGTGGAGGACCTGCGAATCGACCTCGAGGACGGCTACGGTGCCCGCCCGGACGACGAGGAGGACGCGGCGGCGGTCGCCGCCGGGCAGGTGCTCGCGGGGCTTGTCTCGGCGGGGTCGGCTGCTCCCATCGTCGCCGGGGTGCGGATCAAGTCGTTGTGGCCGGCTACCCGGGCGAGGGCGCTGCGGTCGTTGGAGCTGCTGGTCGGGGCCTCGGTTGCCGCCGGTGGGTTGCCGCCGCGGTTCGTGGTGACGCTGCCCAAGGTTGCCACCGTGGCTCACGTCGTGGCGATGGTCGAGGTGTGCGCCGCGCTGGAGGCTGCTCACGGTCTCGGGGCCGGCGCGGTCCGCCTGGAACTGCAGATCGAGGTGCCACAGGCGATCATCGCCGCGGACGGCTCGTCACCCATCCCGCGGATGATCGCGGCATGTGCCGGTCGGTGCGAGGGCCTGCACTACGGCACGTACGACTTCAGCGCGGCGATGGGGGTCAGTGGGCGGTTCCAGGCCCTGGACCATCCGTTGGCCGATGCGGCCAAGGCGGTTATGCAGTTCGCCGCTGCAGGTACGGGTGCGCGGGTCAGCGACGGCTCGACCAACGTCATACCGGTGGGTTCGCGCGAGGCGGTGCTGGCCGCCTGGGCTGTGCACGCGCGGCTGGTCCGTCGGCAGTACGAGCGCGCGATCTACCAGGGCTGGGACATGCACCCGGGTCACCTGGTCACTCGATACATGTCCGTCTACGTCATGGCACGTCGGGAGTTGCCGGTGGCGGCCGCCCGGTTACGGGCCTACCGCGATCGCGCGGAGTCCGGCACGGTCGACGAGCCCGCGACGGCGAGGGCGCTGGCGCTGGGGGTGCTGCGTGGCCTGGACAGCGGGGCGGTCGACGATGCTGAGCTGAGCGCGGTCGTTGCCGTCGACCGCGGTGTCCTGTACGAGCTAGCGGGCGAGAGGGGCAGGCGCTGACCCGTGCCGGTCCGGTCAAGGCGCCCCGGGAGGGCCCCCTGTCCGTCACACTCGTCCCATGGTGAGCCCGGCCCGAACGTCTGCCCTGTCTGCGACGGCTGTCCTGTTGGCGGGAGTGGTGGTCGTGGCGGTGTCGGGAGTCCCCATCGGGACCTTCGCCACGTCGGCGGGAGCGGCACAAAACCTGCTCGCCGACTCCTTCGACCGGGCGGACTCCGACGTCGTCGGGCCGGGGTGGGCACAGACGGGCACGGCAACTGCCATCGCTCGAATCCGGACCGGCGAGTTGCGGATGAACACCCGCGATGATCTTGCTGCGCCGGTGGTGTCACGGACGTTCGCGCCCGTCACCTCCGGCCTGCTGTCGTGGTCTTATGCCATGGACTGGTCAAAGGTCGGCGCCGAGAGCAGCTACGAAGTGCGAATGCAACTCATCGACTCGGCAGCAGCGGCCGCGCCCAGCATTGACGCGAGATCGGGGGCGGTCGTCGACTTGCGCTGGGGTGGGGTTCGCCCGGGTGTCGCCGATCAGGTGCTGGCCGCATACGGTCCTGCGGGAGCGCTGCTGCCGGTCGCCGCGGTGCGGGGCAGGGTGCGGGTGGACGTGGTCGCTGATCTCGACACGGACTCGGCGAGAGTGACCGTGACGTCACCGACCGGCCCGCTCGGCGCCGCGACGGTTCCCTTAGCGGCCGCGGCCGGGATCGACGGCGTGCGGTTGTTCACATCCGGTCTCAACGACCGCAACTTCACCGGGTTGGCCTTCGATGACATCAGGGTGGACGCCGGGGCCACGCCGCCGGTCGCGACGACCGCGCCCACGACCATCCCCGCGACGGTGCCGTCGTCCTCGCCGACGTCCCCGACCGCGAGCCCCACCCCGTACAGCGGACTGCTGTTGGCGGACTCCTTCGACCGGCCACCTGCGGCCGCATTGGGCCCGCCGTGGGCCGAGACCGAGGACAGCGCCAACCAGGTGCGGGTCAGCGGGACGGCCATGTCTTTCACGTCCCGGGACGGGGTCGATCTGCCCGTGGCCCGAGCGATGTTCCCTCGTCAGACGACTGGCATTCTGCGGCTGGACTACCTCCTCGACTGGCAGCGCACCGCCACCGAGAACACCTTCGGAGTCGTCATGCGGTTGGCGGACGGTGCCGCGAGCGGGGATGTGGCCCCCGCGGTCGAGCTGGTATGGGGCGGTGTCGCACCGCTGGGACTGGGCACAGACCGCGGCTTCGGCTATCGCGTGGCGGGTGTCACGACGCAGGTGGGGGTGGTCACAGGACCTACCCGGGTGCGGGTCCTGGCCGACCTCGACGCCGGCACCTTCAGCCTGGACCTCAACCCGGGCACGGGGCCGGTCGAGGCGTCGGGCATCCGACTGGGGACCAGTGGCGTCGGGGCCGTCGAGTTCCGGACTACGGGTGTCAACACGACGAAGTTCTCCACGGCCGGCTTCGATGATGTCGTGGTGTCAGTCCAGGGCGGATCCTTGTCCGGGCCGCCACCCCCAACGCCGACAACCACCGCTCCCGTCAGCACCACTCCGGTCAGCACGACTCCGGTCACCACGTCAGCTTCATCCACATCACCCGCACCTCCGCTGGACAATGTGCTCAGCGTGTCGGGCAACCGCCTGCTGAACAACGGCGCCCCGATCGAGGTGACCGGAATCAGGCTGGCGAGCGCGCCGCTCAGCGGCCCCTTGACCGATCAGCTGATAGCCCTGCTCCCGGTGTACAAGGCGTACGAGGTCAACGCTGTCGCCATCTACTACATGGGCTCGACCGGCGGGGCAAGTGACCCTTTCGCCTCGGATGGAAGGTCCGTCGATCCTACGGTCCAGGGACGTATCGACCGGATCATCGCCGCAGCCGACTCCCTCGGGATGGTGGTGGTTGTCGGCATCTACTACCAGGGGGCCACGCTCAAGGCCACCACCGCCGATGGGGTTCGCAATGTCGTGAGAACGGTAGCCCGGGAACTGCGTGGCGAGAAGAATGTCATCATCAATCTGGTCAATGAGCAGAACAGCAACGGGTACTCGGATATGGCGGGCTACTACGACGTCCGTGTCCCAGAGCTGGTGCTGCAGCTGTGTGACGTCTATCAGGCCGTGGACCGCGACATGATTGTCGGCGTCGGGGGCTACGACCCGGCGAAGAACGACATCATGGCCGCAGACCCACGCTGTGACGTCCTCACGGCAAACAACGGCGACTCCGGCGAGCGTTACGACAGGTACGTGGCGGCCGGACTGACCAAGCCGATGATCAATGTCGAGATTCTCGGCGGGCGCAGCCAACCGGTCAAAGGCGAGTTCGGGGCAGGCGAGCAGGCTGTCTATACCGAGAACATCGTCGACGCCGCGGCGAGGCCCGGTCTGGCGGGAGTGTTCTTCCACAACAAGCAGTGGACGCAGCAGTCCCCCTACCGCTATGACCTCGGTGGTAGCGGGGCACCAGGAGACCCCGGTATCCGGTGGTGGTTCGAGTTCGCCGAGCAGGTGCATGGCTGACTCGCGCATGGTCCCCTTCGACAGCCCCGACCCGCGGTAGCGGGCAGCACGTACTCGCATGACGAAGGTGGACTCGGTGGTCCGGGCGCAGCGAGCGGAGCTGCCGGGTGGACAGACTGCCGCGGCTATCGGGATGCGCGACGGCGCGATAGTGGCCGTGGCCGCGCCGGGTCCGGCCGGGGATGCGCTGGCGGCGTCGGCCGGCCGGGTGGTCGACATCGATGCGGAGTACGGGCCAGGAGTGGTGCTACTGCCGGGTCTGGTGGACACGCACGTCCACGTCAACGAGCCGGGGCGCACCGAGTGGGAGGGGTTCGAGAGCGCGACGCTCGCGGCGGCGGCGGGAGGCATCACGACCATCCTCGACATGCCCCTGAACAGCATCCCGGCAACCACGACGGTGTCGGCGCTGCAGATCAAGCGAGCGGCGGCAAGGAGCCGGGTACACGTCGACGTGGGCTTCTGGGGCGGCGCGGTGCCGGGCAACGTCGATGATCTCGCCCCGATGCTGGCCGCCGGGGTGTTCGGATTCAAGTGCTTCCTGCTGCCCTCGGGGGTTCCCGAGTTCGGGCACCTCGCCGACGGCGACCTGCGGCAGGCGCTCGCCCGGCTCGCCGACCTGGACGGTCTTCTGCTGGTGCACGCCGAGGACGAGGCGACGATCGCGGCGGCGGCTCGACCGGCGGGGCGGGTCTTCGCCGACTTCGTGGCGGGCCGCCCCGACCAGGCGGAAGTCACCGCGGTCGCCCGGGTGATCGCGGCCGCCGCGGACACCGGCGCCCGGGTCCACATCGTGCACGTGGCCGCGGCCGCCGTGGTGGATCTCCTGGTCGAGGCCCGGCAGCGCGGCGTCCGGATCACCGCAGAGACCTGCCCGCACTACCTGACCTTCGCCGCCGAGGAGTTGCCGGACGGCGCACCGCAATTCAAGTGCTGCCCACCCATTCGCGGCCGGACCGACAGGGACCTGTTGTGGCAGGCGGTGGCGGCCGGGCATCTCGACATCGTGGTCAGCGATCACTCGCCGTGCACCACAGCACTCAAGCGCTTCGACACCGGCGACCTGGACGAGGCTTGGGGTGGCATCGCCTCGATCCAGGTTTCGCTACCCGCGGTCTGGACCGGCGCGAGGGCCCGCGGGTTCGCCCCGGCCGACGTGGTTCGGTGGATGGCGAGTGGCCCTGCGGACCTGGCGCGACTGCCTCGCAAGGGCCGGATCCAGGTGGGCGCGGACGCCGACTTCTGCGTCTTCGACCCGGCGGGCACGACCCCGGTCAGCGCGGCCGAACTGCTGCATCGCAACCCGGTCAGCGCCTACGACGGTCTGGTCCTGGACGGTGCGGTCCGCGCGGCCTATCTGGGTGGGCAGCTGGTGGACGGCCACACTGCCCGTGGCCGGTTGTTGAACGGAGGCGGGATGTGACCGCGGTGATCGCACCAGACGGGGACGCATCCACACGGCGCGGTCTGGTCGACCTCGCGTCGCGGGCGCTGGACGCTCAGGTGATCTGGGCCAGCGACGAACTGTTCGCCGACCGTCGTCACCTCATCGACCCGGCGCCGGCGGCGTGGCAGCGGGGCACGTTCACCCGAGACGGCAAGGAGTACGACGGCTGGGAGACCAGGCGCAGCCGGGACCGGCCCGGCCTGACCGACATCGACCAGGCGATCGTCCGGTTGGGGGCCCCGGGCCGGGTCCGCAGCGTCATCGTCGACACCGCCCACTTCACCGGCAACTTCCCCGAGAGCGCCTCGATCGAGGCGGTGGCCGTCGAGGGCTACCCCACCGTCACCGAGCTGCTCGACCTGTCGTGGACGACGCTGGTGCCCTGCAGCCCCTTGGCCGGGGACGCCGCCAACCCGTTCCAGGTCGGCGATCCAGGCGTCTGGACGCACGTCCGGCTGACGATCTACCCCGACGGCGGCGTCGCCCGGTTGCGCGTGCTCGGCGATGTCGTTCCCGACCGCCGCTTCCTGCGTGGCACGGTCGACCTCGCGGCAATGGTCAATGGCGCCACGATCGCCGACGCTTCCAACCGCTTCTACTCCTCGCCCGCCAACCTGCTGCTGCCTGGCCGTCACGCCACGATCGGCGAGGGGTGGGAGACGGCTCGGCGTCGGGTGCCCGGCAACGAGTGGGTGATCGTCAGGCTGGCCGGTGCGGGTGACGTCGACATCGTCGAGATCGACACCACGCACTTCACTGGTAACGCGCCTGCCGCGGTGCGGATCCAGGGAGCGTCCGGGGCCCCTGGCGAGGGCAGCCACGGCTCCGCCCGCTGGTCGCAGCTGACCTGGCGAGACCTGGTGGCCCGCACCGGACTGCTGCCCGATACCCCGCACCGCTTCTTGGCCGTGCAGCTGCCGGAGCCGGTGACCCACGTCCGGGTCGACATCTACCCCGACGGCGGGCTGGGCCGGGTCAGGCTGCTCGGCAGGCTGGACCAGCTGTGATCCTGGGGCCCACAGCGAGTCATCCTCGGGGCGACGAAAGCAGCTGCTCCGGCCGGATCAGCGCCAACGAGTCCAGGGCGTAGCGCCGGGCTCGGACACCGACACCACCGGAGCACTGCAGCTTGGCGGGAGGGCCCCACGAGCCGCTGATCCTCGCGACGTATCCCTGCCCGGCGTGGACGACTGCGACGTCCCACATCGCGTCGGGCGGTGCGCCGCCGGTGAGCAGGTTCCTGGCGGTGAGGATGTTGGTGGGGGCGTCGCGGACGGGTCCCACGAGGACGGCGCCCCGGGCGTCGTCATCGATTGCCTCGGCGACGAGAGCGATGGCCGCCTGTTCGATGGGCGATGTACCGCATCGGCCGCGGTGGTGGGCCCGGGACAGTCGACCGGCTTCGTGCTGTTGCAGCACGCCAGGTGCGGTATCGGGGTCGAGCTGGCCGAACATGTCCCCGGTGGGCAGCACGACGATGTTCGCCGCGAACCGGTCTCCGCCGACGTGGGTGCACTCCCACACGTCCCAACCGGCCACGGCCGCCACCGCCTGCGCGACCGGGCGGCCCCGCACCGCGCAGCAGACGTCCCGGGTGCCGTGCGTGCAGACGAGCGCGACGCGCTGCGGGCCGGACGCCCGGTCGGCGGCCGGGTCCAGGGCAGCCGCGACGTCGATGGCCAACAGCTCGGTGTCGTCGCGGAACCGGCCCCAGCGGACGGTCTCCACCTGCGGGGAGATGTCCGCGATGGCCCACGACAATCCCCCGGAATGCGGGACGTCCGGATGACGCCCGGGGCGCCGGATCAGCAGCAGCCGGGCGCCCGCGCCGTCGGCCTGCGCCGCGAGCAGGTCGGCCACCCCGTGGTCGAGCCGGGCGTGGCGCATGGGCTGCCGCGGCCATGGTCCGGGCACCTCGACCAGCAGGAACCTGCGGGTGGGCGTCGCGGTGGCGAACAGCGGGTCGTGGCGCTCCCGGGCGGCCGTGGAGCAGCGGAATCCGGTGGCTGGCACGTCGCGGTCAGGCCTCGACCGCGATGGCGTGCTGCAGCAGAGTCCGGGCCAGGTGAACCTCACCGTCGAGGGACAGCTCCGCGGCCCGCAGGATCTGGCCGGAGGCGAAGCGGTCGACGGCGTCGCGGTCGGCTGAGGTGAGGGTGACGGTGACCTCGGCGGTGTCCAGCACCGTTGCGTCGCAGTCGTGCCTCACGGCGGGCCGCAGCCCGTCCCGGATCCGCAGCGCCGTCCCGGTGTCCAGTCGGGCGATCGCCCGGGCCTGAGCCATCGGCCCTACGGGCTCTGCCCTGGTCGCACTGCGCGCCGCCAACCGCATCCCGCGGGCGACCGGACCCGCGGCGCGGCCCCCGACATCGGCGGCCAGGGCATCCAACTGCGAGCGCATGGCTCCAATGGTTGCTGACAGCTCGCCGGAGATGGCGGCGGGGTCGGTGACATCGACCCCGATCGGCAGCGTGACACGGACGGCATCGGTGCCGCTGATCATGGCAACGACGTGGTCGAGCAGGTGTTTGCGGGTCCACTCCTGGACACCCACGGTCAGATGGGCGCTGATACCACCCAGCGCGGTTGCGGCGTGGATGAAGCCGCGGGGCAGGTAGAGAGCGTCGCCCGGGCGCAGCACGATGTCCAGCAACGGTTCGCCCTCGGCGGCGGCGGCCACCTCGGCTCGGCGCTCGGTCCAGGGCTGGTCGCGCATCGGGTGCATCAGCACGGGAGCGTGAATCACCCAGCGCTTCTCGCCGGCGACCTGCAGTACGAAGACGTCGTGGACGTCGTAGTGGTGGGAGAAGCCCTGCGATTGCGGCGGGGTGATGTAAGCGTTGACCTGCACCGGGTGACCCAGGTCGGCCGCAAGGGCCTGGCCGAAACGGAGCAGCGGGGCGTGGGTGCGGTGCAGGGCCTGCAGCACGATGGTCGACCCGTCGGCGAACAATCGGCTGAGCTGATCGTCACCTACCTGGTCGCCGATCGCTGCACCGGCGCCGCCGCCGCGGGTGAACGTCGCGGTCGCCAGCGTTTCGCCGTCCTTGGCGACCTTGAGGAACGGGGTGCGGAGGGACTGCAGCGACACCAGCCGGTCGACGGCGTCCAGGGTGAACAGGTCCTCGAAGCCGCGCCGTGGCAGTTCCGCGGCCCGGCTCAACGACGCGCTGCGACCCCACACCTCCTCGGCGAATGTCTGCATCGGCAATGCGGTGCAGCGGCGCAGCGCCTGGCCGGGAGCGAGCCGCGATGCGGCACCGCCCCCAGCCGGCGTGCTCGAATCAGGAATCAGCGCTGCCGTCCGCGCCGCCGTCGGCTCCACCATCGGAACCGGCGCCGCCGTCCGCCGGGCCCTGCTCGCCACCCGCGCCGCCGTCTGCGCCACCATCGGAACCGGCGCCGCCGTCCGCCGGGCCCTGCTCGCCACCCGCGCCGCCGTCGGCTCCACCATCGGAACCGGCGCCACCGTCAGCGCCACCGTCTGCGCCACCGTCATGACCCGGGCTGCCGGTGGCCCCGCCGTCCAGTGGGCCCTCGGGATCGATCGTCGTGTCAGTCATGAGTGTCTCCCTCTCCATCATGGTTCGGTCGTCGCTGCATCGCGTGACCGGCGACGCGGCTCAATGTCGCGCGCATGCGTAGCCAACCACCGGGGAGAGCCGCCCGCATCACCCCACCGGGCAGGGCGGCGTCGACTGCCCATCCCTGACCCATCACTGGGAAGCAGGGGAGTGTGTCCGAGGCGTGGGGGTACCCTCGGGGTACATCCGTAGGACAGGTGTGACAGGACTCTTCGGCTCGCGCCTGTCGAACGCAGCGGCGACCTCGGGAACCGTCGGCCACCTGCCACCGATTGGTGGGAGTCCCAGCGGACGCGTATGCGGGGGCAGCGAGTCGGGTACCCATAACCACACATCGGTCACACCCTACGAAGGAGATCCCCTGTGTCGCGTCCCACCGTGTTCTCGCAATTGCTTCACGACCTGGGCGGCGCCGCCTGGTTCGGCGGATCGCTGATGGGCCTTGCCGGGGTCAACGGCGCGGCCGACGCGGTCAGTGACCCCACCGAGCGCCCTCGGGTGGCAGCAGCCGGGTGGGGCAGATGGGCCCCGCTAAACTTCGTCGCCGTCGGCGCCCACGTCATTGGTGGTCTGGGTCTGGTGATCGCCAACCGCGACCGCGTCGCCAAGCAGGCCGGGGTGCGATCCAACTCGATCATCAAGACGATCGTCACCTTGCTGGCGCTCGCCGCCACCGCCTATAGCGGGCTGCTGGGCGCCAAGGTGGCGAAGGCGGGCAACGTCCCCGCAAGCGGCAGTGTGGAGCCCAACAGCGCCACCCCCGATGAGGTCGCGGATGCCCAACGGCAGCTCCGGGCGCTGCAGTATGCGCTGCCTGCCCTCACCGGCACGATCGTCGGCCTCGGCGCGCAGCAGAGCCAGCAGCAGCGGCCGGAACTCCAGGCCGAGGGCCGCTTCCGCCGCCTGGTGAACGAGACCACGTCCAGGGCCCGCGGGTGACTGGCGTCGTCGTCCGCTGGGCTGTGGTGGCCCTGGCGGTTCCCCTGGCCGCTGCCGCGGCCCGGAAGCTGGCCGACACCGTCGAGCAGCGTCAGGGCACCTCGACGCGGTTGTCACGCGGCCTGCGCTACGTGGGCACGAAGGCCCGGCTCGGCTGAGCCGTCCGGGCCGGGCCTGTCACCGCATCGTCCGGCCGCAGCGGCGGCAACGGGTGATCAGCAGCCCGGAATGGACATGGCGCCACAACTGCCATTCGTGGTCGAGCAGCAGGCACCGCAACCCCCGTAGCCAGTGGTGTCCTCGTCTGAACCAATTCGTCGGCATTCATCGAACATATGTTCGAAGTTCGAAGGTCGGGACGGGCTGAGCTGCCAGTTGTGGATGGGCGCTAGTCCAGGCGGGTGTGGAGATTCACCAGGCGCGCGATGTCCGCCGGGCCGATCCGGCAACAACCACCCAACAGGCGAGTGCCACCTGCGACCCACTGCTGGGTGTCCCATGCGTGCTGAGAACTGCCGGTCCAGCGACGAGCCGCGCCGTCCCAGGCCTCGGCGCTGTTGGGATAGAGGACGACCGGCATGTCGACGGCCTGACCCGCCTCGACGATGACATACGCCCCGACCGGTGCCATGCAGTTCGCGCCGACGGCGATGACGGCTTCGCAGTCGGCGGCCATGGCGAACGCTCGGACTGCACACTCGCCTCGTCGTGTCCTCGGCCTGCCGTCGGCGTCGACGACTGTCGTCAAGGACACCCACGCCGGGAGACCGACCTCGTCGAGCGCGCTCAGGATCGCCTCCACCTCGGCCAGCGCCGGGATCGTCTCGACCGCGAACACGTCAGGTCCGGCTTCGGCCAGCACCGACATCCGCCGCACGTGGAACTCACGTAGTTCCGCGACAGTCAGCCCCCCACTCGAGCGACCACTCCAGTCCGCGGCGACGTACTCGCCGGTGTACTCCTGTCCGTCGGCGAGAACGGCGCCGTAGGGACCGATCGACGCGGCGACCCAGCGCGGGCCGTCGGCATCGGAAGCGGCCCGCGCCAGCTCAACCGACCGCCGCATCAACCGAGCCGCCTCGCCCGCCTCGATTCCAGCCGCCGCGAAGCCCTCGAAACTGGCTTGGTAGCTGGCAGTGGTCACGACCTCGGCTCCGGCATCGACGAAGGTGCGGTGTGCGGCGAGGATCGCGCCGGGCTCGTCGCGCAGCAGCCGGGCCGACCACAGGTCGGTCGAGAGGTCGTGACCGGCCGCCTCCAGTTGCGTGGCGAGGCCGCCGTCGAGGATGACGACGCGTTCGAGCATCGCCTGCCCGAGGGACGGCCGGTCCGAGCTGACAGGGGTGGATGAGTCGATCAGAACACCGTAGCGGGGCCGTGCTCGCCTCAGGCGCCGGTCATCGCCTGGGCCAACCGGCGGTGGGCGCGGGCCTCCGCGTGCCGGGACTGCCGGGCCAAGGTGCGGGCAAGTGCGTGGTGGGCGTAGGGGTCGTCGGGGAAGTCCTCGATCAGTGCCCGGAAGACCCGCTCGGCGGGCCGTAGCTGGGCCCGCCCGTAGTAGGCCCTGCCCAGAAGCTCGCGGACGCACTCCTCGTCCAGTCGTTTCGCCAGCGCTTCGAGCAGGGTCACGGCGCGGGAGAACTCGCCCTGGGTGACGAGGTCCTGGGCGAAGCGGTAGGTCTCGACGTCGTCCATACCCTCGCCCGCGGTCAGCTGGACATCCGCCAAGCGGACGCCCGTGAGACTGTCGACGAGGGATGCGCGGGTGGGGTCGGTGGTCATGGTCAGAACAACGGCGAGGACGGTCAAGGTGATTCCCGGAGACTCAACTTGACGGTCGTGAACGGCGTCGGCGACATCCGGGGCTGACCCGGGTTGCTCACGCGGCGAGGCTGGCTGCGCCGACTGCGGGCTCCAGGGCCAGGTCGAGCACCTCGGCCACGTCACTGACCAGGTGTACCCGCAGCTGGGCGCGAACCTCAGCCGGGACGTCGTCGAGGTCCGGGCCGTTGCGCGCCGGGATGAGGACATCGGTCAACCCGGCTCGGTGCGCGGCCAGCAGCTTCTGCTTGACCCCGCCTATGGGCAGCACCCGACCGGTCAGCGACACCTCGCCGGTCATGCCCACCTCGGCGCGGACCAGTCGTCCGGTCAGCAGCGAGGCCAGTGCGGTCGTCATGGTGACACCTGCTGACGGGCCGTCCTTGGGGACCGCACCCGCCGGGAAGTGAACGTGGATCCGGTGATCGTTCAGCGTCTCCACGTCGACGCCGAGGCGCTCGCCATTGGCCCGCAGGTAGCTCATGGCGATCGCCGCGGACTCCTTCATGACGTCGCCCAACTGGCCGGTCAGCGTCAGCCCTGGCTCGCCGGCCATCGTCGCCGCCTCGACGAACAGCACGTCGCCGCCCGCGCCGGTCACGGCCAGGCCGGTCGCGACGCCCGGCACCGCGGTGCGCTCACCCGACTCCGGGGTGAAGCGTGGCCGGCCGAGGTATCGGGTGACGTCCTGCGCGGCGACCGTGACGGGCACGCCGGCGCCCTCGTCACCGGCATCGCGCACCTCACCGGCATCGCGCACCTCACCGGTGGCGAGCTCTGTGGCGACCTTCCGCAGCACCTTCGCCAGGGCACGCTCCAGCTGCCGGACGCCGGCCTCGCGGGTGTGCTCGGCGGCCATCACGCGCAGCGCGCCGTCGGCGATGTCGACCTCGTCGGTGGCCAGCCCCGCCCGCTCCAGCTGCCGCGGCAGCAGGTGGTCGCGGGCGATCGCGACCTTCTCGTCCTCGGTGTAGCCGTCGAGCCGAACCACTTCCATCCGGTCGAGCAGGGCGTCGGGGATGGTCTCCAGCACGTTGGCAGTGGCCAGGAACACGACATCGGAGAGGTCGAGGTCGACATCGAGGTAGTGGTCGCGGAACGTGTGGTTCTGTGCCGGGTCGAGGACTTCGAGCAGCGCCGCAGCCGGGTCGCCGCGGTAGTCCGAGCCGACCTTGTCCATCTCGTCGAGCAGCACGACCGGGTTCATCGACCCCGCCTCCTTGAGCGCCCGCACGATCCTTCCGGGCATCGCACCCACGTAGGTGCGCCGGTGGCCGCGGATCTCCGCCTCGTCACGGACGCCGCCGAGGGAGACCCGGACGAACTGCCGGCCCATCGCCTTGGCGACGGACTCGCCGAGCGACGTCTTGCCGACGCCGGGTGGGCCGACGAGGGCCAGGACAGCGCCGGAACCACGGCCGCCCACCACCGACAGGCCACGGCTGGCCCGCCGCGCCCGCACGGCCAGGAACTCCACGATCCGGTCCTTGACGTCGTCGAGGCCGGTGTGGTCGGCATCGAGGATATCTCGGGCGGCGCGGACGTCGGTGGCGTCGGTGCTGCGGGAGTTCCACGGCATGTCGAGGACGGTCTCCAGCCAGGTCCGGATCCAGCCGGCCTCGGGTGAGGCGTCCGAGGTCCGCTCCAGTCGCCCGGCCTCGGTCAGCGCCGCTTCGCGGACTCCTCCCGGCAGGTCGGCGGCCTCGATACGGGTGCGGAAGTCGTCCGGCGAGTCGGCGTCGTCCTCGCCCAGCTCCTTACGGATCGCGGCGAGCTGCTGGCGCAGCAGGTACTCGCGCTGGGTCTTCTCCATGCCATCGCGGACGTCGGTGCGGATCTTGTCCGACACCTCGACCTCGGCGAGGTGCGCGCGCGCCCTCTCGAGCAGGACGCGCAGCCGTTCCGACACGTCGGTGGTCTCCAGCAGGGTGACCTTCTCGGCGACATCGAGCCAGGAGGCGTACCCGGCCGCATCGGCGAGTTCGTCGGGCTCGGTCATCCGCTGCACGGCGTCGATGACTTGCCAGGCGTTGCGCTGCTGCAGGATCGACAGCAGCACCTGCTTGTAGTCGTTGGCGAGCTCACGAGCGAGAGGAGTCGGCTCGGCGGGGGTCAACGGCTCGGCCTCGACCCACAGCGCGGCGCCTGGTCCGGTGACGCCGCGGCCGATACGGGCACGTTGCAAGGCGCGCAGTACCGCCCCCGGCTGGCCGTCCGGCAGCCGACCGAGCTGGGTGATCTCCGCGACGGTGCCCATGACGCCGGAGGTGCCATCGATGCGGGGGACGAGGAGCAGGCGCAGGTTGGCCTGAGTAGGGCCGGCGTCGGCGCGCGCAGCGTCGACGGCGGCCTGGGCGGCGTCGGCCAGCTGGATGGGCACGACCATGCCCGGCAGCACGACGACGTCGTCGAGGAAGAGCACGGGGAAGTTCTGCGTGGTCACGAAGACGGCAACCGCTGCTGCTGCGGGGTTGATCCGGGCCGGCTCAACATTTCGCCATGGGCGGACAGCAACCCACTGTCGGGCGCGCCTGCCGCATGGGCGCTGTGGACAGACTTACCGTGCCGCGGTGGCTCTCGACCGGTACGGGCAGGACGTGCTCGCGGCCCGACCGACCAAAGCCCCTCCGCGCGATGTTCCCGTCGAGCGGGGGCTCGTCGTCGAGGACGCCACCACGGGCTGGTGCGGTGCCGTGGTCGCGACCGAGGTCAGTGGCGGCGTCCGGGTGGTCGTGCTGGAGGACCGGCATCGGCGCCGGCGGACGTTCCCGCTCGGCCACGGCTTCCTGCTCGACGGGGTGGCCGTGCGATTGGTGCCGCCGCGGCCGCAAGCTTCCCGCACGCCGGTTCGTAGTGCGAGCGGGTCGGTGGCTGTCGCGGGGACGCGGGCGCGAACCGCACGGGCCTCGCGCATCCTCGTGGAGGGGCTGCACGACGCCGAGCTGGTAGAGAAGGTGTGGGGGCACGACCTGCGCGTCGAGGGTGTGGTGGTGGAGCCGCTGCACGGGGTCGACGACCTGGCCAAGGCGCTGCGTGGGTTCGAGCCGGCGGCGGGGCGGCGGATCGGGGTGCTGGTCGACCACCTGGTGTCGGGGTCGAAGGAGTGGCGCGAGGCCGCCTCGGTTGCCGCTTCACCGCGGCTGCGCCCGAACGTGCTGGTCGTGGGACACCCCTACGTCGACATCTGGCAGGCCGTGCTGCCGGAACGCGTCGGGTTGCGGCAGTGGCCCATGATCGAAAAGGGGCGGCCGTGGAAGGAGGGCGTGCTGGCCGCCCTGGGCCGGCCGCATGCCACCGCCGAGGACGTCGGGCTCGGCTGGCAGCGCATTCTCGGGCAGGTGCGGAGCTGGAACGACCTGGAGCCGGCCCTGCTGGGCCGGGTCGAGGAGCTCATCGACTTCGTGACCACCGACCCCAGCGACGGCTGACCCACCCTCGGCCAGGGGGTCAGGGGGTCAGGGGGTCAGGCGGTCGAGGCCAGGTACTCCGTCAACCACTCCTCGGGCAGGTCGCCGAAGCGTTCGGGGGCGCCGGGGACCGTCCAGACATGCAGCATCTGCCCGGTGCGCGTGAGCGTGACCGAGCCGGCGGGGCACAGCCCGTAGGCAGAGGTGGCACCTGCCAGGGACGGTGGGAACAGGCCGAAGCAGACCTGCTCGTGGTTGTGCCACATGGTCAGCGGGCCGCCGACGGCTGGACCGCGCTCGTCGATCTCCTCGGTCTCGAACATCGCCCCCAGGAGCACCAGGCCCCGCGGGCCCTCGGCATAGATGAGGTTCTCCGGCCGGGCCGGGTCGAGGACCAGGCCGTCGGTCTTGAAGCTCGGGTTCTCGGCGTGGAAGTCGGTGCCGCGGATACCGTCGGTGCGGTAGCCCTGCGCGGCGGCCACCCCGGGATCGGCGTACGCCGAGATGGCTGTTGACGTGGCCGCGAACAGCTGGTCGGCGGCGAGCTGCTGCTCGGCCGTGACGGCGCCGTCGATCGGACCGGACACGATCGGGCCTGCCTCGATCAGTGTCGCGAGCGGGACCGCGCCGCCCTCGCCATGATGACCGCCGCCACCCGCCTGCAGCGCCACGCCCCAGACCGGCGTCGCCACCACGACGGCGACGGCAGCGGCGCCTATGGTGCCCAGCACCCGCACACCTCGGCCGGCGGTCAACGGGGACCACAGGGCGATCAGCCCGATCAGCTCCACCAGCTTGCAGGCCATGGCCACCTGGTCGGGTGTCTCGCCCGACCCGGCACTGACGGCCAGCCCCAGCAGCGAGCCGGCCAGCACGACGCTCGCGAGCGCGTGGGCGTGTCGAGCCTGGTGCAGCAACCGGGAGGCGGCCCAGAACAGCAACACCGCGTCGAGGAGAAAGCCGAGTGAGCTCAGCGACCAGCCATGCGCAGGGACGATCACAGCGTGGACGGCGCCCGAGAGTGCCAGAGCCGCGATGGCGACCCGCCGTTCCGGGCTGAGCAGGCTCAGCAGCCACACCGCGCGACGCAGCGGCGGCCTGGATCGCAGTCGCCACACCACCCAGCCGGCGAGCGGGGCGAGGACCATCACGACCAGCCCGGGGACGTGCTCGGGCATCACGTCGTAGAGCACCGATCCGACGAGCGTGCCCGGCTCGTGAGCGTGCTCGACACCGTCGTGCATCGGTAGCAGCTGGCCCATCAGGCGCTCACCGCGGCGTCGGCCGGCACGGCTCGAACGCGCCGAGCGGAGCGATCGCCGCGCAGGAGCAGGAGGACGACAACGGGGACCAGGATCCGGACCCCGACGACGACCGGCAGCGGCTGCATCTCGACCAGGGCCGCGACTACGAGATCGATGACCGCCGAGGTGAGCACCAGGATCTGCAGCACCCGGGCCGGCCAGGTGGGACCGCCACGGGCCAGGCAGCGGGCGGCCACCGCGAGCAGCACGACATGGCCCAGGGTGAGCAGGGCGGACCCGGGCAGTGACAGGCCGACGGCGACGAAGACCGAGGCCTCGATGAACGAGGTGACGGCGAGCACGAGTTCGAACAGGATGAGGATCCGCGCGACCCGGATCCGCTGGCTGGTATCCATACCCGCACCGTCACAACGGTCTGTGAACCGTCGATGGGCGGTCGATGAGTCAGCGATGAGAGTCTGCGTCGGCCTCGTTGTCGACGGTGGCGACAGGCAGATGGACGGTGAGCACCGCGCCGCCGTGCGCACCGTTGGTCGCGTGCACCGCGCCGCCGTGCGCTCTGGCCACTGATTGAGCGATGGCCAGCCCCAGGCCGCTACCCGGCCCCGAGCGGGCCGGGTCGGCCCGGTAGAAGCGGTCGAAGACGTGGGCCAGTGACTCCGTCGGGAACCCGGGTCCCTCGTCCCACACCGTGACGACCACCCACGACGGCGCAGCGCCACCGACCCGCACCCAGACCGTGCCACCGCCGTGGGCTCGCCCGTTGTCGACCAGGCAGCGCAACAGCCGTCGCAGCAGCGACTCGTCCCCGAGCACCACACACGGCCCCGCCGGGCCGTCGGGGGACCGTACCAGGCGCGCCCCGTCCATCCGGCAGACCTCGGCGGCGAGCGCGAGGATGTCCACGGGTTCGCGGATCGGATCCGGCAGCGCGTCCGCACGGGCGAGCACCAGCAGCTCCTCGACGAGGACGGCCATCCGGTCGGCGTCGGCTCGCAGGTCGCCGAGTGCCTCGGCGCGATCCGCGGCCGCCGCATCAGGCCGCCGCAACAGGAAGCCCGCATTGTTGCGAATGGTCGTCAGCGGCGTCCGCAATTCGTGGGAGGCGTCGGCGACGAAGCGCCGCTGCTGCTCCAGTGATGCGGCCAGCCAGGCCTGGCTGCCGTGCAACCGGTCCATCATGGCGTTGAACTCCCGGCTGAGCCCTGCCACCTCGTCCCGGCCCTTGGCCACGGGCAGGCGTCGCGTGACGTCACCGGTCCGAGCGATCTCGCCGGCGGTGCCGGCCAGGTCGCGCAGGGGCCGCAGCGCGCGACCGCTGACCACCCAACTCGCGACGGCTCCAGCGATGGCGGTGAACACCGCGGCGATGACGGTGGCGGCGGTGAGGCCCTGCAGCTGACTCCGCATGAATGCGGTCTGCTGTGCCGCCACGACCAGCCCCCCGGCAGCGTCCTCACCGAGTGGGCGGGCCGACATCCGGAGCTCGACGCCGTCCGACGCCGTCGTCAGCCGTGCGGTGCCCGTGGCCGCCACCGCGGTGCGGAGTTGCGCGGGAACGGTGGGCAGGGCCCCGTCGATGCGTGCCTGGGAGTACACGACGTCGCCGCTGGCATCGGTGACCATGATGAAGGCGTCGAGACTGGTGGCGGCGTCGATGGTCAGGGCGGGTTGCTCCCCGGTCGGGCGGTAGTCGGCGGCCGCCGTGGCCGCCAGCCCGGCCAGCGCCGTGTCCTGATCGCGTTGTGTGGACCCGGTGGCCAGCAGATACAGCAGGGCGGCGAACAGCAGTACGGTCCCGGTCGCCAACACCGTGCCGAGCAGGGCGAGTCTCTGCCGGATCCTCATGGCCGGATCCTCACGGCCGGACCGAGGTCGCGGTCGGTTCCCGCAGCACGTACCCCACGGTCCTCACGGCGTGGATGAGACGGTCACCGCCCCCGGCTTCCAGCTTGCGGCGCAGGTACCCGACGTAGACGTCGACGACATTGGACGCGGTCCGGCTGTCCAGCCCCCACACCGCCGCCAGCAGCGTAGCCCGGTGCAGGACCACCCGTGGGTTGCGCACGAACTGCTCCAGCAGGCGGAACTCCTGCGCCGTCAGCTCGATCGCGACGCCGGCCCGCGTCACGAGCATGGCGGGGACGTCGATGACGACGTCGGCGACCCGCAGCACGTCGGTGTCCGGCCCGTGACGCCGCAGCATCGCCCGGACCCGCGCCAGCAACTCGTCGTGAGCGAAGGGCTTGACGAGGTAGTCGTCGGCTCCGGCGTCGAGTCCGGCGACCCGATCGGCCACGGCGTCCCGGGCGGTCACCATGAGGATCGAGACGTCGTCACCCGCCTGTCGGATCCGGCGGCAGATCTCCAGGCCGTCGAGGCCGGGCAGCAAGACGTCCAGCACGATGACGTCGGGATGATCCTCGGCAGCGGCAGCCAGGCCCTGCACCCCGTCGCGGGCCAGGCGGACGTGGTGGCCCTCGTATGCCAGCGACCGGCGCAGCGACGCGGCGAGTCGCTCGTCGTCCTCGATGACCAGAATTCGACCCGCAGCGGGCACGACACGACGGTAGCCGCCGTGCCGTGCTCGGTGAAGTCAGCGGATACGACGGTCCCAGCAGGCCGAGCACGGTCCCCTCGGCCACGGTGAGATCGACCCCGGCCAGCGCCCCCGTGGAGCCGAACGAACGAGTGAGGCCCTCGGCTGTGATGATGTCTGTCATGGCCCTCCTGCGCATCATCGGTGAGCTGACGGCGCACCTCGGCGAGGTCAGCGGTGACGCGACCTGCCTTCCCGGCAGTCATCGCCTGCCGGGCCCGGCGACCGACACCGTCCGATGACGAACACGAACACATGGGACCTGGTGGTCGTGGGGGCCGGACCTGCGGGTGCCAGTGCCGCGCTGGCTGCGCTGGCCGAGCAGGCCACGGCTCGCGTCCTGCTGCTGGACCGCGCGGACTTCCCGCGGGACAAGCCGTGTGGGGACGGCGTCGCACCGCACGCCGTCGACGTGCTGGCCGACCTCGGTGTGGGCGACGTGACCGTGGGGTTCACGCCGGTGCGGCAGCTGCACCTCGGCTACCCGCACGGCGGCGCGGGGACAGGGGCGGTGACCGGGGAGATGAGGCGTCCCGCCCACGTCATCCCGCGGCAGGTCTTCGATGCGCGCATCACCGAGGCCGCGCTGGCAGCCGGGGCGCAGTGGCGTCGGCACCGGGTCCGCACGGTCGAGGACCACGGGGATCACATCCAGGTCGACGACATCCGGGCCCGGGTGGTCGTGGCGGCCGATGGTGCGGAGTCCACCGTCCGGCGGGTGCTCGGCATCGAGCGCAACGCCGACGGGCATCGTGCGGTGGCCATCCGTGGGTACGCCCCGGTGCGCCCGGACCTCGCGACGCAGCAGCGGATCGTGTTCGGCCCCCGGGACTGGCCCGCCTACGCCTGGTCGTTCCCGATCGGCGACGGCCGCGCCAACGTCGGCTACGGCGAGGTGCTGCGGCCGGGTGGTTCGTTGACCAGAGAGCACCTGCTACAGCGGCTGGAGGACCTGCTGCCTGGTGCCTCATCAGGTGGCATGCAGTGGCGGGGCCATCATCTGCCGCTGTCCTCCTCGCGGCCCCGGCAGCCCGACGGTCAGATCCTGCTGACCGGCGACGCGATGTCGCTGATCAACCCGATGACAGGAGAAGGCATCTACTACGCCGTGCTGTCCGGGGCGCTCGCCGGGCGGATCGCCATGTCGCGACCCAGCGAGCCTGGCTCGGCCTACCGCCGGGCCCTGCGGCGTGAGTTGGGCAGGCACCTACGGCACACGAGCGCCGCGACCCGCCTGGCGCGCGTCCCCCGGGTGGTCGGCGCGGGGTTGCGAGCCGCTGGCCGTGACAGGGCCGTGTTCGACGCCCTGGTCGAGCTCGGCCTGGGGCGGGGTCTGCTCACCGCAAGGTCGGTCACGGGCATCGCGCGAGGGCTGGCGACCGGGTGACCGGGTGGGGGTGCCGCCCGATTCAGCTGTCGGGTTAGCCCCAGGGCTGTTACCAGGTTGCGGGGTTACCGTCAATGCATGACTCGCTCCTCCCGTTGGCTCGTTCCCATCGCGGCCCTCGCACTGATCGGCGGTGGTGTCGCCGCCTCCGCGGCGGCCACCGCCAGCCCCGACCTTCCCGATCGGACCCCCGCCGAGTTGCTCGCCGCCGTCGCCACCGCTGACGTGCAGGCGCTCTCGGGCACCATCACCACCGAGGCGGACCTGGGCTTCCCGACCCTGCCCGACTTGGGCACCGGTGCGTCCTCCGCGGACCCGCAGGCGCTGCTCACCCGGCTGCTGGCCGGGGAGAACACGATCCGGGTGTGGACCGACGGCCCGGAGCAGTTCCGCGCCGCCCTCGTCGACGACTTCGCCGAGCTGCAGATCGTCCGCAACGGCGAGGACGTGTGGACGTACTCCTCCAGCGAGGGTGTCGCCACCCGGTACGCGTTGCCGGCGGGTGCCGGACCGGGGGACCAGAAGGCAGAGGTCGGGCCCGAGTCAGTGACACCCGGCGCCTTGGCCGACCAGGCACTCGAGGCGATCGATCCCACCACCGAGGTCACCGTGGGCGAGACCCAGGTCGTCGCCGGACGTGACGCCCATACGCTGGTGATCGCCCCCCGCACCGAGGAGACCCTGGTGGACCGGATAGAGATCGCGGTCGACGCCGACTCCTCGCTCCCGGTGCAGTTCCAGATCTTCGCCCGAGGACAGGACGGCGCGGCGTTCTCGACCGGATTCACCAGCCTCGACCTGACCGCCCCCGACGCCTCGGTCTTCGACTTCACGCCGCCCGCGGATGCGACAGTCACCGACGGCGAGTTGTTCGGTGGCCGACAAGCTCCCGGCCAGGACGCCGCCATGCCTGCGCTGCCCGACTTCGGCATGCCGCGTCTGATCGGATCGGACTGGTCGACGGTTGTGGAACTTTCCGTCCCCGCTTCGGGTGCTGCTTCGGTGCCCGAGGACACAACGGACGCGACGGACGCGACGGACGCGACGGACGCGACGGACGCGACGGACGCGACGGCAATGCTGGACCAGCTGAGCCAACCGGTC
>CAZEYA010000009.1:5659-17387 GCA_964516515.1 uncultured Kineosporiaceae bacterium | reverse complement strand
CGCGACGGACGCGACGGACGCGACGGCAATGCTGGACCAGCTGAGCCAACCGGTCGCGGGTGGCCGCGCGATCAGCACGGCGCTGCTCAGCATTCTGCTCACTGACGACGGCCGGGTGCTGGTGGGCGCTGTGCCGGTGGACACCCTCGTCGCAGCCTCGCGCTGAGGTGGCCTCACCGGCCACCTCGACACCGGGCTCGCCGGCGATCGAGACCCGGTCACTGACCAAGCGCTACGGCTCGCAGGTCGCGGTGGACGCCGTCGACCTGCTCGTGCCTCGCGGGGCGGTGTACGGCTTCCTCGGGCCGAACGGGTCCGGCAAGACCACGACGATCCGGGTGCTGCTGGGCCTGGCAGGAGCGAGCGGTGGCGAGGCGGACGTGCTGGGCGAGCCGATGCCGACCCGCGCCCGCTCCGTGTTGCCGCGGGTGGGTGCCCTGGTGGAGGGCCCGGCCTTCTACCCGTTCCTGTCCGGGCCGGCCAACCTCGCCCGCTTCGACGCCGCCGACCGTGACGCCCCGGTGCGCACTCGCCGGCGGCGGATCGCTGATGCGATCGAGCGGGTGGGGCTGACGAACGCGGCGGGCAAGCGGGTCCGTGCCTACTCCCTCGGCATGAAGCAGCGACTCGGTATCGCCGCGGCGTTGCTGATGCCCCGCGAGCTGCTGGTACTCGACGAACCGACCAATGGGCTGGATCCGCAGGGCACCCGCGAGGTGCGAGCACTGGTCCGGTCCATCGCCGCAGACGGCGCCACCGTCTTTGTCTCCTCTCATCTGCTCGCGGAGGTCGAGCAGATCTGCAGCCACATCGGCGTGATGTCGGCCGGCCGGCTGGTGGCGCAGGGGACACTGGAATCCTTCGGCTCGCAGGGTGAGGCACGGGTGCGCGTGGACACTCCCGACGCTGGGGCCGCGGCGGGCGTACTGGCCCGGCTAGGGCTCGCGCAGCCTCGGGAGGAGGCCGATGTCGTGCACGCGACGCTCGGCGTCAACGGCGTCAACGGCGCCCCTGCGGCCGAGGATGTCGTCGCAGCCCTGGTGGCGGCGGAGGTCCGGGTCCGAGGATTCGCTGTGGAGTACGCAAGCCTGGAGGACCGTTTCGTCGAGTTGACCGGGGAGGGGTTCGAGGTTGTCCGCTAGCGCCGGGCTGTTCGCCTCCGAGGTCCGGACGCTGTTCCGGCGCTCGCGCCACCTCGCCATCCTGGCCGTGCTGGCCGGGGTCCCGATCCTCATCGCCGTTGCTGTCCGGGTGGCGTCGCCGCCCGGGCGTGGACAGGGCCCGCCCCTGCTCGATCAGGTCACCAGCAACGGGCTGTTCGTCGGGTTGAGCGCGCTGATCATCTGCATCCCGTTCTTCCTGCCGTTGGCGATCGGTGTCGTCGCCGGTGACACCCTGGCCGGCGAGGCCAGCCTCGGCACTGTCCGCTACCTGCTGCTCGCCCCGGCGGGCCGCGGCCGACTGCTTCTCGTCAAGTACGCCGCGACGTTGGTGTTCTGCGTTGCGGCGACGTCGACCGTGGTGGTCACCGGGGCGCTCATCGGGTGGGCGTTGTTCGGGGCCGGCGACGTGGTGCTGCTGTCGGGGGACACCATCAGCACCGACGGAGCCATCGGACGGGCGCTGTTGGTGGCCGCCTACGTCACCACGTCGCTGGCCGGGCTGGCGGCGATCGGGCTCTTCGTCTCCACGATCACCGAGGTGCCGGTGGGGGCGATGGCGGCGACGGTCACCGTGGCCATCGCCGCGCAGGTCGCCGGGTCGATTCCGCAACTGTCGTGGTTGCACCCGTGGCTGTTCACCGATCGCTGGCTCGACGTCGCCGATCTGCTGCGCAACCCGATCGCCTGGGGGTCCTTCGGCGACAACCTGATCCTGCAGGGCGCCTACGTGCTGGTCTTCGGCGCACTGGCCTGGGCCCGGTTCACCACCAAAGATGTGCTCGCCTGAGCCGACATTCCGGTTCGTCAGTAGACGAAGGGCTCGGGCACCAGGACCTCGCACGGCAACTCGATTCCCGCGAGGCCGGCGTCACTGGTCAGCAGCGGACACGACAGTTCTTCGGCGACGGCGACGTACAGTCCGGTCGAGGCGGGCACCAGGTCCCGCAGCTCGTCGGCCCGCTTGACCAGGGTCGAGGTCAGTGTCATGACCTGCTGCGGTAGCGACGTGACGTCCGCCACTGCTTGGCGACACACGGTCTGGTCGATGTGGCCGCCGCCCAGCAATCGGTGCAGCGCCACGAGGACCTCAGCGAGCTGGTGGCCGGGCGCTGCGACCTCATGTTCCCGGATCCGGCCCTGAATCCACGCCCCACCAGGCTGATCGAGGACTGCTTCCAGCAACGCCGTCGAGTGCAGGACGATCACGGCTCGGTACCGATGGATCGGCCCGCCACGACCGCCACAGTGTCGATGATGCCGATCCCCCGATCGCCGCGATTCTGCCGTTCGGCCCAACTCCGACGCTCGGCCTGATCGAGGGCAGCCTCGATGGCGCCCTGCAGCAGCGCTGATAGTGACAACTCGCGCCGACGGGCGGCGGCGTACATCTCGTCGGAGAGATACACACTCACCTTGGGCATACCCCCAGGGTACCCCCACACCATGAAAGTACTTCCTTTCCTGCGCTCGGGCTGGCGGTGACGTCAGCCGCCACGCACAGGACGGCTCAGGCGAGGGTGATGCTGTCGCCGTCCACCGTGATCTGCTGCTCGGGCAGTGGCGACGGCGCCGGGCCGCCCAGCACTGCGCCGTCGGTGATCGAGAACGAGCTGCCGTGGCACGGGCAGGTGATGGCGCCGTCGGCGACGTTGGTCACGGCGCAGCCGGCATGCGTGCAGGTGGCGGAGAAGGCCATGATCGTCCCCGCTTCGGGCTGCGTCAGCACGATCTTGGCGTCGGCGAGGATGATCCCGCCGCCGACCGGGACGTCGGCGACCGAGGCCAGCGCCCCACCCGCCCCGCCTCCCGCCGCCGCGGAGCTACCGGGAGCAGGCGAGCTGCCGGGTGCGGCCGAGCCCTCGGGGCCACCACCGCCCGCCGAGGTCGTCGGTGAGGCTTCCGCATCGTCGCCGGAGGAGCAGCCGGCCAGCGCGAGTGCCGCACCGGCTGCACCGACCAGTGCCGCACGGCGGCTGAAGCAGGGGAAGCAGGTGTCTGGGATCGAGGTGGCTGTACTCATCGCGATGAACTCCTTGTCGTCTGGTGGGTACGTCATCAGGGACCACGTTCGCTGGGCGTGAGCGGTTCAGTGGCCCCCCCTCACAGTTCGATGCCGGATCGAGTCCTGCGCAGCCGGTGCCCGCTCATGCGGTCGCCGCCACCAACCGGTCCCCGTCGAAGGTCTCGATACCCACGGAGGCGATCTCGTCGGCCGGGACCGCGGCCGACAGCTCCAGCGGTCGGCGGACGCTGCCCGGCGGTGGGAACCACACCGTCCAGCTGCCGGCGTCGACGCGCTCGCCGCTCGTGGTGACGACGAAGACCTGGCAGCGCACGCCCTCGGTGAAGCCCGACCCGATGACGGTCAACCGGACCCACGACCCGCCGCCCGCGGGCTCGACGGTGATGTCTGCGGTGACCCCGGTCGCGGTGTCGCGGCCGGCGAGCACGAAGCTGCCCTCGGCCGGACTCGGGGCCGCCACCTGACCGGACTCGCCAGGGTCATCGCCTGCGGTGACGATTGCTGTGGCGCCGGCGCCGCCGATGACCAGGGCGGCGGCGGCTACCGCCACCATTCTCGCCACGGCGCGCCGGCGACCGGACGAGCGCTCCCGTCGCGCCGCGCCCAGCAGCCGAGCCACGACGAGGTCGTCTTCCGGCGCCGGGCCATCAGGGGTGGATGGCGTGCCCTGGGCAGGGCTGAACAAGTCGAGCAGCCGAGACGTCTGCCGCAACTCCGCGAGCTCGGCCCGGCAGTCGGGACATCCGGCGACGTGCTCCTCGATCGCGCGGGTCTCGTCCGGTTCCAGCGCACCCAGCGCCAGAGCACCCAGTTCAGCGGTCGGATGCTTGGTCATCGGGTGCCTCCGATCTCGTGATAGGCCAGGCGCAGCGAGCGCAGGGCGTAATAGGTCCGGGACTTGACGGTGCCCGCCGGCACTCCCAGCCGTTCGGCCGCCTCGTGCACCGACAGTCCCTCGAACTTCAACAGGTGGATCACTGCCCGGTGCTCGGCCGAGAGCCTGGCCATTGCCTGAGCGATGACATGGGCATCAACCACTGCCTGCCCGGGATCGGGCATGCTGCGATCAGGCATCGCCGCCGACTCCGGCGCCTGCACGTCGATGCGGACCTCGGGCGGCCGCCGGGCGAGGTGGCGGGACCGGTCGTGCGCCAGGTTGCGGACAACGGTCAGCAGCCAGCCACGGATCGAGCCGCGGTCCTCGGTGAGGTCCTCGTGGTGCCGCCATGCTCGCAGCAACGCCTCCTGCACCAGGTCCTCGGCGACGTGGCGATCGCCGGTCAGCGTGCGGGCATATCCCAGCATGACACTGCCGTGTTCGCGGTAGAGCCGCTCCACGAGCACATCGGCTGTGAGGGGGCGCGGGCCGTCACCAGGCAACGATCGTCTCGGCATTGCCGGAGCCTCCACCACAATGGTTGTCGGGCTCATAGACTATTGCACGTCCAGGGCGGTGCCGCGGTTCACCGGGCAGCCCTCGGGGAACCCATTGGAGGCCAGATTGGCGAACGCCGGACGCGACCAGGCGGGAGCCATGGAGCGGTTGGCGCAGATCGTGTTCGTGCTGACGCGGACGTCGGTGCCTGTCACCAGCCAACGGCTGCTGGATGTCGTGAGCTACGGTGCGGCCGCGCTGGATGATCGCAGGCGCCAACTCGCCCGTGATATGGACCAGCTCCGGGCGGCGGGGTGGGACATCCACAACGAGGTCCCGCTGGGTGGCGACGCCCGCTACCGGCTGGTCTGGCGGGACTACCGGCTTCGCGTGTACTTCGCCGCCGACGAGCAGGCGGAACTGCAGCGGGTCGCCCGGCTCACCAGGCTCTCCGGGTTCGAGAGCGAGCTGCTGACGGGTCCCGTGTCGGTCCCGGACTCGTTCGCGCCGGCCACGGCCGCGGTCGGGCCGCTGGATCTGGTGCTGCACGCCGCTACTCACCGCTGCCTGCTTGCCTTCACCTATCGCGGCACCGCGCGACTGGTGCATCCGCACTACGTCCATTCGCGGTCTGCGGGGTGGTACCTCAGCGCCCGCGAGGACGGCGGGACGGGGTCGAAGGCGTTTCGTGTGGACCGAATGAGCGAGGTGCGGGCGCGGCAGCCGGGTTCTGCGGAGCCGCCGCCGCAGGGTGCCCGCTTGTCGTTGGACCCCGTCACGTGGCAGCTGGACCCGCCGGTCATGGTGGAGGTCGAGACCACGGCCGAGCACCGCCGACAGGTGATCGACATGCTGGGCGCGGCCGACGCTGAATCAAACATGGGAGACGGGCACATCGTGCTGCGGATCCCGGTCACCAATCGCGCCGCGTTTCGCGCCCGGCTGTACGAGCTGGGCGTGCGGGTACGGCTGCTCGGCCCAGACGAGGTTCGCGACGAGGTCCGCGCGGAGCTGCTCGCGGTCGCGGCAGGCAGCCGATGACCCGGCTCATGGGCTATGCCGCCCGCTTCGCCAACGTTCCCCGCGCGTTCGAGGTGCTGCGCCACCATCCGGCCGGGATCGACCTGGAGGTGCTGGCGGCCCAGCTTGGCGTGCCGGAGCCGCAGTTGCGTGAGGAACTCAAGACCTTCTACCTGACCGACGTGGTCGACACGAGCGTCGGGATCCGCTTCTCGGCCATCGAGTTCCTCGGCTCCGACGGTGACGTTGCCGACGCTGACGAAGCCGGCAGGATCCGGCTGGCGGGGCACGAACCGCTCAGCGAGCTGGGCGTCGAGCTGCTCGACGCCCAGCAGTTGGCGCTGCTGTACCGGGCGGCGTGGGAGCTGTCGACGCTGGAGCCGGACAACACCGTGCTGCAGCGTGCCGTCGCGCAGCTGGGCCGCAGGTTGGTACCGACGGCGGCCGACCGGCCGGAGGTCGGCGGCCCGACCGCCGCCCTGCTGCGGCAGGCCATCGACGAGTGCCGCCGGGTCGAGATCGTCTACGCGCGCACCTGGGAGCCCGGCGTCAGCACGCGCGTCATCGAGCCGTACCAGGTGCTGAGCACGCGCCGCGGGTACGAGATCGACGCCGGCGCCGTCGACCGCGGCGGCCAGCTGCGGACGTTCCTGGTCACCGGGATCCGATCGGTCCGGCTGATGACGGAGACGTTCGAGCGACCGGCGGATGTCGAGGAGCGGATCACCGCCAGCCGGGCCACGACGGCCGTCACCATCGTGGTGCCGGTCGACCGGGCGTGGGTCGTCGAGCGATTCAGCGAACGCGTCGAACCCGGCAGGCAGGATTCCGAGGACGTCAGCATCGTCGCCCACCTCGTCCCGCCCGTCGCGCAGCGGGTGGGGCTGATGCTGACGATCGCGGGTCCGGGCTCGTTCGTTGTCTCACCGCCCGACCTGGTGGCCGCCGACGTGGCAACCGCCCGGCAGCTGCTGGCCCACCACCGCCTGGGGTGACTACGGGGCCGGATCCGTGGCCCGCTTGCGATCCGGCAGCGCGTTGGCGAGGAAGTAGATCAGCGGGACACCCACCGCAATGTGCATCACGCACAGCCACAGGGCCGTTGTGGTGTCGGCGGCGGTGAACGGCTGGATGAAGGACACCAGCAGGAAGACCACCGCGACAATCAGGAACGTGATCCGGGGACGCGGTGTGAGCCGGATCAGCAGCGCCGCCACCAGAGCACCGATGCCGCCGACGAGCGCGGCGACGATGACGACAGGGACGCTGACGTCGGCGGCGGCCTGGCCGGGTGGTTCGACGACGAGGTCGCCGCTGGCGGCCTGTGCGATGAGGAAGACGACCACCGCTGCCGCGATGGCGATGACGAGCCCGATCAACCAGCGCCTGATCATGGGCACTCCTTCATGCTCGTGGGAATCTGATGTGCAACATTCAATCGCACCTGGCGTGTCAGCCGCGCGCTTCGACGCGGCGTGGTCTCGGTCTGCGTGCGAGGGTCGTGCGATGGACCTCACCCTGCTGGACTGGCGGAGACGGATCGCGCAGCTGTATTCGAAGGTCCGCGCCACGGCGGATCCCGCAGCGGCACACGAGGTGTGGGTGACGGGGCGCAACGATCTACTGATGAACCACCCGCAGTCCCCGGTACCCGAGCCTGACCGGCCGCGATACCCGGGTGCCCCGGTAGCGTCCTACGACCCGGGCCTGCGCTTCGACGTGGCGCTGGACGTCGACGTCGAACGGGTGATGTGGCAGTTCCCGACCGACTCCGACGGGATGGTGCCCTTCCGGCGGCTCGGGGTGGCATCCCTGCCCGGCATCGGAGCCCTTGACGTGTGGTGGCTGACCTCCTACGGCGGTGGGATCTTTCTGCCCATTCGGGACACCTCACCCGGCACCTACGGTGGCGGGCGGTACGTGCTGGACACCGTCAAGGGTGCCGACCTGGGCGGTGACGCCGCTGCCGGGAGGTTGATCGTCGATCTCAACTTCGCCTACAACCCCTCCTGCGCCTACAACCCCGCCTGGAGTTGCCCGCTGGCTCCCCCCGGCAACGTCGTCGACGTGGCGCTGCCGGGCGGCGAGCGGACCCCGCAGGACTGAGCGCCCCCCGGCCGCTACGGTCGGCTCAGTGAGCGTGCTGAGTGATCTCTCGGCATGGGGGATCGCGGCGCTGGTCGCGGCGGCGCTATTCGTCGGCCTGGCCAAGACCGCGGTGTCCGGGATCGGCGCCGTCAGCGTCGCGCTCTTCGCGGCGGTGCTCCCGGCGCGGGAGTCCACCGGCGCGATCCTGCCGCTGCTCATGCTGGGTGACGTGCTCGGTGTGGCGCTGTACCGACAGCATGCCGACTGGGGCCTGCTCCTGCGGTTGTTCCCGGCGGTCGGGCTGGGCGTCGTGGCCGGGTTCGGCTTCGTGGCCGTCGCCGATGACACCGTGATGCGGCGCACCATCGGCGTGGTGCTGCTGGTGCTCATCGCGGTGACGCTGTGGACCCGGCGCCGACCGCCGACTGTCGATGTCGATGGCGATGGCGATGGCGATGGCGATGGCGGTGGCGGTGGCGGCCGGCCGCGGGTCGCCGCCGCCGGGTACGGCTTGCTGGCAGGTTTCACCACGATGGTGGCCAATGCAGCAGGCCCCGTCATGTCGCTGTACCTGCTGGCGGCGAAATTTGACATGCTGCGCTTCCTCGGCACCATGGCCTGGTTCTTCGCCCTTGTCAACCTGTTCAAACTGCCGTTCAGTATCGGCCTCGGCCTGGTGACGCCCGATTCCCTGCTGCTCAATCTCCTCCTGGCGCCCGCTTTGTTGGTCGGAGCAATATTCGGCTGGTGGATCATCAAGAGAATCGACGAGAAGCTGTTCGAGCGGCTCATCATCATCTTCACGGTGCTGGCCGGTGTGAACCTGCTGCGCTGATGGCGCTGATCTCAATTACGCTGCCGAGATGACGATGCCACGGGTCAACTGGGCGGATACTCACACCTTCACCGCGCCGCGGTTCCATCGGCCGGCGTCGGTGTCGGATCTGCAGTGGATCGTCTCCGGCTCGGTGCGCGCCCGGGCGCTCGGCACCGGCCACTCGTTCAACGCCATCGCCGACACCGACGGGGACCTGATCAGCCTGGCGGACCTGCCGCCCACCATCGAGGTCGACTCCGCCGCGGCATCGGTCAAGGTCTCGGCAGGCGTCCGCTACGGCGAACTGGCCGGCGAACTGAACCGCCAGGGCTATGCGCTGGCCAATCTCGGCTCGCTGCCGCATATCTCCGTGGCGGGCGCGTGTGCCACTGGTACGCACGGGTCCGGCGACGCCAACACGGTCCTGGCCGGCTCGGTCCGAGGGCTGGACATCGTCACGGCCGAGGGGGACCTGGTGACGATCGACGGCGCCCACGCCGAGCAGGTGTTGCCCGGTGCCGTGATCGCCCTCGGCGCGCTCGGCATCGTGACCGGGCTGACGCTGGCCATCGAGCCGACCTACCAGGTGCGGCAGGACGTGTACGCGGGGCTGCCGTTCGCCGCCGTCCGCGAGCACTTCGACGCCATCACCGGCGCCGGTTACAGCGTCAGCATCTTCACCTCGTGGCAGGGCGATGCCGTCGACATGGTCTGGGTCAAGAGCCGCGCGGATCGGCCGGCCGGCGAGGTCGACCTGCGTGAGTACGGTGCAGTGGCGGCCACCGAGCCACGCAATCCGGTGCCCGGGATGAGCGCCGGCAATTGCACCGGGCAACTGGGCGTGCCCGGTCCTTGGCACGAGCGGCTGCCGCATTTCCGGTTGGATTTCACGCCCAGCAGTGGCGAGGAGATCCAGTCCGAGTACCTGCTGCCGCGTCAACACGCCGTCGCCGCACTCGACGCCATCAACGACCTCGGACCTCGCATCTCGCCATTGCTGCAGATATCCGAGATCCGCACGGTCGCCGCGGACGACCTGTGGCTCAGCCCAGCGTACGCGCGAGACAGCGTGGCCATCCACTTCACGTTGGTCCGGGACATGCTCGCGGTGCTGCCCCTGCTGGCCGAGGTCGAGCGGGCGCTGCAGCCGTTCGACGCCAGGCCGCACTGGGGCAAGGTGTTCACGACGCAGCCGGACATCGTCGGGGCCCTCTACCCGCGTCTCGCCGACTTCGAGCAGCTGCGTGCCACGCTGGACCCCGACGGCATGTTCGGCAACGAGTTCGTCGACCGCTACGTGGGCTGACGCAGAGGCTTCGGGTGCGTGGCATGCCTGCGGTCGGCTAGCCAGCCGGCTTGCGCTTCGCCGCAGGTGCCGCCGGCTGGTGCGGTCGTTTGGTCTTGGCATCCGAGCCAGCGCCGTCAGAAGGATCGACGACATTGAGCGAGAGCAGGTGGACCGCAATGTCACGGATACCTGCGAGCACTCCGTGCAGTTGTGCCTGGTCGGCGACCTCGACGGTGAGTGTGGTGGTGCCGTCGTCGTTGCGGACGAGGCAGCTGCTGTCGAACCGTGCCGACCAGTGGTCGTCGAGGTGACCTGCTGTGCGGAACTCGTACGTGGCGGCGTCGCTGACTGGGCTCGCGAGGCGCCTTCTGGGGGTTGTGGTCATGACGATGCTCCTGCGGGCGAGGTGAGCGAGGTTGGGGGTCGTGGTCTGCGGCCCGGCGCTTGCGGGGTGTGGCCGGGCGATGGATGGCCCATTCGGCGACGGCGAGGTTGATGACCCAGCCGGCGCCCTTGGCGAGATCGGCGGCGAGCACGCCGGTGCCGAAGATCGCCCCCACAGTGCTGACCCGGCCCTCATCAGCCCGGCGACGGCCACGACGCGGCCGACGCGGCGGTGCCAGGCCCGGTGCCGGCCGCGAGCGGGATTGCGCTCAGCACAAGGAGCCCGGCCGGGACCGGCCAGCCCCGAGACTGGCCGCTCCCTCGTCCCGTCCGCCGGGCCTGCTGGGTGGTCATCGGATCGCGGGCTGCGCGATCTGAGCGGCGCCCGTCGTGGACTCGTAGGCGCTCGAGCCGGACTGACGCGTGGTCCGCCACAGGGAGACGCCCAAGGCGATGAGCGCGATGCCCTCGGGGACTGCCATCGGTCGGTTGAATGCCTCCGGGAGCACCGCGAGCGCGGCGGTCCCGACCGTGCTGACGGCGAGCAGGGCGGCCGCCCAGCGGGCGAGGACTCCGGTGCGGAACAGTGCGATGCCGAAGATGAGGCCGCCGAGTATGTAGCCGGCTCCCATGAGGTTGAACAGGGTCTGGAGTCCGCCGATGTCACCGTTCGGGGTGCCGCCGACAGCTGCGGCGAGGACGTCGTTGACGAAACCTGGCTGGGTGTCGACCAGGTTGGGGAGGACCGTGGCGGCGATGACCTGGACGGAGAACATGCCCAGGTACCCGGCGGCGAAGAGGAGGTAGCCGACAAGGCCGAGGAGGCCGGCCTTGCGGTACTGACTCAGGTACATGCCAGTGATGCCCGCGAGCGCAAGCACTGCCATCACGGTCTTGGCGGACTCGCGGGCCACCCACTGGGCGGTTTCGGTGGTGAAGGTGTCGGACGCCGGGTGGTTGATCTGGACGGCGATGAAGATCGCCCCGGCGACCGCGGCTGCGGCGCCGGCGGCCTTGGTGAGGCTGCTGCTGGTGACGTTCATGACGGGCTCCTTGCTTCTTGGTTGCCCGGGGGCTCCGGGTACAACAAGGACGCTAGGAAGTGGGTTGGTGACCGCACATCACATGACGATGTGACTCGGGATGTGATTTCGACCCGGCAGACCGGCCTAGCGGAGTACGCGGTCGGTGGCGCGTAGGACAGCAGCCCTGCGGGTCGTCACCTCCAGCTTGGTGAAGATGTGCCGCGTGTGGGTCCGGAATGTGTTGATCGACATGAACAGCTGCCGCGCAATCTCGGGTCCGCTCATGTCGGTCGCCAGCAGGCGCAGCACCTCGGATTCGCGCTCGCTGAGTCCTTCCTCGGACGCGGGTCCAGCGTGCGCGGGTACCGACGGTCCCTGTGCGGCGGCCAGCAGGTGCTGGGCGTGCGTCCGCACGTCGCGCGGCGCGGCGCGGGCCACCTGCCCGAGTAGCTCCGCCATCGGCTGTCCGTCGTCGAGGAAGAGCCGGCAGTAGCCGGCCGGCACTCCATGGGTCAGGGCGACAGCGAGGTCGGCCGCCGCCGAGT
>CAZEYA010000009.1:0-5559 GCA_964516515.1 uncultured Kineosporiaceae bacterium | reverse complement strand
CCTTTCGCCTGCAGCAGTGCGGCCGTCGTGGTGTACCAGCGGTGCCGGTTCTCCAGCAGCGACGCCCGCTCGCCGAGCTCGCGGGCGACCTCGAGGTGCTCAGCCGCCTCATCGAGGTCGCCCTGCTCGCGGAGGACGTCGGCGAGGCCGACGTGCAGGTCGCCGGTGGTGGAGAGCACCGGGCCGGGCCGGCTCTCGGCCGCGGCCAGCGCGCGTTCATAGCGCCGACGCGCCTCGACCGGACGTCCGCGCGCCAGCCACATGTTCGCCAGTACGACGGTCGCGCCCAGCTCGTCGGCGACCATGCCGACCGAACGGAGGCCGGCGATCGCGTCGGTGGCTCCACCCGACATAGGTGGCGAGCAGCGGTCGGCGACGTACGACGTCGTCGGGCAGCGCGACCAGCCAGTCGCGAAGGGTGCGGTCCTGGCGTCGTCGGCGCAGGTCGGCCAGGGTGAGCTCGACGAGGTTGGCGGTGTGCTCGTGGTCGCCGCTCGCGATCGCGTGCCGTACGGCGTCGGCCAGCAGCCCGTTCTCGGCGAGCCATCGGCTGGCCGCGGCGTGCAGCTGCCCGACCCGGTCGGCATGCCGGGCAGCCAGTCGGGCACGCAATGCGTCGGCGAAGAGGTGGTGGTAGCGATACCACCGGCGCTCGTCGTCGAGCGGGACGACGAACAAGTTCTCGCGCTCAAGGGTCTCCAGCATCGGCTGACCGTCGGAGCGACCGGTCACGGCGTCGCAGAGGCTGCCGGTCAGTTGGTCGAGCACGGAGGTGTCGAGCAGGAACGCGCCCACTTCGTCCGGCTGCCGGTCCAGAACCTCCTCGACGAGGTAGTCGAGGACGATCCGATGGCTTCCAGAGAAGGCCTCGACGAACGCAGCGACGTCTCCAGACGCGTCGGCAGCGCCGGCATGGGTCCGGGCCGACGGTGCCGCCAACTGCAGCCCTGCCGCCCACCCCTCGGTGCGGGCCCCGAGCGCGGCCACGAGTGCGGGCTCCAGCTGCAGCCCCATCACCTCGTTGAGGAACACCTCCGCTTCGTCGGCGGTGAACCTGAGGTCCGCCGCCCGGACCTCCGCGAGCTCGCCACGCGCACGCAGCCGGGACAGCGGAAGCGGCGGGTCGGCCCGAGTGGTCATCGCGAGCGTGACCTGCGGAGGCAGTTTGTCCAGGAGGGAGGTCACCGCCTCATGGACGGCGGCCCCGTTGATGGACGTGGTAGTCGTCGAGCGCCACCACCGTGGGACCGGTGAGGACGTCGAGATCGTTGATCAGGCTGGCCAGGACCGCGTCGGTTGGCGTGGTGCCGCCGGCCTCCAGCAGGGCGAGCGCGTCGACACCCGCCTCGGGCTCGGCGGTCTGAATCGCGGCCACGATGTGGGTCAGGAACCGCCTCAGGTCGCTGTCGCCCTCGTCCAGCGACAGCCACGCCACACGACGGGCCCGGTTAGTCGCCGGGTTGTCCGATGCGAGCCACTGCGTCACGACGGTGGTCTTGCCGAACCCGGCGGGCGCCGAGACGAGCACGAGCCGCGGCATCGCCCCGGCCGCCACAAGTAGCCGATCCGTGAGCCGGGGGGGCGGCACGAGTGGTCGCCGCGACGTCGGAAGGTGGACTTTGGTGCCCAGCACAGGCATGTGATCAGCCTAGGGGGGGTTTCCGTGCCACCCCGGCCGTGAGTTGTAGACGGGCAGGTCAGCGGGGGTGTGGGGGCTGATCTGCTGTACTACCCATGTCAGCGTCGGGGTGCGTAGCGCTCGAGGTTGAATGAGCCAGCCCGGGTTCAGTGCAGGGCGAGTTGTCTCGGCAGCGGTCGCTGCTCGGTGGTGATGTGACGGTAGTAGTCGGCTTCGACCTGGGTGGGGTCTTGTGCTCCAGCGAGGAGTGGATCCTGGTGTGGTTGAACTTATGCGAGTGATCGCGTCAACCCCAGCGTCGTGAGGCCTCGTTGTCGAGCTCACGGGCATGTCCCTGGGCTCACGTCACTCGAAAGACCTTCGCGCGGCCGTCTCATTCGACCGGGACGTCACTTCCGCCTGCGCAGGTACTTGCACGACGGGTGACCGCGGGGCCGGTGTCGACTCCGCGACCAGCTGCTCCCGGGCCGAACGCCGCAGTGCATACGAGGCCAGGCCGAAGGTGGTGGCGGCGACCGCGAAAGTGGCCACACCGGTGGCGAGCATGCTGGTTCGGGCGCCGAGAATCGCGACGACAGGAGCGCTGACGATCAACCCGACGACGTTGGCGCTCTGCAGGACGGCCTGCATTGCGGCGAAGGCCCGGCCGCGGTGGGCGTCCGAGACCCGCGATCGGACCAGCGACTGGATGCACACCAACTGCACCGCGTTGGCCGCACCCGCAAGGCACCAGGCAAGGGCCACACCAGGCACCGTCGCTACGGCACCGGCCAGCACGAAGGCGATCCCCATTGCCAGGCCGCCGACACCGAGGCCGACGACCAGCGCCCGGTCGTTGGTCAGGCGGCCGGCGACCCAGCCGCCCGCGACGCCTGCGAGCGGCCAGCAGGCGGTGATCAATCCATAGCCGATCGGATTCACTCCCAGGTCCTCGACCAGGAAGAAGACCTCCGCGATGTTGACGACGATCGACACCAGGATCAGGACGGCGAGGCCGGGGATGACGATCCGCAGCAGGGTGTCCCGGGCGAGCAGCGTGAAGCCCGACCAGGTCTCCTGGCGGGGCCATCCTCGGCGCGGCCGAGTCCCCTCCCGCGTCGTGGCCACGCCAACCTGCCGCTGCGTGCGCAGCAGCAACACGGCTGCACCCATCACGATGAAGGTCGCGGCGTCGACCAGCAACGCCCCTCGCGTCCCCAGCGTGTGGACCAGCACCCCTGCCAGGGCAGCACCGGCCAGTAACCCGCCCTGATTGAGTGACGCGGCGTAGCCGTACGCCCGGGTGGCACCGGCTTCCCCGCTGATCGCCGGGATCAGGGCACTGACCGTGGGATTGGTGATCGCAGCGGCGCAGCCGGCCAGCACCAGCCCGACGACCAGGACGACCTCTTGCCCCTCGCCCAGCCCGAACCAGGTGACGGCGAGGATGGCGACCGCCTCGAGGCTCAGGGTCGTGGCGAGGAGTTGGCGGTTGGGCAACCGGTCCGCCAGGAGGCCCGAAACCGGGGACAGCACGACGAACGGCAGCAGCGAAGCGGCCAGCACCAGGGCGACCCAGAGCGGTCCGAGCGGCCGGACATGCAGCAGCACCGCTATCAGCGTGACCGAACTGCCGATCGTGGACACCGTGGCGCCGCCCAGCAGCAAGGCCAGGTCGCGACGCACCCTGCGCTTCACCCGTATCCCCCTTCGCACCATTTGCCCGGGTAGCATAGCGTTCTGTTGCGTCATCACTACGCAACGTTGCCCTCTCGGGCTGGCAGGCTGTGCCGAGTGTGGATAGTGCGCCGGGTGCTCGTGACGATCCCGATGATCTGCGTTGCAGTCGCGTTCGTCGGGGCGCCGATCCTCGTGGATCCATGGCAGGTGGACCCTGGGACCCCGGATGACGCCGACGCGATCATCGCCCTCGGTGGTATCGAGCGGACCGCGAGCGAGGGGTATCGACTGGCCGAGACCGGTGCTGCTCCGGTCTTGATCATCGCCGACCCGTACGAGGATCCCGCCGCCGGTGTGGTCACGAGATTGTGCCGGTCCCGGCCCGTCTCGTTCGAACTCTCGTGCTTCGACCCGGAGCCGGGCACCACCCGTGGTGAGGCGCGTGAGATCGCGCGGCTGGCCGATGAACACGGGTGGGACCGCGTCATCGTCGTCGCGCCCGTCTACCAGGTGACCCGGGCAGAATGGATCATCAGTCGCTGCTACGACGGCGAACTCGTCATGACCGACACCGACCAGCGCTTCGATGCGCTCACCTGGACGTACCAGTACGCATACCAGAGTGTCGCCTTCGTCAAGGCAATGGCGTTCCAGTACGGCTGTTGACCGCCTTGGCGTAACGCTCGTGCAGGCGCGCCCGAACCTGCTCGGGGGTGTAGGCCCGGCGCTGCCGCTCGGCGCGGGCCAGCACGACCCCCGTCGCGGTCACCCCGACGATGCCGGCGATCCCCAGTAGCTTCCACCAGCGCACCTGGGCAGGTTACGGCCCTAGGCTGCTGTTGTGCCGGGGTCTTCGATTACTGCCGACCACGCATTCGACATCACCCGGACGGGGGACATCTGGCTCTTCCGCGGCACCAGCACGGCCGACCGGGCGATCCGGGTCAGTACCAACTCACCGGTCAACCATGTCGGGATGGCCGTCGTCCTCGACGACCTGCCGCCGCTGTTGTGGCACGCCGAACTGGGCCGCTCGCTGGTCGACATGTGGTCCGGCCAGCGCCGGCGCGGGGTGCAACTGCACGATCTCACCGATGCTGTGCGCACCTGGTCCGACCGCTACGGTCAGCGGGCCTGGCTGCGGCAGCTTGAGCAACCGGTGACCACGGTGATGGAGGAGGCCGTGCTGAGCACGATCGCCCGACTGGACGGCACGCCGTTCCCCAGCACGCTGAGCATGGCGCGGCGCTGGGTCAGGGGTCGAGTGGGCAGCGGGTGGGGCCGCCGGGCCCCGTTCCCCGGCGGTCAGGAGGCGCTGGAGACCGCGTACTGCGCCGAGGTCGTGGCCATCACCTATACCGAGATGGGTCTGCTGCCGCCCCGCAGGCCCGGCTGGTACGACCCCGGACGCTTCTGGAGCGGCGACGACCTGAGCCTGTGCGACGGTTACACGCTCGGCGCCGAGATCGCGGTGACCTCGATCGGCTAGCCGCCGCCGACCGGTTAGGCCTCGTACACCACCTCACCGGCGACCATCGTCATCACGACCCGGGCATCGGCGACCGGGTAGCGCGCGGCCGTGCCGTATCCCGGCGCGAAGATGTCGCGATCCAGTACCACTAGGTCAGCACGCGAACCGACCGCCAACCGGCCCGCCTCGTCGTCGTGGTTGACATATGCCGAACCGACGGTGAACGCGTCGACCGCGTCGTCCAGGCCCAGGCGCTCGCCGGGCAGGAAGGGGGGCGACGTGCGCTCCTCGTGCGCCACCCGGGTGACGGCCACCTCGATCTGCTGCAGCGGGTCGGCGGTCGTCACCGGCCAGTCGCTGCCCATCGCCAGCCTGCCGCCGCAGGCGCGGATGGACTCGAACGGGTATTGCAGCCTCGCCCGCTGCGCGCCGATGAACGGCACCGTCAGCTCGTCCATCTGCGGTTCGTGCTTGGCCCAGAACGCCTGGCAGTTGGCGGTCACGCCGAGCTGGGCGAACCGCGGGATGTCGTCGGGCTGCACCAACTGGATGTGGGCGAGGTGATGGCGCGGGCGCTGTGTCTCGAAGTGCGGTGGCGGCCCGTTGCGGCGGCGGGCTGCGGCGACGGCGTCCAGAGCGTTGCGCACGGCCCGGTCACCGATGGTGTGCATGTGGACCGAGAACCCCAGCGCGTCCAGTTCGGTGACCGCCGCCGCCAGCAGCTCGGCGTCGACATAGGTCAACCCCGCGCCGGACGCCCTCCCCGTTTCGGTCCCGCCCGCCCCTGCCC
>CAZEYA010000008.1:3483-42063 GCA_964516515.1 uncultured Kineosporiaceae bacterium | reverse complement strand
CCCTTCATCGCCGCGCTGTGCGCCGCTCAGGCCCAGGTGGCGGCCGCGGCCGCCAAGGAGACCGCCGCGTTCCCGACCTTCCCCGACTACGCCGAGGACGCTTATCAGGCGGTCGCGGGCCTGGTCAACGACGAGCTGTCGCAGGCGCTGATGATCGCGGGCAAGGCCGACCGCGAGGCTGCCCAGGCGCAGCTCAAGGAGCGGGTGCTCGCCGAGCTGGGTGGGCAGTTCGCCGAGCGCACGGGCGAGCTGAGCGCCGCCCTGAAGTCCTTGACCAAGAAGCTGGTCCGCCAGCGCATCCTCACCGACAAGGTCCGGATGGACGGCCGCGGCCTGGCTGACATCCGTCAGCTCTCCGCCGAGGTCGACGTGCTGCCTCGGGTCCACGGATCGGCGCTGTTCGAGCGCGGTGAGACCCAGATCCTGGGCGTCACCACGCTGAACATGCTCAAGATGGAGCAGCAGATCGACAGCCTCGGCCCGGAGACCAAGAAGCGCTACCTGCACCACTACAACTTCCCGCCGTACTCCACCGGCGAGACGGGCAGGGTCGGCTCGCCGAAGCGGCGCGAGATCGGCCACGGCGCCCTGGCCGAGCGGGCGATCATGCCCGTGCTGCCCGGCCGCGAGGACTTCCCCTACGCGATCCGACAGGTCTCCGAGGCACTCAGCTCCAACGGATCCACCTCGATGGGCTCGGTCTGCGCCTCGACGCTGTCGCTGCTCAACGCTGGTGTCCCGTTGCGGGCGCCGGTCGCGGGCATCGCCATGGGCCTGGTCTCCGACACGGTCGACGGCGTCACCGAATACGCGGCGCTGACCGACATCCTGGGTGCCGAGGACGCGTTCGGTGACATGGACTTCAAGGTTGCCGGGACCAGCCAGTTCGTCACTGCGATCCAGTTGGACACCAAGCTGGACGGCATCCCCGCCTCGGTGCTCGCCTCGGCGCTGACTCAGGCGCGCGACGCCCGGCTGCACATCCTGTCCGTCATGGCGCAGGCCATCGACAGCCCGGACGAGCTCAGCCCGACGGCGCCGCGGATCATCACGATCAAGGTGCCGGTCGACAAGATCGGCGAGGTGATCGGCCCCAAGGGCAAGATCATCAACCAGATCCAGGAGGAGACCGGCGCGGACATCAGCATCGAGGACGACGGCACGGTCTTCATCGGCGCCACCGACGGCCCCTCGGCCGAGGCGGCGCGCCAGGCGATCAACCAGATCGCCAACCCGACCATGCCGGAGGTCGGCGAGCGTTACATGGGCACGGTCGTCAAGACGACCACGTTCGGCGCGTTCGTCTCGCTGATGCCGGGCAAGGACGGCCTGCTGCACATCTCGCAGATCCGCAAGATGGTCGGCGGCAAGCGGGTGGAGAACGTCGAGGACGTGCTCGGCGTGGGCCAGAAGGTCCAGGTCGAGATCTCCGAGATCGACCAGCGCGGCAAGCTGTCCCTGATCCCGGTGATGCCCGAGGGCGCCGAGGGTGCCCCCGGTAACGGTGACGCCAACGGGGCCGATGATGCCGCGCAAGCCCCCGACCGCGTCCTCGACATCCAGACCGCGGGCGTCTGATCCGCCCGGCGCGCGCGATGACCGAGATCGACCTGCCGCTCGACCAGCCCGGGGGCTCCACCGTGACGGTGGCCGCCGAGGGCGGCAACGCCGTGGCCCGGACGGTGCTGCCGTCCGGGGTGCGGGTGCTGACCGAGTCGATGCCGGGCCTGCGCTCGGCCACGATGGGCGCCTGGGTGGCGGTGGGCTCACGCGATGAGGCCGCCCGTCACCTCGGCTCCACCCACTTCCTGGAGCACATGCTGTTCAAGGGGACACCCCGGCGCAGCGCCATGGACATCGCGTCGACCTTCGACCGCATCGGTGGTGAGTCCAACGCGGTCACCGGCAAGGAACACACCGTGTACTTCGCCAAGGTGATCGCCGACGACCTGCCGACCGCCATCGACGTCATCACCGACATGGTGACGGCGGCGACCATCGACGCCGACGACTTCGCCAGCGAGCGGGGAGTCATCCTCGAAGAGCTGGCGATGTACGAGGACGAGCCGTCCGACGTCGTGCACGAGAAGTTCGCGGAGACCCTGCTCGGCGCCCACGAACTGGGCCGGCCGATCGGCGGCACCCCCGACACCATCAACGCGGTCGGACGCGACGACGTGTTGACGCATTACCGCCAGCACTACGTGCCGCCCACGCTGGTGGTGACCTGTGCCGGTGGACTGCAGCACGAGGACGTCGTGACGAGCGTGAGCCAGCACCTGGCCACCGTCGGCTGGGGCGACGGCACCGCCCCGCCGGTGGCCCGACGATCCACCTCGAACGGGAACCCGGTGGCCGCTTCGGGTGAGTCCCTGGTCGTCTCCCGCGACATCGAGCAGGCCCACGTCATCGTGGGGACCACCGGATTGTCCGCCACCGATGTGGACCGATACACGATGTCGGTGCTCAACACCATCCTCGGCGGCGGGATGAGCAGCCGGCTGTTCCAGGAGGTCCGCGAGAAGCGGGGCCTGGCCTACAGCGTCTATGCGTTCTCGCAGAGTTACGCCGACGGCGGCTACCTGGGCATGTACGCGGCATGCAGCCCCACCAACATCGACACGGTGGTCTCGCTGCTGGTCTCGGAGTGGGAGGCCCTCGCGGCCAGGGGTGTCACCGACGACGAGCTGCAGCGGGGGATCGGGCAGCTGACCGGTGGCATGGTGCTCGGCCTGGAGGACTCCAGTTCGCGGATGAGCCGACTGGGCCGCGCAGAGATCGTCCACGGCTCGTTCACCCCGCTGGACGAGGCCGTGGCCCGGGTCCGGGCGGTGACCGCCGACGGCATCCGGGCATTGGCGGCCCGCCTTGCCGCACAGCCCCGGACCACCGCCGTGGTGGGACCCTTCGACGCCGACCGGACCTTCGGCGCCACGGCCATCTGATCCGGCCGTGCTGCGGGTATGCGTCGTCGGTGCCGCCGGGCGGATGGGACGGGCGGCCTGTGATGCGGTCGGCGCCGCCACCGACCTGACATTGGCGGCAGCGATCGGGCGGGGTGATGATCTCGATGCCGCGCTGCGGGACAGCGATGTCATGGTCGACCTCTCCGTCGCCGATGCCGCCCCCGGCCATGTGTCGGCCGCGGTGGCGGCCGGGGTGCACTGCGTGGTCGGCACCACCGGCTGGGACGCCGCCGGGCTGGCCGCGATCGGGACACAGCTGGCGGGCGCTCGCGGTGTCGGGGTCCTGGTCGCCCCGAACTTCTCGGTGGGTGCCCTGTTGGTACAGCGGTTCGCCGAGCAGGCCGCCCGATTCTATGAGTCGGTGGAGATCATCGAACTGCACCACCCTGACAAGATCGACGCCCCCAGCGGTACCGCCACCCGGACCGCCACTTCGATAGCTGCGGCCCGGAACGCGGCGGGGTTGGCCGCTGCTCCGGACGCGACCGGGCGAGGGCTGCCGGGCGCCCGTGGCGCGAGTGTCGCCGGGATACCCGTGCACAGTGTGCGGCTGCGGGGCCTGGTGGCCCACGAAGAGGTGCTGTTCGGTGGCCCGGGGGAGTTGCTGACACTGCGCCATGACAGCCTGGACCGCAGCTCGTTCATGCCGGGGCTCCTGCTCGCCGTGCGTGAGGTTCCCCAGCGGCCGGGTCTGACGGTGGGGCTGGAGAACTGGCTGCGGCTATGAGCATCCGGCTGCGGGTGAACCTGCTGCTGGCGGTGGTACTGCTGGCCTTCTACCTGGCCACACTCGGCTGGCGAGCGGTCGTGCTGATCGCCGACGGTGGTGCGGTGCCGGTGCTGCTGGGGCTCGCTCTGCTGGCCCTGGCCGGCATCGGGGTGTGGGCGACGGTCGCGGAGTTCCGCTTCGGCCTCGCCGCCGCCCGGTTGGGGCGGCGCCTCGGGGAGCAGGCCATGCCCACTGCGGCTCCCGACGCCGAGCTGCCGAGGCGGCCGTCGGGCCGCATCGACCGGCAGGGTGCGGATGCGGTCTTCGAGCGTTACCGGGCGGCGGTCGAGGCTGATCGTGCTGACTGGCGAGGTTGGTACCGCCTCGGCGTGGCGTACGACCTGGCGGGGGACCGGCGTCGCGCGCGGGCGGCCATTCGGGCGGCCATCCGGCTGGCCGATGAACCGAAGCGCGCTGGCTAAGGTCTAGCCATGCCCGCGCCCGGCAACGCTGATCTCATCACGACCGTCACCAGTGGGTACACCTTCGCTGGTCCTGTCATCGAACTGGGGGCGCTGGTGGTCGACGGTGACGGCGTGCCCGGGGCCAGGGTGCGCCTGCCGCTGGCCATGCTCAACCGGCACGGCCTGATCGCGGGCGCGACCGGCACGGGCAAGACCAAGACGTTGCAACTGCTGGCCGAGCAGCTCTCGGGCGCTGGGGTCCCGGTGTTCGCCGCCGACATGAAGGGTGACCTGTCCGGCCTGGGTTGCCCGGGCGAGGCGAACGAGAAGGTGACGTCGCGGGCCGCTGACGTCGGGCAGGACTGGGTGCCGAGCGGCCACCCGGTGGAGTACTTCAGCCTCGGTGGGCAGGGTCCGGGCACCCCTATCCGAGCCACGGTGACCGGCTTCGGGCCCGTCCTGCTGGCGAAAGTCCTCGACCTCAACGAGACGCAGGCGTCCAGCCTGGCACTGGTCTTCCACTTCGCCGACCGGGCCGGGCTGCCGCTGCTCGACCTCAAGGACCTGCGGGCCACCATCAGCTACCTGGTCTCCGAGGAGGGCAGAGCGGAGTTGGCCGAGCTGGGTGGGTTGTCCAAGGCGACCGCCGGAGTCATCCTGCGCGAGCTCATCGGATTCGCCGACGCCGGCGCCGAGGTCTTCTTCGGCGAGCCCGAGTTCGACACCACGGACTTCCTGCGCACGACCGATGACGGCAGGGGCGTGATCTCGTGCCTGGAGCTGCCCGGTGTCGCGCAGCAACCGCGGTTGTTCTCGACGTTCCTGATGTGGCTGCTGGCCGAGCTGTTCCAGGACCTGCCCGAGGTCGGCGACCCCGACAAGCCGAGGCTGGTCTTCTTCTTCGACGAGGCCCACCTGCTGTTCGCCGACGCCGCCGACGCCTTTCTGGAGCGGGTTGGGCAGACCGTGCGGCTGATCCGCTCCAAGGGCGTGGGCGTCTTCTTCGTCACCCAGTCGCCGAAGGACGTTCACGCCGACGTCCTGGCGCAGTTGGGGAACCGGGTACAGCACGCACTGCGCGCCTACACCCCCGAGGATGCCAAGGCCCTCAAGGCGGCGGCGTCGACCTTTCCGACGTCGTCGTACGACCTCGAGGAGGTGCTCACCGGGTTGGGCACCGGCGAAGCCATCGTCACCGTGCTGTCCGAGCGGGGGGCGCCGACCCCCGTGGCGTGGACCCGGTTGCGGGCGCCGCAGTCCTTGATGGGCCCAGCGCCGGCCACGGTCATGACCGCAGCCATCGACGACTCACCGTTGCACGGGCGCTATGACGTTGTCCTGGACCGGGAGTCCGCGTACGAGAAGCTGGCGGCGCGGCTTGCGCCTGCCGACGACGATGAGCAGGGGGATGAGGATCCCGAGCAGGGCGGACGGCGGCCGCGGCGCGATCCTTCCCTTATCGAGAAGGTCGCCGGGTCCTCGGCGTTCAAGAGCTTCCTACGCAGCGCGGGCACCGTGCTCGGCCGCGAGATCACCCGGTCCGTGCTGGGCACGGCGCGGCGGTCAGGCCGCCGCTGAGGTGTCCGATGGTTCTCGCGTCGCAGGATGCGCGTCTGGGCGTCTCGCGGACGGGGGAGTGACAGCGGTGACCGCACCCGCCACCACCGCCTCCAGCGGCCCGCGCCGGAACCACCCCCGCCACACCAGCGCGATCACCGCGGCGGCCACCGCATGGACCAACCAGGTGGTCTCGGGGGACAGCCCGGCGGGCAGCCCCCGTGACGCGGCCAGCCCGTGGGCGGAGTAAAGGGTCAGCGTCATCGACCCGACGAGCGCCAGCCAGCCGACGGCCAGGCGCGCGGAGGTGCGGAAGAGCAGGATCATCACGGCGATCACGAGGACGGCGGAGCCGATGGTGGCCAGCAGGTCGAGCGGCGTGCCGGAGTGGGGCCGGGCAATGGCCAGCCACCACCAGCTGCTCGATGGCGTGGTGCCGTAGAAGCGGCCCTCCAGGGTGTAGCCGCTGACGTCCGCCCGCAGCAGGTCGGCGCCGGTGCGAAGCAGCGCCATCGATACCAGCTGGGCCCCGACGGCCAGCGCCAGCCCGGCCCCCGCCAGGACGGCCAGGCGCTGTGGGGTCAGCACCGCTCGGCCCAAGGCGGCGCCGATCAGGGCGTAGGCAAGCCACGTGCCGGCCGGATAGGCGCCTGTCAGCAGTAGTTCACGGGCCAGCATCGCCGGCTCGGACGCCAGAGCGGCGAAGGACGGCTGGTCCAGCTCGACGTCCCAGCCGTAGGTGCGCCGGATCAGGTGGGACAGCACCGGTGCGCCGACCGCCCACACCAGCCCGAGCACGCCGAGAACGACGGCGGGCAAGCGCAGCAGCGGTGCCAGCAGGACGAACAGCAGGGCGTAGTACGTCAGGATGATCAGGATCGGCGGGTCGGTCAGTGCCAGCACCATGCCGAGCGCACCGATCAGGACAGCGCGGACGACGATTCGCAGCAGCATGACGCCGAAGGGCCGTGACCACGGGCGCTGCTCTGTTGTCGGGTTGTGCCGGCTGCCACCATCGGCCAGCGCCAGCGACATCCCGGCGACGACGGCGAACAGCGCCGAGGCGCGGCCGTCGAACAGCGTGAACGCGGGGTTGGCGCCCCCCAGCTCGCCGTACTCGGGCACCAGGTGGGTGACCATCATGCCGAGCAGCGCGATTCCTCGGGCCGCGTCCACTCCCAAGAGCCGGCCGTGTCCGGTTCCAGCGACAGCGGCCGTCGCTGCGACGGCCTGGTGCCCGGGGACAGTCACGGTGCCGCCGCCAACAGCGTCACGGCCCGCCGCTCGCTCCATCGCGCGCCGGTGTCGTCCTCGCTCACGCGCTCGGCGCCGTCCAGCGCGAAGCCGGCCGCTGTAAGGAACGCCAGCCGAGCGGTGTCGACCGTCGGCAACCAGATGAGCATGCGACCGGCGCCGGCATCGCGGGCGGTGTCGACGGCTGAGTTGAGCAGCCGGGACCCGTGGCCGGAGCCGCGGTGCACGGGATCGACCTCCAGGGCGATCAGCTCCTGGTCGGACTCCAGCGAGTCGCGCTCGGCGCTGGGTGCCGTCGCCGCGAAACCGGTGACCAGGTCGCGGGCGGTGGCCACCAGCACCTGGTGACCGGCCGACGGTGGCTGACGCACGGCCGCGTACCAGGCTGTGAAGACCGCGGCGCTGGTCAGGGACTCGCGCATCGGTTGCGGCAGCAGGTCACCGTAGCTGGCCTGCCACGCCCGGGCATGCACGTCGGCGATGGCGTCGACGTCACGTGGCTGGGCCGGACGCACGCCGGCGTCCGCCGAGGGCGCCTGACCCAGCAGACTCTTCAGTGATCGAGCCGGGTGGCACCGGTGCGTGCCACGTCGGCCGAGCCGGAGATGGCGTGATCGGTGCCACCGTTGCCGATCGCCTCGTGCCCACCCTGGACGGCATGGGCCGCAGCAAGTTCTGCGGGCGTGACGGGCAGGACCGCATCACCGAAGTAGAACCGCGACAGCCTGCGCTTGACCCCGTCGAACGGCGTGCCCGGGCGGCGGACCCCGTTGGCGTCGGTTGCCGAGGCCGCCTCGATCGGCGTGTAACCGTCGTGCTGCACCAGCAGCCAACGCTCGGCCTCGGGCAGCGGCTCGTGGCGCTCCAGCGTCTCACCGGACTCCAGCCGGAAGACCTCACCGGTCTCCTTGCCGTGCAGCACGCGCTCGCGGTCACGGCGTTGCAGGCCGAGGCAGATCCGCTTGGTGATGACGAACGCCAGCGGCGGCAGCACGATGAGGAAGATGCGTGTGAACCAGGTGATGTCGTTGATCGAGAGGTTGAACTCGGTGGCGATGATGTCGTTGCCACCGTTGGCCCACAGGATGCAGTAGAAGGTCAGCCCCATCACGCCCAGGCCGGTCCGGGTCGGGGCGTTGCGGGGACGGTCGAGCAGGTGGTGCTCGCGACGGTCACCCGTCGCCCACTGCTCGATCCATGGGTACATCACCAGCAGACCGGTCAGGAGGCCGGGGAGGATGAGGGCAGGAATCAGGGTCTGCCCGGACAGCGTGTACCCGCCTATCTGGAACTCCAGCCACCCCGGCATCATGCGAACCGCGCCGTCGAGGAAGCCCATGTACCAGTCGGGTTGCGACCCCGCGGTGATCGGCGACGGGTCATAGGGGCCGTACAACCAGATCGGGTTGATCTGCATGGTGGCCGCCATCAGGGCGATGACGCCGAAGACGATGAAGAAGAAGCCGCCGGCCTTGGCCGCGTACACCGGCAGCAGCGGGTAGCCGACGACGTTCTTGTTGGTGCGGCCGGGCCCAGGGTACTGGGTGTGCTTGTGCAGCACGACCAGGAACAGATGGGCCGCGATCAGCGCCAGCATGATGGCCGGCAGCAGCAGCACGTGGATCGTGTACAGCCGCGGGATGAAGGATTCACCGGGGAACTGGCCGCCGAACACCCAGAACGACATGTACGACCCGATGATCGGGATGGCGAGGATGATGGCGGACGCGATGCGCAGCCCGGTGCCCGACAGCAGGTCGTCGGGCAGCGAATAGCCGGCGAAGCCCTCGAACACCGCGAGCAGGGCCAGTAGCGCACCGATCACCCAGTTGAGCTCGCGCGGCTTGCGGAAGGCGCCGGTGAAGAACACCCGGGCCATGTGGACGATCGTGGCGGCGACGAAGATCAGCGCTGCCCAGTGGTGGATCTGCCGCATGAGCAGACCGCCACGGACGTCCCAGCTGATGTCGACCGTGGAAGCGTAGGACTCCGACACCCACTGACCGCGCAGCGGCTCGTAGGCGCCGTCGTACTGCACCAGGCCGGCGCTCGGGATGTAGAAGAAGGTGAGGAAGACGCCGCTGAGCAGCAGGATGACGAAGCTGTAGAGCGCGACCTCGCCCAGCATGAACGACCAGTGGTCGGGGAAGATCTTTCGGGCGCTGCCCTTGACGATCTGCGCGGCGCCGATACGGCTGTCGGCGAAGTCGGCCAGCTTGTCCACCGTGGTGCGCTTGGTGGCGCGGGGGACCGCCGGTCGTGACGCGGGTGCTGTCGTGGTCATCCCAACTCCCAGAAGCTCGGTCCGGGGGTGCCTGCCAGGCCCCCAGTCGCCAGCAAGTATCCCTCGTCGTCCACACCGATGGGCAGTTGGGGTAGGGCCCGCTTGGCCGGTCCGAAGATCACCTTGCAGTTCTGCCGCAGATCGAAGGTGGACTGGTGGCATGGGCAGAGCAGATGCTGCGTGGTCTGCTCGTACAGGGCGACGCTGCAGCCCATGTGCGTACAGATCTTGGAGTAGGCCACCAGCCCGGCGTACGAACCCGGCCGCGCCTCCTCGGCGACCTCGCTGACCTCCAGCCGGATGACGATGGCGGCAGCCTTCGCCTTCTCCTCCAGGTAGTCGTACTCGCTCTCGACGGTCAGGCCCTCGGGCAGCACGTGGAAGATCGAGCCGAGCACGATGTCGCTGGCGCGGACCGGGTTGCGGGTGGGGTCCTGCACCAGTCGGACGCCGTTGGCCCACAGGGTCGTCCGTAGACTGTCGCCGGGGTTGGGGCCGGTGTCCTTGAGCAGCACGATGGCCGGCAGCGGCGCGATCGCCAGCGCCCCGCCGAGGGAGGCGAGGATCAGGGGCCGGCGCCGGATGCCGCTCTCGTCGATGCCGTCGGCAATGATCTCTGCGGCGTCGGCCTTGGTCTGGGGGGTGCTCTCGACCGCGTGCCGCTCCTCGATCATCTCGTGGTCGGGCATCAGGGTCTTGGCCCAGTGGACCGCTCCGACTCCGATGCCGAACAGGGTGAGGAACAGACCGAACCCGATGAGGAAGTTCGACGCTTCCAGTTCGGTCGCGCTGGCCCCGTCCAACTTGAACACGAAGTACCCGACGATTGTCAGGACCGTGCCGGCGCTGGAGAGCACGAAGAACAGGGAGACCTGCAGCTCGGCCCGCCGGGCCGCCTTGCGGTCGATGTCGGCCAGCCTGGGCCGGTGCTCCGGCAGTCCGGGGTTCTCGAAGCGGTCGGGTACACCTGCCGGCCGGGGAACGACGTCGTTGCCCGGGAACTCGTCGTGGCTGGCCCCGCCGGGGACGATCTGGGTCATGAGGACTTGGCTCCCAACCAGACGGCACAGGCGATCAGGCCGCCGATTCCGACGACCCAGCCGACCAGCCCTTCGCTGACGGGTCCCAGCAGGCCGAGGGAGAGCCCACCAGGGGAGGATTCGGTGGTGACCTCGTCGAGGTAGGCGATGATGTCCTGCTTCTGTTGCGGAGTGATGTTGTCGTCGCCGAAGACCGGCATCGACTGCGGGCCGGTCAGCATGGCCGAGTAGACGTGCGTCGGTGCGACATCGCGCAGGCTGGGGGCGTACTTGCCCTGCGTCAGGGCGCCACCGCTGCCGGCGAAGTTGTGGCACATCGCGCAGTTGACGCGGAAGATCTCGCCGCCGGCGCCGGGGTCGCCGCCCGCAGGGTCGAGCCAGCGGTCCTCGGGGATCGCGGGTCCGGGAGCGAGTGAGGCGATGTAGGCGGCCATCGCCTTGACCTGGTCGTCGGGGTACTGCGGCATCCGCTTCGGCGCCTGCGGACCGGTGGCCTGCAGGGGCATCCGCCCGGTTCCCACCTGGAAGTCGACGCTGGCGGCGCCCACGCCGATCAACGACGGGCCGGAGACCTGGTTGCCGTCGGCGACATCGCCGCCCTCGGCGTTGAAGCCGTGGCAGGTGGAGCAGTTGGACAGGAAGAGCTCCCGGCCGTAGGCGACCTGCTCGGCATTGTCCGGGTCGGCGACAGCGGTCGACGGCTCGGTGCTGGCGACCGCTCGCGGAACGATCGCGCTGTAGAGCAGACCAGCGGCGAACAACCCGACGAGCAGCAGCAACGGCAGCGCCAGCCGGTGCCGACGGTGACGCATGATGGCGATCACGACAACCTCACGTTAGGTAGACGGAGATGAACAGGGCGATCCACACCACATCGACGAAGTGCCAGTAGTACGACACGACGATGGCTGTGGTCGCCTCCTGATGACCGAACCGCTTGGCGGCGAACGAGCGGCCGATGACGACGAGGAACGCCAGCAGGCCCCCGGTGACGTGCAGGCCGTGGAAGCCGGTCGCCAGGTAGAAGGTCGACCCGAACGGCGAGGAGGACAGCGTCAGGCCCTCGTGGAACAGCACCGCGTACTCGTACACCTGGCCGGTGACGAAGATCGCGCCCAGGACGTAGGTGACGACCAGCCACTCGCGCATCCCCCAGTGCCAGAACTGCAGCGGAGAGCCGGACCGGGTCCGCTGCAGCCGTTCCGCCGCGAAGACACCGAACTGACAGGTCACGGAGCTGAGTACCAGGATCACGGTGTTGGTCAGCGAGAACGGGACGCTGAGCAGCGCCTGGGCGGTGTCGTACGCCTCGGGCTGCAGCGAACCGACCGTGAAGAACATCGCGAAGAGTCCAGCGAAGAACATCAGCTCGCTGGAGAGCCAGACGATCGTCCCGATCGAGGTGAGGTTGGGCCGGTTGACCCCTGCGTGCACGGGTGCGCCCACCGTTGTCGCTGTCGCCACATTGGCAGGTTAGTGGCCAGGTGTGCCGGGCGCCGCAGGACCCCCCGCCGCTAAGGTCGTGTCTTATGACGAGCGAGCATGGCGAGGCCACGGCGGGTGCGAGCGAGGGTACCCGTGACGCCGACGTGGCCGACGCGGCTGGCGCTGAGATGTCGGTGCAGGCGGGCCAGGAAGCCGCTGACGACGCAGCCGCCGAGACTCCCGTCGAGCGGCTGCATGTCGCGCTCTACAGCGACGACGTCGACACCCGCCGCACGGTGATGCGGGCGGTGGGCCGGCGGGCTGCCGTGGACCTGCCCGAGGTGGCGTGGGCGGAGTTCGCGACCCTGCCGGCCCTGCTGCGCGCTGTGGAGGCCGGCGGCTTCGACGTGCTGGTGCTGGACGGCGAGGCCTCTCCGGCCGGCGGCATGGGGGTCTGCCGGCAGCTGAAGGACGAGATCTTCGACTGCCCGCCCGTGCTGGTGCTGACCGGGCGGCCGCAGGACGCCTGGCTGGCGGCCTGGTCACGGGCCGAGGCGGCGGTGCCGCACCCGCTGGACCCTCGGGCGGTGGCTCGCGCGGTGGCTGAGTTGGCGAGGTTGCGCGTCAGTGTCGCCTGAGGGCGCTGCGGCCGGTGACGAGGCGAGGGCGTGGGCAGAACTGCTGACTGCGCTGACCGACGGTCACGACCTGGCCGCGACGACGACCAGGTGGGCGCTGTCGGAGGTGATGTCCGGACGCGCCGACGATGCCCGATTGGCGGGCCTGCTCATCGGTTTGCGCGCCAAGGGCGAGACCGTCGAGGAGATCGCGGGTCTGGCCGACGGCATGCTGGCTCATGCGATGCCGCTACCGGTGGCGGGGGGTGTGCTGGACATCGTGGGGACCGGAGGTGACGGTGCCGGGACACTGAACATCTCCACCGCCGCCGCGGTGGTGGCAGCCGCGTCCGGCGCCGTGGTGGTCAAGCACGGCAACCGGGCGGCTTCCTCGCGGTGCGGGTCTGCGGACGTGCTGGAGGCCCTCGGTGTCGATATCGACATCACCCCGGAAGCGGTGGCCGAGGTCGCTGCCGAGATCGGTCTGACGTTCGCCTTCGCGCAGCGGTTCCACCCCGCCATGCGCTATGCCGCCCCCGTTCGGCGCTCACTGCGGATCCGCACGGCCTTCAACGTGCTGGGCCCGCTGACCAACCCGTCCCGTCCGGCGGCCATGGCGGTCGGGGTCAGCGACGCCAGGTGGGCACCTATCGTCGCCGGGGTGCTGGCCCGCAACGGCGTGACCGCTCTGGTGTTCCGCAGCGACGACGGCGTGGACGAGCTCACCACGGCGTCCGGTGCGGACGTGTGGGTGGTCGTCCGCGGTGAGGTGGCTCACGGCCGCTTCCAGGCCGCACCACTGGGCCTGGCGCCCGCGGTGCTGACCGACCTGGCGGGCGGGGACGCCGATACCAACGCGGCCCGGCTACGGCAGGTGCTCCTCGGTGAGACCGGTCCGGTGGCCGACACCGTGGCGCTCAACGCCGCAGCCGGCCTGCTGGCCGCCGATCTGGCCGGCGGGCCTGCCGCCGCGGGGCCTGCCACCGCCCTGCCCGCTGCCGGGGCGCCCGCCGCTGGGGGGCCCGCCACCGCCGTGCCCGCTGCCGGGGCGCCCGCCATGGAGACCACGCCCGCACCATCTGCCGCGGCGGTCGCCGACGGGTTCACGGTGGCATTGCGTGGTCCGCTGGAGCGGGCCCGCGGGGCGATCGCCGATGGCGCCGCGTCCGACCTGTTGCAGCGCTGGGTGGCGGCGACGACAGCTCGCTGACCCCACCGGCGCCCCTCGCGGGCAGCCACCACCCGTCCCGGCTCTCGACCAGCCTGACGCCGAGACCGCATAGCCAATTCCACACCAGGTCCGCCTCGTCCAGCAGTGCGGGCTGGGCCGGATCGAGGTCGGACGTCGCCAGCAGGACGTCCATGGTGGCGCGAGGATGCAGGCCGGGTGGGCTGACGGCCGTTCCGGCCAGCCGGCCGCCCACCAGATGCACGATGTCCCACCCGCCGGCATCGGTTCGCTTGGCGGCGACAGAACGGCCCAGGCGCTGCAACGAGGCCAGCCGCTGGGCTCGTTCCACCCCCTGCACCAAGGCGTGCAGGCCGTCGCGTAACTCGGCGGCCCTCTCGTACCGCTGCGTCGTGCTGAGGTCGGCCAGCTTGTCCCGGATCCGTTGCACCAGGGGTTCCGGGCCCGCGAGCAGCGCCTGGCGTACGCCGGCCACCGCCTGCCGATACGTCTCTGTCACTCCGGTGACGCACGGCGCCAGGCACCGGCCGATCTCGCCGAGCACGCACATCGCTGCGCCGCCACCCCGGCGCAGCCTGGTGGTGCAGGTCCGCAGCATGGCGACCGCCTCCAACGCGGCCAGTGCCCGGCCCGCCTCGGTCCTGGTGCGCCACACGGCCAGTGGTGTCCTGCCCCCGGGTGCCCGTACCAGTGAGAGCCGGGGGATCACCTCGTCGGTGAGCACCAGCCACGTCGACCGCTCGGGATGGGTCGACCGTCGGTTGTACGGCGGCCGCAGGGCGGCGATGCGCCGGACCTCCCTGACCCGAGCCTCCAGCAGCGTGGGACACCGGGTATGAGCCAACCGAGATGTGATGGCGACCATCTCCGACATCCGCCGCCGCCGTTCGGCCTTGGTGAAGTACGTCCTTACCCGCGCCCGCAGGTCCCCGGCCGACCCGACGTACAGCACCCGCCCCGCCGCATCCAGGAACTCGTAGACGCCCGGACCGCGGGGCACCTCCTGGGCCAGATGTCGCTGCCTGGCCTGCGGCACCGTGGCGCCGAGACCGAAGTCCCGCAGGTCCGCCAGCGTCTGGACCCCGGACATGCGGGCCAGCAGGGCGTGGAGCACGTCGACCGTCGCGCGGGCGTCATCCAGAGCCCGGTGAGTGGGTGTGACGGTGGCGTGCAGGTGAGCCGCCAGGGTGCCCAGCCGGTGATTGGGCACCTCGTCGAGGGAGACCACCAGGCGGGCCAGCCGCACCGTGTCGACGACCACCGGATCGGGCCACGGCCGTTCCTGCGCGAGACAGGCCGCCCGCAGGAACGACATGTCGAAGCCCGCGTTGTGCGCGACCAGCACCGACCCCGCCGCGAACTCCAGGAAGGTGGGCAGGACGGCGCCGATGGGAGGCGCGTTGCGCAGCATCGAGTCGGAGATGCCGGTCAGCGCGGTGACTGCGGCGGGCACAGCTCGCCCGGGGCTGACCAGCGTCGCGAATTCGCCGAGGACCTCACCGCCGCGGACCTTGACCGCGCCGAACTCGGTGATGCGATCGTCCTGCGCGCAGCCGCCGGTGGTCTCGAGGTCGACCACGACGAACGTGACCTCGTGCAGCGGTACCCGTCCGGCGTCGACGGCTGCCGGCCGATCGACGCCGTCGCCCAGGTCGAGTGCCGTCTGGTGCTCGCTGTCCCGCATGACCTCGACGGTAGGCAGGGGGTCGGACACAACCCTGCCGGCGACCGGCCGGCGGCGCTGGGATGGCTGGCGAGAGGGTTGTGTCCGGGGGTCCGCCTACCGTCCCGGGCATGGTCATCGACTGTGATTCGTGTATCGCCCGACCACGGGCCTGTGGCGACTGCGTGGTCACCCACCTGCTCGCCGTTCGCGACGACCCCCTCGGACGTCAACGGTCCGACCAGTCTGGCGTCAGCAGGGTGAACTGCGGTACCGGCACCGGCCGCGGCCGGGTGTCGTTGGACGACGAGGAGGTGGTGGCCGTGACGACGATGTCAGCGGCGGGTCTGGTCCCGCCACTGCGGCTCGTGGCGTCCTAGCTTCCTACGAAAGGAGGACACTTCTCACCCGTTCGGCTGATTTAGTGACCCCAAGTCACGACATGCCGATACTGCTGACCGCCCGGCGAATTCGGCACGCCGACAATGCGGTTGGGTTAGGTACAAAGCGCGCGTCACCGCTAGGGTCCCCGTGACCCAACCGTGATGTGCGTCCCCCGGTACCTGCCCGCCATGTCCGAATCGCGCCGTCAGGCGCTCCGGCCCTGGTCGCCGGATCGGATGCCGATCGAGAAAGGCACCGCGTGAGGTTTCGCCATCTGCGTCGCCCCGTCCTTGTCGCCGCGACCGCTGTGCTCAGCGCAGCAGGGGTCGTCGCGACCGCGTTGATCGTGCCGAGCGCGATGGCAACCGATGTGGACGACGCGCAACGCAAGGTCGACCAGCTGTCATTGGATGTCACGACCGCGAACGAGCAGTACAACTTCCTTCAGGCTCAGATCCCGCCGATGCAGCAACAGCTGGAGTTGGCCACCGCCCGGCAGGCCGACCAGCAGCGCTACATCGACACCCTCAAGGGCCAGATGACCGCGCTCGCCGTCGCCGCCTACAAGGGGGGCGGCGTCGACCCGTCACTGTCGGTCTTCCTCAGCGAGGACCCCGTCGCCCTGGTGCAGAACGGGGCGGTCGTCGAGGCGCTGTCCCGTTCGCGGGTCGCTGGGCTGGACGACTACGCCAATGCCCTGACGCAACTGGACGCCGACCGCGCAGCCAGCGAGGCGAAGCTGGCCGAGATCCAGGCCCTGGAAGCCCAGAGCGCCACGATCAAGGCCGACACCGAGGCGCAGCTGGCGGGAGCCCAGGACATCCTGGCCCAGGCCGAGCGTGGCGCGGCGGAACGAGCGGCAGCCGCACTCGCCGCAAGTCGCGCCCGCGCGGCCACGACGCCCGCGGCCGGTGGCGGGGGGGCCGCTCCGGTCGTCGCCGACGGTGGCGGCGGCCCCGTAGCGCCCGGTACGTCCTGCGCCGACGTCGGGGTGAGCGCGCCGAACGGCCGGGTCGCCGCAGTGCTCGAGTTCGCCTGCGCGCAGCTGGGCAAGCCCTACCAGTGGGCGGCCGACGGACCCGGTTCCTATGACTGCAGTGGTTTCACCATGTCGTCGTGGGCGCAGGGGGGCGTCTCCCTGCCGCACTCGTCTCGCCTGCAGTACGCCAACGGCGCCAAGGTCGACCGTGCCAGCCTGCAGCCGGGTGACCTGGTGTTCTTCTACTCGCCCATCAGTCATGTCGGGATCTACCTCGGCAACGGGTACATGATCGCCGCGCCGAGTTCCGGTGATGTGGTGAAGGTGCAGAAGATGTACTCGCCGTACACCGGGGCCATCCGCCCCTGATCTCAGCACGATGGCGCAGGCTGCTGCTCCTCGGGGCAGTGGGTCTGCTGATCGCGGGAGTATCGATCGGGCCGTCGGCACCCGGGGATCGTCCCGGTGTCGGCACAGGACCGACCATGGCCGAGGTACAGACCATGGTGGAGATGCGGGTGGCGGCGATTGCCGCGAATGACGTCGACGCTTGGCTGGCCACCACCGCGGGGGACGGTGGTGCAAGCCTGCGGGCCCGCGAGGCCCAGCGGTTCGCCAGCCTGCAGGACCTGCCCGTCACCGACGTCGGCATGACGCTGCTGTCCGTCACCGGCCCCCCGGAGGCAGCGGTGGCGCAGGTGAAGACGTCCTACCGCCTCGCGGGGGCGCCGCCGGCGGAGCACACGGACGCCGTCGACATCGTGTCCACCCCGGACGGCTGGCGGCTGGGCGAGAGTGAGCCGGTCGTGGCGGTGGCAGACGGTGGCACGCTGCCGCCGTGGTACCTGGCCGGGGTGCGTGCCCAATCGTTGGCGGATGTCGGCACGGTGCTGTCCTGGCCCGACAGCGGACAGAGCGCGGAGCAGGTGGCCCGCCTTGCGACGGATGGTGCCCGGGCGGCTTTCGGCGCTGTTGGACGAGCTCCCCAGGGTGTGCTGATCGCGGTTCCCGACACGATCGACACGTATCAGGCGCTGGTGCCGGGTACGGGTGAAGCCGGGTCGGGCTTCGCCGCGGTGACCGCTGACGTTGCCGGACCTGGGGCGGGGGGCGACCTGGTCGTGGTCAACCCCGAGGTCTGGCCCGAGCTGGACGGCCGGGAACGCCAGGTCGTGCTCACCCATGAGCTCGTGCACGTCGCCGTGGGCACGGCAGTGGGCGGCGGGCAGCCGTTGTGGCTTGCGGAGGGCTACGCCGACCACGTTGCGCTGGCGCCGGTGCTGGAGTCGGGGGTCACACGGCAGCAACTTGCGGGCGGCCTGCTGGCGGACATTGCGGCGGGGGTCGGCCCGGCGGACCTGCCCGTGGCGGAGGACTTCAGCACGGGTGGTGAGCGGGCCTACACGGTCGCTTGGCTGGCTGTGGACTACGCCGTGCGCACCCATGGCGAGCAGGCGGTGCTGGACCTGCAGGACCGGCTGAGTGGAGTGGGGCAGTCCGCGGGTCCCGGCGTCGAGGACGCGGCACTGCGACGAGAGCTGGGTGTGACCCGCGATCAGTTGGTCGCCGGCTGGCTGGCGGACCTGGCGGCGCAGGCCACATCGGTCGCGGTGCCGGTGCCGGCACCGGCGCAGTGACCTCGGTCGCGCAGTGATCTCGGTCGTGCCGTGATCTCGGTCGTGCCGTGATCTCGGTCGTGCCGTGATGCGGACGCTGGTCGTCACCAACGACTTCCCACCGATCCTCGGTGGCATCGAGACCTTCGTGCACGCCCTGGCGACCCGGTTACCCGGGGACGTCACCGTGTTGACCCGCGCCGTGCCGGGGGGCGACGCCGCCGACGCCACGTTGCCGTGCAGCGTGAGGCGGGTTCCGATGTCCCCGCTGCTGCCCGGCCCCCGGCTCGCGGCCTGGGTCGCACAGACTGTCCGCGATACCCGGGCGAATGCCGTCTGGTTCGCCTCAGCGGGGCCGCTGGCGCTGCTGGCCGGTGCCGCTCGTCGGGCGGGTGCGAGCACGGTGGTCGCCAGTACGCACGGCCACGAGACGTGGTGGGCCGCGATGCCCGTGACCCGGCAGGCGCTGCGGCGGATCGCGACGTCGGTGGACGCCCTGACCTATGTCAGTGAATTCACCCGAGAGCGGATCGCCCGGGCACTGCCTGCGGCCGCGGGATCGCGGCTGGTCCGGCTGTCCCCGGGCGTGGACACCGCGGTCTTCCGGCCGGATCCGCTCGCGCGGGCCGAGATCCGGCGTCGACTGGGGCTGGCCGATCGGCCGGTCGTGCTGTCGCTGGCGCGTCTGGTGACCCGGAAGGGGCACGACCGGCTGCTGCAGGCGTGGCCCGCGGTGTCGGCGGCACACCCCGACGCCGCCCTCGTCGTCGTCGGCGAGGGTCCCCGTCGACCGGCGGTGACGGCCGCGGTGCAGCGGCTCGGTGGTGCCGCGAGCGGAGTGCACGCGGTGGGTGGTGTGCCGTGGGTGGAGGCCTCGGACTGGTATGCCGCCGGCGATGTCTTCGCGGTGCCCACCCGGACCCGGCTGGCCGGCCTGGAGGCCGAGGCGTTCGGGATCTGCTACCTGGAGGCTGCCGCGGCGGGCCTGGCCGTCGTCGCCGGGCGGTCGGGAGGAACGCCGGAGGTGGTGCTGGACGGTGTGACCGGGGTTCTCGTCGACGGTCGCTCGTCGACGGAGGTGGCTGCGGCCCTCAACGGCTTGCTGGCGTCACCGGAGCGTGCGGCCCGTCTCGGTGCTGCCGGGCGGGCGGCGGTGGCGCGGCGGTGGTCGTGGGACGCCTCGGCTGCTCGACTGACGGCGCTGCTGTCGGGGGAGCCGGCGGCCGTCGGCGGCGGAGACTGACCAGTAGCCAGACCGTGGTGGCGACCAGAATGATGTTGCGGCTGGCGACCGTGAATGCTGCGAGGTTGTCCTCGCCGTTGGTCAGGTCGCCCCACTGCACCGGGAAGCCGAGATGACTGAGAACGGTGATGACGGCTATCGCCGGTAGCGCACGGCGGGCGATATCGCCGTCGGGGCCGCGCAATGTCGCAGCGACCGCGCAGGCGCCGATGATCCACAGTACGAATTGGGTGGACAGCAACGGGCTGGCTGACAGCAATGCCATCACCATCGCCCACCACCGCACCGCGGGATGCCAGCCGCGTGATACCCACCAGGCAACCGCAACCAACAGGACCACCAGGATCGACCCTATTCGGGCAACAATTGCCGTCCCCGGGCCCAATATCTCATACGACCCATTGACGAAATCGCCGTCGATGCTGGCGTCGAATGCCTGGCGGACCAGCCATGGGGTGGCGAGCACCGATTCGACCTGGACGCCGCGGCCGGACAGCCGCGCCACGAAGTCCCAGGCGCCGTCCAGGGCGAGGGTTGCGACGGCGGTGAGGCCCCCTCCGGTCAGCACCGCGGCGGCCAGCCAGCGGCGGTTGCGCAGGAACAGCACCCCGAGCAGCACCGGCCACGCCTTGATCGCCGTGCCGACGGCGGCGATGGCGCCCGCCAGCCGGGGCCGGCGCTCCGCCCACAGCACGGCGGCCGCCGCGGCCGCGACCGGCAGCAGGTCGAGGCGCGCCCAGGTGATCCCGCCCAGCGCCGGCGGCAGGACCGCCCACGCCCACGCGCCGCCGCGGTGGCCGTCACGGTGCAGCAGCAGCAACAGGATGGCGATGTCGACGATGACCAGGCAGATGATGAAGGCCCAGGGATAGCCGAGCGGTATCGCCAGCACACCGACGATGAAGGCCGCGGCGCCGGGCGGGTACATCCACGACACGATGTCCGGTGCTGCACCGGTCGCCGCGATCTGGCCGGCCCAGTCGTGGTAGAGAAAGACGTCGCCCCACGCCAGGCTGCGCCACGGGTACGGCATCAGCAGGTAGACCAGCCAGACGGTCAACCTGGTGGCGATGTGAGTCGCGACGAGGGCGAGGTCGGCGGAGGATGGCAGCTGGACCCGGGGCACCAGGCGATTATGGGGCTATGTCGGGTTGCGGGGCATCCGGCGGGCAGAGCGTGGGGGTGGCCCGCTCGTCAACGGCCCGCTCGATCTCTCGGCAGGAATCCGTCATCATGTCGGCGGTTTCCTGCCCGACTATGGATAATGCGGCGATTGTCCCGGCGGCGATGGCGGTGGACAGCAGGCCCATTTCGGTGGAAACAGAACCGGCGCCACCTTCTAGACGAAGATGGCGCCGGCGCTGACGCGGCATGAATGTCACGCCGTTATCATTGCTGATCTCCGGCGTTGGTCCAGGTAGCGACTCGAAGTTACGGGGCTGGGACTACTGGGGGCGCGCAATCAGCAGGGACGGTTACCCCGCCTGCGGGGGCGCCCGCGGTGCCGATTTCGTTGCAGGTGGACTTGAAGACGTTGTTCACCAGCCCGCCGAGGGCGAAGACGACCACGACGACCACGGCGGCGATCGCGGCGACGAGCAGGCCGTACTCGACGGCTGATGCGCCTTCGTCGTCCCGGGTGCGGTTGCGGAGTCGAGAGAGCATGTGTGTGAGGCCCCTTTCGTGGGCAGGTAGTCGGATGCCAAAAGAGATAATGGTCGGGCGAGTCGGAACAATCCATCGGGAGACCGGACTGTCCGGCATCCTCCGAACGGACGATGCGTCAATGCCCGTTCGGCCCATGAGGATCATGGGCGTTGGGGACCAGGCCCAGCCTGACGGCGGCCATCACTGCTTGCGCCCGGTTTGTTGCGCCCATTTTGTCGTACATCTTGCTGATATGGGTCTTCACGGTTGACTCGCTGATGAACAGCCGGCGCGCCATCTGCCCGGCCGAAAGGCCCTCGACCAGCAGACCCAGCACCTCGGTCTCGCGCGCCGACAGGCTGGGCCCCGTGGCCGGGGCCAGCCGCCGCTGCATCGCCGCGGCGAGGTCCTTGGCACTGAACATCCTGGGGTTGGCAGCGGCGTGCCGCGCGGCGGCGACCACGTCGTCGGCGGGGGCGTCCTTGTTGACGAAGGCGCTCGCCCCCGCCTCCAGCGCTCCCAGCAGGTGCTCGTCGCCCGCGTACATGGTCAGCACGACGATGCCGACGGTGGCGTTCCGGCCCCGGATCGCTCCGGCCAGCGCGATGCCGTCGCCGTCCGGCAGGCGCACGTCGGTGACCACGACGTCCGGGTTCTCCGCCGGCAGCAGCGCCATCGCCTGCGCGACCGAGCCGGCCTCGCCGACCACCCGGAAGTCACCGGCGCGTTCGAAGGCACGGCGCAGGCCCTGCCGGATCAGCTCGTGGTCGTCGACGATGACCACCCGCAGTGTGGACTCCGGGGCAGGTGGCATGGCTCCGCCCTGGTCCCCGGGTGCGACGCTGACGCCTGGATCGACCTGCATGTGGGTCATGTTCCTCCTTGCCGGGTGGGGCTGCTGGTCAGCCCTGAGCACCAGATGCCGTGCGCAGTTGGGGGGTGGCCAGGGCCGGGTCGCCGAACCGGACCTCGACCGAGGTGCCACCGCCGTCGCGGGCACCGACGGACAGCGTGCCCCCGATCCGGGCGGCGCGCTCGCGCATTCCCCGAAGTCCCATCGATCCCGGCCGACTGGGCTGCAGGCCGACGCCGTCGTCGGCGATCCGCAGCAGCACGTCGGGGGCATCGACCACGCAGTCGATCCAGACCGTGGTGGCGCGGGCGTGCTTGCGGACGTTGGTCAGCGCCTCCTGGGCGATCCGCAACAGCTCGATCTCGCTGCCCGTCGGCAACCGGTCACCCTGCTCGTCGATCGTGGTGTGGACGATCAGCCGGCTCGCCGCCGCCATCCGCTGGACGTGCTCGGACAGCGCAGCGCCCAGTGTCACCTCGTCGTCGATGCCGGCTCGCAGGTCGAAGATGCTCAGCCGCAACTCGCCGGTGACCTTGCGGACGTGGTCGCGCAGGGTGTGCACCTCACCCGAGGCGTCTGCCGGCACCCGCTCCGCCAGGTCGTCCAGCAGGTAGCCCAGGCTGGCCAGCTCCTGGGCGATGCCGTCGTGGATCTCGCGCGCCAGCCGCAGCCGCTCATCGACAGTGGCGAGCTGCCTGACCTCGTCGAACAGCAGGGCGGCGGCCAGTCGCGGCCCGGCGTGGCGGACCAGGGCCTGGGCCTGGCGCAGCTCCGGTTCGTGCAGCTGGTCGCCCCCGATCGTCGCGACCGCGATCACCCGGTCCCCCATCAGCACGGGCAGCGCCAGCCGCTGCTCGCCGTCACTGTCGCGGCTGCCGACGTCGGTGGACAGCCAGGCCTGGGACGCGACGGCGTGGTCGGCGCTGTCCAGGTGACCGACCAGGGGGGCGAACCGTCCCTCCGGACCGCGGATGGCCAGCGCCACCCGGCTCTGAGGGGCCATCGCCTTGAGGTCGTCCACCAGGGCGGTCGCCAGGGTCACCGGGTCCAGGCCCAGGCTGAGGTTGCGGGCGACATGCTGCAGCTCGGACAGCAGCCGGAACGCGTCGGTGTACGCGCTGGTGTCGTCGGCGGGCCGCTGGTCCTGCAGCAACCGGCGGACCCAGGCGCTGATCACGCCGGTGCCCAGCAGGCCACCGGCCAGCGTCAGCATGTTGAGCAGCGCTGCGTAGGTGGCCTGCCCGCTGGCGCCCGTACGTGCGTCCCAGCTGGACAGTGTCGCCGCGAGCAGCGGAGCGATCCCCAGCGCGGTCGCGGTCATGGCACCGAACAGGCCACTGCGCTGCCCGGCCATGAAGACCGCGACGACCAGCACCGACCCGTAGAGGCCGCCCGGTCCGTCGAGGGTCTGGGAGATGCCGATGACGGCACCGATCGCCAATGCTTCGGCGATGGGCTGCAGCCGGCTGAGCTCCTGACTGGCGGGCCGCATCGAGGCCAGCGCGGCCACCACGATCAACGGCAGCACAGTCAGCAGCAGGGCCGTGGCGTCGTAGCCGGCCGGCCGCGACCATCCGAGGGCGGGCGCCACATAGATGCCGACCAGGCCGAGGCCGGTGGCGAGCGCGATGATCAGAGCGCGCAGGATGGGGGCGGTCCAGCTGTTGACCCAACGATCCGGGAGCACGGTCATACGGTGACACACCGTATTGGTCCGGGCACACCACTATCGACAGTGCGGCGCCCCCAGCCCGACATCAGTGGGAGTGCGCCGCCAGGGCGCGGGCCAGCTGCCTGACGTCCAGCGCCAGGCTCAACGGCGCGGTGGCGTCAGCGCTCACTTCGGCCATGGTAGTGACGCTTGTATTCTCGAAGACGGCGCGCCCGGGCTCGCGCCAGGCGAGTACGACGGCGACCGTCGGGCCGGCGGCCCGCGCCAGACCGGCCAGCACCCACGATCCGGGCGCGGCCAGATCGCTGCCGTCCAGGACGACCGGTGAGTCGAAGGACTCCAGCCACGCGACCAGTCCGGCCGCCTCGACGACGTCGACAGCAGAACCGGCGCCGGTGGCGGCACCCACGGTCCGCACGGTGTGCCAGGTGCCGTTGATCGCGACGATGACGTCGACAGCGTCCGCGACGATCCTGCCCATGGCGTACTCGGCGACGGCCGTCGCGGTGTCGGGCACCGTGTCCAGCCGGTCGACGCAGCCGAGCAGCGCGGGGACCAGAGCGGCGGGGTCGGTCAACGCCCTGGCCGCCCGTCTGCGCGTCACGCCGTCGTCGGCCTCCGGCTGCACCTGCCGCGGCCGGTCGTCACCGGCCCGCTGGTCGGTGCGCCCCCGGGTCCGCGAGGTGAGGTCGACGACGGGGGCCGGCGCCTCGAAGATGCTCGGTGCGGCGGGTGCGGCGGGCGCGGCGGGTGCGGCGGGTGCGGCCGGTGCGGCGGGTTCGGCCGGTTCGTCGGGCGTCGCCGGCGCGGTGAGGTCGGTCATCGGGTCGTCGGCCGCCACCTCGGGATCGGCTCGGCCGGTCATGTCGGGGCCGGGCCATGGTTCTGGGTCCGGCATGAGGTCAGCGTGCTGCGCCGCCGTCTCGGAGGGGAGATCGGCGGCGGGCCGGGCACCGGTCGGCATCGTGCCCCGCAGCTCCCGGACGCTGGCGTCGACGCCGGTCAGGTCGTCGGTGAACTCCTGCACGGCCGAGGCGATGTCATGGTGCTCGCCCAGGCGTTCGCGGAGCAGCCGTCGCGATCCACCCCGCGGGATGTGCCGGCGCAGGTCGATGACGCGGGCGGCGTCGCGGGTGTCCTCACTCTGACCCAGGTCGTCCCAGAGGCCGGACTCGTGCGGGTAGTCCGCGGACGGCACATAGTCCGGCAGTGACCGGATGCCACCCAGGACGACGTCCGCGCCGGGCAGCCGGCTAGCCGCCACTTGACGCCAGCCGGCGGACTCGTCCGGCACCAGCAGCACCGGGTGGGTGTCACCGGCGTCCCTGATGGCCGCCACGGCGTCCACGCCCGTCAGCGGGTCCGGCGGGGAGATGATGATGGTGTCGACATCGCGGCCGACGCTGCCCGGATCGAACCGCTCCCAGGCCACCGTACGGATGGCATGACCGCCGAAAGGGCGCAGCGGATCGCGGCCGGAGCCCTGGACGTGAAGCAGCACCGCCATTCGTGGTCCTCTCGTGTCGGCGCATCGGTGAAGGAGACTCTTGCATGTCGTGGCTGTCGCCACATCGGGACAACGGATAGCGCTGCTGTTGGTCAACCCGTTCCGGCCAGGCTGCTGAAGGAGCGGAAGGCCAGCACGACGGCGGGCCCGATGATCGCGATGAAGAGGACCGGCAGGATGCCGAAGATCAGCGGAAAGAGAATCTTGACGGGCACCTGCTGGGCCTTCTCCTCGACCCGTTGCCGCCGCTTGACCCGGATCTCGTCGGCCTGGATCCGAAGGGCCCGGGCGATGGGCACCCCGAAGGCGTCAGCCTGGTTCATCGCCGAGGCGAACGACTTCAGCTCGGCGACGTCGGTTCGTTCGGCGACCGCCCGCAAGGCCTCGGGGCGGCTGGTGCCGATCTGCATCTCCTGCAGCACTCGGGAGAACTCCCGCGCCATAGGTCCCCTGCCGTTGCGGGCTACGTAGGACAGCGCCGCGTCGAAGCTCAGCCCGGCCTCGACGGAGATCGTCAGCAGGTCCAGGGAATCGGGCAGATCGCGCAGGAGGCGATCGGAGCGCGCCGAGGCCATCTGGTAGATGATCATCGTGGGCAGCAGCCAGCCGACGATCGCGCCGACGACCACGAATGCCACAGCACGCAGCAGCCCCGAGTCGGCGACGAACCCGACGATGGCGCCCACGGCGGCCAGGAACACCGCGCCGAGGACCTGCAGGGCGATGACGCGGTCCACATCCCAGGCGGCTGGATTGCCCGCCAGGTCGAGTCGGCGCCGGATCCGGTCGACCTGTCCGTCGGGGGTCAGCCGCCGACCCACAGCGATGACCGCGAGCCGGGACGGTTCCAGCACCCGTTCGGTGAACGAGCGGTCCAGCTCCTCCTCGCGCGCCGTGACCGGCCTGCCGATGGTCTCGATCGCGGCGAGCGAGCGTGCCTCGCGGCCCTGGATGGCAGTGGCAGCCAGGAAGATGCCGACCGCGACGATCGACGCGGCGATCGCCGCGAGGCCGACATAGAGCGCGGTGTCCCCGGAACTCCAGGTCCGCAGCCGTTCGAAGGACACCACGCCCAGCTCGACGACCGGATTGCCGGTGGCCGCGGCGATCACACGTCCACCTTGATCGCCCACCGCAGACCGACCACGCCACCGGCGAACAGCGCCGCGGCCAGGGCCAGCAGCAGCAGGCCCAACGGGTCGGTGACCAGTGGCGAGAGGTACTCGGGCCGGACCAGCAGCAGGTAGACCACGAAGACGACGGGCAGCCCACCGATCACCCAGGCCGAGATCCGGCCCTCCGCCGAGAGCGTGTTCACCTGGCGTCGCAGCCGGGCCCGGTCGCGCATCGTCTCCGCCACGGTGTCCAGCAGCTCGGCGAGGTTCCCGCCCACCTCACGCTGGATCCGGATCGCCATCACGACCCAGCGGAAGTCGTCGCTGTCGACCCGGTCGGCGATCCCTTCCAGCGCGGCCTCGGCGGCCATGCCGAGTCGGGCGTCGACCAACGCGTGGTTGAACTCCGTGCGGATCGGCTCGCGACCCTCCTCGACGACGCTGGTCATCGCCTGCGGCAGCGAGTAGCCGACCCGCAGCGTCGAGGCGAGCAGTCCCAGGGTGTCCGGCAGCACGGCGTGGAAGGCGTTGCGGCGGCGCTGCGCCATCGTGGAGAGGTAGAACCAGGCACCGGCGGCTCCCAGCAGCACTCCGGCCAGCAACGCCAGCGGGTTGCCACTGGACAGCGCCAGCAGCAGCAGCCCCAGCAGCAGTGCGATCGCGACCTGCAGGATCACCCATTCACCTGGACGCAATGGCAGGTTGGCGGCTTCCAGCCGGCGGGCCAGCGGTTCCTCGACGTTGCGGCTGCGCACCACCTGCTCGGCCAGGGCGACCGCGCCACGCGCGAGAGGGTTGTCGCCGAGGCGGGTCGGGGGAGCGGGCGGCCGCGGGGCTCGGGTACGCGGGACCAGGGTGTAGGCCTCCAGGCCGCGCTGCCGCCTGGCCTGCGGGCTGCTGCCCCGACGCGCCAGCCCCCCGATCCCCAGGACGCCGGCGAGCAGGCCGACGAAGGCGCCTACCGCAGCCGCGAGCACCGTCCAGTCGGGCAGCAACGCCGGTGGGTCGGGTGGTGGCGGCGGTGCGGCCACCACCGTCGGTGTGGGCGTCAGCGTCGCACTCGTCGTCGACGGGGTCAGCGTCACGCTGGGCGGTGGCGGGGTGACCGTCGTCAGGCCGGTGTCTTCGGCGAGGTTGCGGAAGGCGTCGGTGATCTGAGCGAGGAACTCGGGTCCCTGGTTGACCTGGTAGATGCTGCCGCCGGTCAGCCGCTCCAGCTCTGCCGGTGGCGCATCACCCTGGTTGACGAAGACGGCCGAGATGACCACCGGCTGTCCGGAGTCCGCCAATCGCTGCATGACCACCTCGACATCGGGCTGGCCGGCGTCGTTCTGCCCGTCGGTGAAGAGCAGCAGCTGCTGCCGATCGAAACCCTCCAGCTGGTCGAGGGCCAGTTCGACCGAGTCGAACAGTGGCGTCACCCCCGTGCGCGGGTCACGTTCCAGAGTCCCGAGTTGCGCCACCACCTCCTCGGGTGCACTGCCCAACGGCGCGACGAACCGCGGCTCGGTGCCGATGACCAGCAGGCCGATCACGATGTCGGGCGGCAGGGTGGGGATCAGTGCCGCAGCGGCCAGCTTGGCGTCCTGGAAGTCCGCCTCGTCCACCGAGCGGCTGACGTCGAAGCCGATGACCAGCGCGTTGCCGGACGGCGTCGCGGCCTGCGCGGACGCCAGGCTCGCCGGCCCCATCAGGACGCCGAGCACGCTCGCCAGCGCGAGCGCCGCGGCCCGGCGCCAGCGCCGCGTCATCGGCGTCGCCCCGCGGCTGCGGTGACGGTGAATCCGCTGGGCCGCTCGAACACGGCGCCATCCAGCGGCACCCCCGCCCGCTGGAGCTGGTCCATGAAGTGCGGCCGCAGCCCGGTCGGGACCAGCGCGCCGGCGGCCCCCCCGGCGGAGTCGTAGGCCGCGTCGTGGTCGTGGACGAAGAGGTCCTGCAGGGTGATGACCTCCCCCTCCATACCGACCACCTCGGTGACCTGGGTGACCCGCCGGGTGCCGTCCTTGAACCGGGACTGGTGGACGATGATGTTGAGCGCCGCCGCCATCTGCTGCCGGATCGCCTCGATGGGCAGGTCCACCCCGGCCAGCAGCACCATCGTCTCCAGTCGGCTGAGGCTGTCCCGGGGCGAGTTGGCGTGAACTGTGGAGATGGAGCCGTCGTGGCCGGTGTTCATGGCCTGCAGCATGTCCAGTGCGGCGCCGTCGCGGACCTCGCCGATGACGATGCGATCCGGGCGCATCCGCAGCGCGTTACGCACCAGGTCACGGATCTTGACCTCGCCGCGGCCCTCGATGTTGGGTGGCCGCGACTCCAGGCGCAGCACGTGCTGCTGCCGCAGTCGTAGTTCGGCCGCGTCCTCGATCGTGATGATGCGCTCGTCGTCGGGGATGAAGTGGCTCAGCACGTTCAGCGTGGTGGTCTTGCCGGCTCCGGTGCCCCCCGAGACGATGATGTTCAGGCGCGCGGTCACGCACGCCCGCAGGAAGCCCGCCACGCCGGGGGTCAGCGTCGCGAAGCTGATCAGGTCGGTGACGCCCAGCGGCTCGGTGGAGAACTTCCGGATGGTCAGCAGGCAGCCGTCGACCGCCAGTGGCGGGATGATGGCGTTGACGCGGCTGCCGTCGGCCAGCCGGGCGTCGACCATCGGACTGGCCTCGTCGATCCGTCGCCCCACCTTGCCGACGATCTTCTCGATGGTGCGGCGCAGGTGCTCCTCGTCGGAGAACCGGGCATCGACCTCGTACAGCTTCCCGGAGCGTTCGACGTAGACCGAGTCGAAGCCGTTGACCATGATCTCGGTGATGTCCTCGTCCCGCAGGAACGGCTCGATCGGGCCGTACCCCAGGATGTCGTCGGCGATCTCCTGTGCCAGCCGCACCCGGTCGGCGTTGGTCAGCGGGATGTCGCCGCCCTTGAGCTCCTCGGCCAGGGTCTGCCGGACCCGGACCTCCAGCTCGTCCAGGGTCAGCTCGGCGTCGTAGAGCTGCGGACCGAGGTTCTGCAGCAGCGAGTGGTGCACTTGGCGCCGCAGTTCCACGAACGGGTCGCGGCCCCGGCGGACCCGTTCGGGGCGCCGGATGACATCGCGCGGGCGGGGCTCCGTGGCCGCCCGTGCCGCGGCCAGTCGATCGGTGAAGCTCACTGCCGGCCTCGCCGCCCGAACCGCTTGCGCGCGAGCCGGTCGGGGCGGGCCGCGGACAGCGCTGCGAGGTCGGGCTTGGGAGCGCCGGCGGTCACGATGTGGTCCTCGGCGAAGTCCCTGATGGCCAGTGAGACCGGGTGCCGGGGGTCGTCCAGCACGATCGGCACGCCCCGGTTGATCGAGTGCGGCACCTCGCGGCTGCTGGGGACATGGGACACGATCGGGACCCGTAGGGTCCGTTCCACCTCGACGATGGGCAGGCCGACCTTGCTGTCGGCCCGGTTGAGCACGATCCGCCACTTGTCCCGCGAGTAGTTCAGCAGGTCCAGGGTCTCCAGCGTCAGCTTGAGGTTCTTCAGCGCGGGGATGTCGAGTGTCGCGATGAGGACGATCACCTCGGACAGGTCGAACGCCGCGAGCACCTGGTCGTCGAAGGCGGGCGGGGTGTCGATGACGACGTAGTCGAAGTTCTCCTGCAGCACCTGGATGATCTTCGTCACGAGGGTGGCGGGAACGGTCTCGGCGGCCCCCGGTTCCAGCGGGGCGGCCAGCGTGGTCAGGCCGGGGGAGTGCGGCGTCAGCAACGCTTGCAGGCCGGCGAAGTCCAGGTCCGCCTCAGCGAGCGGGACCGCATTGGCGATGGTGTGCGCCGGGAAGAGCTGCAGCGCGATGGCGACATCCCCGAATGCCAGATCCAGGTCGATGAGCACGACGTCTCGTCGCCCTCGATCGGCCAGCGCGGCGGCCAGGTTGGTGGCCAGGGTCGTCTTGCCGGCACCGCCCTTGGCCGAGAAGACCGTGACCACCATCCCCTTGGTCACTCCATCGATGCCGGCCTCGGTGGCGCTCTGTGCCCGCAGTGCCTCCGACAGCTCGTCGCTGCGCTTGACGGCGTCGGCGACGGCGGACAGGTCCGAGGCCAGCACGACCTCGCGTACCCCGGCGCGCAGGGCCTCGGTCAGCAACCGGGTGTCCACGGTGTCACGGACCAGGACGACCCCGACGGCGGGGCGGCGCAGCCGCTGCTGTTCGGCGATGCCGACGGCGTCATGCGGGGCGACCGAGGGACCCAGCACGATGGTCAGGGGCAGGGGATCGAGGTCGAGCCGCTGGCGAAGTGCCGGGACGTTGACGATGAACTCGGCGTGGGGTCCGGCCGCGTTGGCCAGGTGCTGGGCCGTCACCGGGTCGCTGTCGACGACGATCGCGCCGCTCATCCTGCGGACTCCGCCGGTGCGGTCGTGGGCGGGTCCTGCTCGAAGAGCTCGTCGATGCCGACACAGACGTCGGGGGCACGAAAGGATTCCGTGCCGTCGAGGAGCACGGCCGAGATGCCGCCGAGCGTGGTGGCTTGGCGGATCCGGGCGGCGAGTGGGGTGTCTCTTGTCACCTCGAGAGTCACCAGCGGGCTGACGGCGGGCGGTGCCGCGGCCACGGCGGGATCTGCCGGTTGGGCGGGCTCGGTCGGCACGGCCACGCCGCCGACGGCGAGCACCCTGATACTCGGGACGAGCAGCTGCGTGCAGGAATCCTCTCGGCCCACGGGCGTGTAGGTCACGAACAGGGCCACGTTGTCGCCCGGATCGAGGAACGGCCCCAGCCTGAGCTCGTCGTCCAGTGTGATGGTGACGGCGTTCTTCTGCGTGGCGACGAGGCCCAGCTCGTCCTCGAGGCTGGCGGTCGCCGCGCCGATGTCCCCGCTCGTCAGTTGCTGGCTGGGGCCCAGCGGGACGAGCAGGAACTGGGCGAGCTGTTCCGGGGTAACGACCCCGATGGCTCCGGGGCGCAGAGTGTTGAGGGGCAGCTGCTGGGTGACGATCTGTTGATTCGTCACCATGTCCTGGATGGGTGTCCCAGCTGGGATGGCCTGGCTGGCCACGTAGACCGGCACCAGTCCCAGGTCCTGTGCCGCATTGTCCCGAGCCTGCGAGGCGTACAGCAGCACCAACCCCGCTCCGATGGCGGCCACGACGAGGGCTGCCAGCAGCACGAGGACGCGAGCCACCACGAGTTCGGTGCCTCCCTTCGCGTCGCCGACCCAACAGGTGTGTCGCTGCTGAGCGTACGACCTCTGTCGCTCAGGTCAGGCACACAACGAAGAAGGAGGCACAAGACGTGGTGACCCCCACCGCTGACCCGACAAACCCGGATTCAGTTCGTCAGCATGACGTCTGCGGGGGTTGCCGTGAACGGGTGCCCGTTGTCGGCCACTCTGGTGGTTTCGGGCAGTAGGGCAGGATCGAACGTGTAGATCACCAACCGGTCCAGTAATCCCCCGACGGTCAGCTGGAGCCCGTTGCAGGCGAGGTCGGTCGCCAGGCACGGCAGCGACGGGGCGAGCGGCGGCTGCACGTTCTCGTCGGTGACGAATGCCGCCCGGTAGCCGGTCACAGGTACGGCAATGTCGGATTTATCGCGGGTGCTGCTGCCGGGGTCGACGACCGCAATCATGAACAGCCGCGGGTCGTCGATGATCGCCGGGTCCACCGACCAGTTGCCGCCGCCGTCCACGGTGACGTAGCAGGACAACGCATTGTTGGCTGTGACCCGCCAGCCGGGGGGGTCCCACGATGGCAGTGCGGCTGCGACCCCGCACGGCGGCGAGGCCCTGTCGAGGCGCTCGGCCAGGCCGGCCTCGATCCCGTCGGCGAAGTCGTTGTGGCGGGAACTTCCCGCGAGGACGGCGGCCGCGCCACCCGCGGCCAGCTCCAGGGAGTACGCCAACCCGTCGGCGGTTGCGGCCTCGACGCGCCCGACATCGTCGCCGCCGGGCCCCGCGGCCGGGATCAGCGGTATCAGCTGACCGTTGGGACCCACGGTGTCACAGAACGGGATCGGTGAGGTCCGGACCCGGATGGTCCGGCCGTTGGAGAAGAACGTGCCCGGTGGTGGGACGGCAGCAGGTGGCGGTACCCACTCGGCGACCCGGAGCGTCCAGCGGCCGGGGCGCAGCGAGACCTCGGGCGGTATCGAGGCGGTGACGCTTCGCTCGTCGCCGGGGGCGTCGGGCTCATCGGTCGAGCTGACGGTGTAGGCGTCGGGTTGCCCCTGAGCGCTGAAGCGGACCCAATAGCTCAACGGCCCCACCGGGGGACCGCCGGCAATGCTCAGCAGTCCTGTCCCGTCAGGCTGCCGCTGGGCATTGACCAGGACCGGGGCCGATGGGTCGTCCGCGACCGGATCGGGTTTCAGTGCCAGCACCTGGCCCAGCCGGGGCACGAGAGTGTGCGGGCCGTCCGCGCTGCACGCGGCGGGCAGGGCGAAGGGCAGCAGTGGTACGGCCGAGACGATGGCGGCGGTGCCGGAGCCGCCGACCGCGACGCCGTCGGCGCCGGCCAGGCTGCCCAGGGCGAAGTCGACCCGACGGGGCGGGGCGACCACGACCAGGCGGCTGGCAGCGACCGCGGGCGATGGCAGAGTGCAACCGGCCAGGCTCACTGCCACCTCACCGCTCGTCGTGCCGTCGAGGTCCAGATCGGCGCCGAACGCGCGGATCTCGCCGTTGGTCTCGTCGTCGTCCAGCAGCGCGGGGATATCGGCCAAGGAGGTGATGGTCACAGCGGGCAGGGGTCCCCGGTCGTCCGGCACCTCGTTGGCCGGGGCGGCGAGCGCCTGCGCGGCGCTGAGCACGGCGGCGCAGGCGTCGGGCAGCAGAGCCGCCCCGTCGCGGGCGGCCTGGTCGGTGACGGATTGCACGGCGACCTGCCGGGAGAAGGCGTTGGTCAGCTCCACGGCAAGCGCCGCGACGACGAAGAGCAGCACGGCCATCACGGCCGTGATGATCGCGACCGCTCCCTCGTCACGACGAGGGCGGCGTGGCTGAACCTGCGGCGTCATGGGCAGCCCACCGGATCACCCGTCCAGATGCCGGGATCCACACCGATGTGATCGACTGCCGTCTCCATCGTCGCCGTCTGCGGTCCACCGCCGGGGAACGGCACCAGCCCGGCGCCGATCCGGATCGGTTCCCACGTGATGGTGACGATCACCTTGGTGCCCCGCACGATGTCGACATCGTCGAGGCCGTCTTCTCGCACCCACGAGGCGGTCGAGGTGCCGCTGAGGGAGAGCGGCGCGATGGCCGCGTCCGCCCAGTCGGCGCACGTGGGTACCTCGCCGATCTCGACCTGCCGGGCCGCTTTGCCCAGGGCGTGCTCGGTGCTGCTGAGCTGAAAGAAGAAGAACCCGTACTGCAGGATGCCGAACAGGATCACGAAGAGCAGGACGCTGATGATCGCGAACTCGACCGCGGCGGCGCCGTGGTCGCCGCGTCGGCGCGGCATCGACCGTGCCCTGCGGTCCCATCCTGCTGGCACGGCGTCGATGATGTCAGGTGCCGGCGACCGTGGCGGTCACGCGGGCGCGCACGGCCGGGGATTCGAACGCCGTCGCGGCCCGGCGCAGCGACCACGTTCCGGAGATGAGGAACAGCAGCAGGATGGCGACCGGCAGCGCGACGGCGCCGGTACTGCCGGCCAGGGCGAACAGCGTGGCCGACAGCGTGGTGGCGACCGATAGTGCGACGGCGTAGCCGGCGAGCGAGACCGGTGGTGCCGGGGCGTCACGGGAGGACCGCAGGACGGCCGGGAAGGGCCGCCGGATCGACCACCGGGCACATCGGCTGATCACCTGGAGGACAGCGGTGATCGCGGCACAGACCACGGCCGCCAGTTCGGCCGCGCTCGGCGCCTGCCCGGCACGCAGTGCCGCCGCGCCGACAACAACGATCGCGCCGCCGCCGCAGACCTGGACCAGCACGATCAGGCGGGCATCGAGCCACTGCGCGGCGGGCTGTGGCAACGAGTTCCGCCACACCGCCCCCCCGCCGTCCAGCGCGAACGCGTTGACGCCGTAGAGCAGCCCGGACGCCGACGCCACGAGGGCGGGCAGGATGGTCAGGGCGGTCCACGGCAGTGGCACCAGCAGGGCCGCCAGCAGGGGCAGGACGGTGAGGACCGCCAGGCCCCGGCGTAGCGGGGCAGAACGCAGCACCATCCGCTGATCCAGCCCGATCAGCCAGCCCAGCTCCGATCCGGTGCTGGATCGCCGTGGCCGCAGTCGGGTGTCCTGCGCAGCGACCTGCGGCACACTGCGCCGGGACAACGCCGCGACCAGTGGGATCGCGCCGAGGAAGCTGACGACGGCGACGACGAGAAGTCCGACGCCGGCCACGGCGAAGCGGGCAGGATCGTCGACGACGACGGCGGCGATGACGAAGCTGGTCGTCGGCAGGGAATCCAGCACCGTCCTGGCATGACCCGAGAGCACGACGGCTGCGCCGACCGCCACGGCGGCCAGGGCAAGGCCCCGCAGGACGGTGTCGCCGTGCCGGGTGGACCGCAGGAGTTCGGCGGCCCACCCCGCGAACTGCGCCAGGCACGACGCGGCGAGGATCCACAGCGTGGTCATCACGGTGGCCTGCACCAGCAAGCCCGGTGCACCCGCCGTGATCACGGCGACCGCCGTCAGGAGGCTGACAGATTGCAGGGTCCAGGCCACGTTGAGCGGGATGGTCAGCAGGGCGGCAGCGTGATCGGTGGCGGGGCTGAGGGGAAATCCGGGCAACTGATTCCGGGGCAACAGCTCACGGCCGCCGGATGATGCCAGCGCCGAGATGAGGATCGAGACAGCGAAGAACGCCCACGCGGCCGGCAGCACGACGAGCACGGTCTGCCGGACCTCCGGGTCGGGGGGCAGGAAGGTGGCGACGGCCAGCGGGACACCGATGCCGACGCCGACGGCGACGGCCGCGGCGCACAGCAGCGCCCAGCGTTCCCGCCGGCCAGTGGTCTGCCAGACGAAGGCCAGCAATGCCGGCAGCTCGTGGCGCAGGCCCGAGAGGTCGACGCCGGGGATGCCCCGCCTGCCGGCAGTCCAGATCATGCCGGCGGGCCTGCTCATGCCGACAACAGATCCCGGTACCGCCGGTGCCCATCGGCGCCGGCCAACTCTGCGGCCGGGCCGCGGTGGACCGCACGGCCGTGCCGCAGCACGATCGCCTCGTCGGCCACGGACACCGCCAGCTCGAGCAGGTGGGTCGAGACCAGCACCGCCGATCCCGCCTGCCGCAGTTCCTCGACCAGCTCGACGGTGGCCTCCACGCCGAGTGGGTCGACGCCATCGAACGGTTCGTCCAGCAACAGCACCGGGGGCAGGTGCATCGCTGCCAGCACCACGGACATCCGGCGCGACATGCCGTGCGAGAAGCCTCCGGTGATGCGGTCGGCGACGTCCCCCAGCTCGAACCGGTCGAGCAGCCGTTGCGCTCGGGGCTGCCAGTCGGGCAGCCGCCGCAGCCGCGCGGAGAGCTGCAGGTGCTCCCACGGGGTGGCCCTCGGCAGCAGACCGCCGACGTCGGGGCAGTAGCCGGTCAACCGCTTGGCGGCCAGCGGGTCCCGCGTCACGTCGACGTCGCACACCCTGACCTGACCGGAGCTCGCCGGGACCACGCCGGCCAGCACCCGCAGCGTCGAGGACTTGCCGGCGCCGTTGCCTCCGACCAGCGCCACCACCTGTCCCGAGAAGACGTCGAGATCCAGGCCGAGGACCGCCGTTACGGCTGCGAAGGACACGTCCAGACTGCGAACCGAAACCACGGCCGTCGATGCCTCATCGGCCCCCGCTGCAGCGTCGACCACAGCCTCGGACGTCATAGGTCGCATTGTGCCGATGCCGGGCATGGTGTGGTGCGGTGGGGGGCAGCTCGGTCAGGAATGCGCGTACAGCCCCTCGACCTGCGATCCGAAGTCGTTGAGCACGCTGGACCGCTTGAGTTTCAGCGACGGTGTCAGGTGACCGGTGTCCTCGGTGAAGTCGGTCTCGATGACGACGAACTTGCGGATCGACTCGGCCTTGCTGACCAGTGTGTTGGCGTCGTCGACCGCGGCCTGCACGGCGGCGATCACCTCCGGCGATCGGGCAGCCTCCGAGACCGTCATCGGCGGCAGGTTCCGGTTGGACAGCCATGCGGGCAGCATCTCCGTGTCCAGGGTCACCAGCGCTGAGATGAACGGCCGGTTGTCCCCGATCACCATGCACTGGCTGACCACGGCGTGGGCGCGCAGCCGGTCCTCCAGCTGCGACGGCACCACGTTCTTGCCGTTGGAGGTGACGATGATCTCCTTCTTCCGGCCCGTGATGGTCAGGTAGCCCTCGGCGTCCAGCTCGCCGATGTCGCCGGAGTAGAACCAGCCGTCGCGCAGCGCCTCGGCGGTGGCCTGCGGGTTGTGGAAGTACTCCTGCAGCACGTTGACCCCGGAGATCAGGATCTCGCCGTCGTCGGCGATCCGGATGCCGACGCCGGGCAGCGGCCGGCCCACCGTGCCGATCTTGACCCGGTCGGGAGTGCCGACGGTGGCCGGGGCGGTGGTCTCGGTCAGGCCGTACCCCTCGAGGATGACCAGGCCGACGCCCCGGAAGAAGTGCCCCAGTCGCTCGCCCAGGGGCCCGCCGCCGCTGACCGCGTACTGCACCCGGCCCCCCAGGCGGGCCCGCAGCTTGCGGTAGACCAGCCGGTCGAAGACCAGGTGCTTGGCCGCCAGCACCGGGCCGGGACCACGGCCGTCCTTGGCGCGGCTCCACGCGATCGCCGTCGCGGCGGCGGTGCGGAAGATGTCGCCCTTGCCGTCGCCCTCGGCCTTCGCCTCGGCGGCGTTGTAGACCTTCTCGAACACGCGGGGCACGGCGAGGATGAAGGTCGGCCGGAACTCGCCCAGGGTGTCGGCGAGTGCCTTGGGGTCCTCAAGGTGTCCCAGTTTGGGCCCGGTGACGACGCACAGGCACTGGATGAAGCGGGCGAAGATGTGCGCCAGCGGCAGGAACAGCAGGGTGGACGCGTCCGGGTCGTTGAGCACCTGCGGCAGCACGGTCTCGGCGTTGCGGCTGAGGTCGATGAAGTTGCCGTGGGTCAGCACGCATCCCTTGGGGCGGCCGGTGGTCCCGGAGGTGTAGATCACTGTTGCCGGCGAGGACCCGGTGAGGCCCTCGCGCGCGGCCGCCAGGTCGGCGGCGGGGACGTTCGCGCCGTCCTCGACGAGGGTGTCCAGGCCGTCGTCGATCACCCAGGTGTGCAGCAGTGCCGGCAGCCGGTCGGCCACTCGCGAGACCGTCGCCACGTGAGCGGCCGACTCGACGAAGACCGCCTTGGCCTCGGAGTCCGACAGGATCCACGCCACCTGCTCGGCCGAGGACGTCTCGTAGATCGGGACGGTGACCGCGCCCGCCGCCCAGATGGCGAAGTCGCACAACGTCCACTCGTAGCGGGTCCGGGCCATCAGGCCGACCCGGTCGCCGGCGCCGATTCCGGCCGAGCGCAGCCCGCGGGCCAGCGCATCGACCTCGGTCGCGAACTCCCGCGCGGTGATGTCGGTCCAGGTACCGGCGACCTTGCGCGCGAACATCGCGCGCTGCGGGGCGGCAGTGGCGGCCTCGCCGAGGATGTCGGCCATCGTGCCGGGGTACGGATCAACACGGGCGGCAACACTGAACTCACGCACGGTAGAACTCCTCGTTGAGCGGCGGGTCAGTCCCAGGTGGTCACGGCCGCAGGATCGCGGCAGATCTGCAGAATACGCGGGGCGGGCCGGGGGATTGTCATGCTTGGCGGTGTGCCGGTACTCGATATCGCGGATCAGTGTGCTGTGGCAGCGTCGCCGGTCGCCGTCGCCCTCGATCCTTGCGGGCCGTGTCACCTGCAGCTCTGGGTGCCGGGCCTGGCACTGACCCCGGTACTGGACCGCGGGCGGGAGGGCCGGTTGTGGCGGGCGCGAGCAACTACCCGATCGGTGCAGTGGCGGGGCACCGCCGAGGTGTGGCTACAGAGCTGGCACGACTCGACGATCGTCCACCTCTACGTCCGGCTCGACCCGGTAGGCGCAACCGCGGTGGACCCTCGATCGGTGCGGCGGTGGCGCGACGGCCTCGTCGACCACTGGAAGGACCGGTTCGCCCGGTGGCGTGATTCCAGCGAGGCCGGTCGGGAACCCGGGACGGCAGCACTCAAGGCGACGGGCCTGGCTGCCGAGGGCTGAGCGGTGGAGCTGTCCGGGGAAGCGGAGGTGTGTCCGCAGTGCGGAGCCCGCGTGGCGCCGAAGGCGCAGTGGTGCTCGCTGTGCCTGACGCCCGTGCTGCGCCAGCCACCTCGGCCCCTGCCCGCACCCGCCCGTCCGCGGGCAGCCGTGGTCGCGCCGCCCGCCACCGCGTCGGCGATGCTGGTCGAGTTGTCCGTCACCGACCGCCTCGGCGGGCTC
>CAZEYA010000008.1:0-3383 GCA_964516515.1 uncultured Kineosporiaceae bacterium | reverse complement strand
CACCGCGTCGGCGATGCTGGTCGAGTTGTCCGTCACCGACCGCCTCGGCGGGCTCGGCGGTGGGCCGACCGGCTGGCTGCTCCGACAGGCAACGGTCACGAGGTTCGCGCTCGCGTTCGTCCTCGCGGGCGGACTCGCGCTGCTCACGACCGCCGCAGTGACGTTGCTGGGAGTCGTGCTCGGCTGACGTGTCCCGACGTTCGCGGCCGTGAGGAGGCAGACTGCACCTGCGACCGGCGCGCGAGATGACGGAGGACTGACGACGATGGCGATGACGCTCGGTGTGGACATCGGGGGCACCAAGATCGCCGCCGGAATGGTCGCAGACGACGGCTCGATCGTGGCGATGTCGCGGCGCGATACTCCGGCATCCGACCCGGACGCCATCGAGGCGACTGTCGCCGAGATCATCGAGGACCTGATCGCCGAGCACGCCGTGTCCGGCGTCGGGATCGCGGCCGCCGGATTCGTCTCCGAGGATCGCTCGGCGGTGCGGTTCGCGCCGAACATCGCCTGGCGGGAACGCCCGATCGCGCAGGCCCTCAAGGCCAGGACGGGCATCGACGTCGTCGTCGAGAACGACGCGAACGCGGCCGCCTGGGCCGAGTACCGCTTCGGCGCCGGCCGCGGCCACGAGCACGTCACGATGGTCACGCTGGGCACCGGCCTGGGCGGCGGCATCATCATCGGCGGCCGGTTGCTGCGCGGCGCCCACGGCGCTGCCGCCGAGATCGGCCACGTCCGGGCCGTGCCGGACGGGCGGCAGTGCGGCTGCGGCAACCGTGGCTGCTGGGAGCAGTACATCGCCGGCCGGGCGTTGGAGCGCGAGGCCGAGGAGCGGGCGACGGCCGATCCCGATTGGGCGCCGGGCCTGTTGCAGCTGGCCGCGGGCCACCCCGACGGCATCACCGGGCCGATGGTCACCGAACTGGCGATGGCCGGTGACAGCGACCTGGTGGCCCTGCTGGCCGAGTACGGCCGTCGCGTCGGCGCATTCGTCGCGTCGATGGTCGCCGTGCTGGACCCGGCCGTGGTCGTCATCGGCGGGGGTGTCAGCAAGGCCGGCGACCTGCTGCTCGGCCCCGCCCAGGAAGGCTTCCTCGCGCAGCTCAGTGCCCGTGGTCACCGGCCGGCCGCGGAGATCCGGCTGGCTGAGCTGGGCAACGCCGCTGGTCTGGTGGGAGTGGCGGACCTGGCGCGCACCCGCTCCTAGCCGCCCGCCGGACGGGTCCCTCATCGGCGCCGGCCGACGGGACGGTCGGGGCCACTTACCATCGTCGCCGTGACAGGTGCCCCGGCGGCCGTCCTCGCGGCCGGTGAGGGAAGCGCGGACTATCTCGCCCCGGTGGCCGGACTCGTGGTGGCGGCCGCTCTCATCGGCTACCTCAGCGTCCGGTTGCGGGTCGTGCCCATCGTCGGGTTCCTGCTGGCAGGGGTGGCCATCGGGCCGAGCGCGCTGGGCCTGGTGCAGCGTGACGCCGTCGAGGTCGCCGCTGAGATCGGCGTCATCCTGCTGCTGTTCACGATCGGCATCGAGTTCTCCCTCGGCCGCCTCGCCCGGATTCGCCGCCTCGTGCTGGTCGGCGGCAGCACCCAGGTCGTGGTCACCACGCTGCTGTGCGTGCTGGTGCTGCTGCCTGCGGGGGTGGCATGGCGCGACGGATTGTTCACCGGTTTCCTCGTGGCGCTCAGTTCCACCGCCATCGTTCTGAAGATCGTTCGCGACACGGGTCGCTCCAACACCCTCAGCGGGCAGGCGGCCGTCGGGATCCTCATCTTCCAGGACCTCGCCGTCGTCGTCATGGTGCTGGTGGTGCCGCTGCTGGGCTCCGCCGACGCCTCCGCGTTCGACCTCGCCGGTGCCCTGGCCCGCGCGGTGCTGGTCGTCGTGGCAGTCGTGGTCGTCGCCCGCCGGGTGATGCCCAGGCTGCTGGAGATGGTCGCCCGGGCGTGCTCGACCGAGGTGTTCCTGCTCAGCGTCGTGGCAATCTGCTTCGGCACCGCCTACCTGACATCGCTCGCCGGCGTCAGCGTGTCGCTCGGGGCCTTCCTCGCGGGGCTCGTGGTCAGTGAGAGCCGGCACTCCGAACATGCGCTGGGGGAGATCCTGCCGCTGCAGATCCTGTTCTCCGCGACGTTCTTCGTCTCCGTCGGGATGCTGCTCGACCTGGGCTTCCTGATGGCCAACCCGCTGCTGGTGCTGGCGATCGTCGCGGCGGTGCTGGCGGTGAAGGTGATCGGCACCGCCATCGGGGTGGCGGTGCTGCGCGTCGGTGGCGTCGTCGCGGGGTCGGTGGCGCTGCTGTTGGCCCAGGTGGGGGAGTTCTCCTTCGTGCTCGACCAGGTGGGCCGCGACGCGGGGTTGTCCTTCGCCGGCCTCGGCGAGGACGGCTCGCAGGGCCTCGTGGCGGCGACTGTGCTGCTCATGGTCGCCTCGCCCGCACTGGCCGCGGCCGGCAGGCGGATGGAGGCGGCCGCCGCCCGCCGCCCGCACGCCCCCCGGGCCGGTGCGGCCACGGCTTCACCAGCCGAGACCGAACGAGGCGGTCACGTCGTGATCTCCGGCTGGGGCGACGCCTCACGAGCGCTGGCGGCCGACCTGCATGCCGGGGGTGTTCCCTTCGTCGTGGTCACCCTCAACCCCGACGGCGCCGCCGAGGCCGAGGACGCGGGCTACGACGTGCTGCGCGGCGACTCGACCAAGGAGCACGTGTTGGATGTCGCGGGGGTGCGCCGGGCGGCGACGGTGGTGGTGGCCGAGGACGACGCCGCCGCCACGGTGCGGATCGCGACGCTGATGCGCGACCGGGCACCGCAGGCGACCGTCGTCGTCCGCACGCTCGACGACGACGCCGACCTGGACGACCTGGCCGAGGCGGGCGCGGACCACGTCATCGACTACCGCCGCTCCAGCGCCGCCGAGCTCTCCCGGGCGGTGCTGCAGGCGGCGCGGGGTCGCAGCGCCACGGCCTCGGCCGGGTCGCGCGTGGGCGCCACGGTGGTGGACACCACGGCCGTGCTGGCACCGACGGTCGCGGTGGGCGACCTGTGCGTGCACGCCGACAGCATCCGCGCTGTGCTGCCCACTGCCGCGGGGTGCGAGGACTGCCTGCGCGAGGGGACGACGTGGGTCCACCTGAGAGTCTGTCTGAGCTGCGGCTACGTCGGGTGCTGCGATTCCTCGCCGCAGCGGCACGCCCGAGGGCACGCCGAGCGCGCCGAGCACCCGATCATCGCTTCCGCGGAGCCCGGTGAGGACTGGGTGTACTGCTTCCTCGACGGCGCGCAGGCCGTCCTGCGGCAGGGGTCCGCGCAGCAGCTGTGAGCAGGGTCAGACGACGGCGCCGTCGTCGTCAGGATCGGCGTCGGAGCGTCTGGGCAGC
>CAZEYA010000007.1:0-42889 GCA_964516515.1 uncultured Kineosporiaceae bacterium | reverse complement strand
CACCGCGTCGCGGATGTCGAGCAGCGCGGCGTGGGCAGCGTCGACGTCGCCGCGCGGGCGGTCGGTCAACCACGACGCGGACAGCGCCCGCAGGGTCGTCACGTCCATCAGCCCGCCGCGCGCCTCCTTGAGGTCCGGTTCGAGCAGGTGGGCCAGCTCGCCGTGGCGTCGGCCCCGTTCCCCCGTGGCCTCGATGATCTGCGGCAGCCGGCGGCGGGAGGCGTCGCGCCAGTCCTCGCACAGCACCGTCCTGGTCCGCCCGACCAGCGCCGCGTCGCCGGCGACGAGGGCGAGGTCGAGCAGTCCGACGGCCGCGCCGAGGTCGACGGAGGCGACTTCCCGGCATGCCGCGATCGTGCGCACCGAGTGGTCCAGCCGCAGTCCCCCATCCCACAGCGGGTACCACAGCGCATCGGCAAGCCGGGCGAGAGTGGCGGGGCTGAGATGCCGTCCCTCGTGCAGCAGCACCAGGTCGACGTCGCTGGCCGGACCCGCCTCGCCGCGGGCCAGACTCCCCACCATGGCCAGTGCCAGGCCGGGCGGCCCGGGCAGGAACGGCCGACGGTCACCGGCCTCGACGATGCCCGCTCGTTGATCGGCGCGTCCATGGACCAGGCCGGCGCCGGTCACGGCGTCGTCCCACACCATGCGCAACCGGTGGACGAGCAGGTCGGCGTGCGCCTGGCGCCGGGTTGCGGCGCTGCCGGTGGAGCGGGCGGCAGCGAATCGTTCGCGCCGAAGTCCGGCCAGTGATTCGGTCACACACGATCCTTTCGTGGCCGGTGCCGACGCGAGCGTGGCCGGGCATCACTGCCCGGCCACGCCCTGGACTGCTGCCCTGAACTGGTGAACGCGACGTCAGATGGCGTCCGGACCGTGCTCGCCCGTCCGTACCCGCACGACATCGTCGACGGGGCTGACCCACACCTTGCCGTCGCCGATCCTGCCGGTCTGCGATGCCCGCACGATCGCATCGAGGACGCTCGCCACGTCGACGTCGTCGACGAGCACCTCGACCCGGACCTTGGGCACCAGGTCGGAGGTGTACTCCGCGCCCCGGTAGACCTCGGTGTGCCCCTTCTGACGGCCGTAGCCGGACGCCTCGGAGACGGTCATGCCCTGCACGCCCTGCGCCTCCAGAGCGTTCTTGACGTCGTCGAGCTTGTGGGGCTTGACGACAGCGGTGATGAGCTTCACGCGGACACCTCCGTGGTGGCGGTGGGAGCAGTGCTGGAGACGGTGGCCGCCGGAGCAGGGGAGGTGCTGGGCCGGGCGCCGAAGGCACCGCCGGGGCGGCCGAGCAGTTCGTAGGCGGTCTCGGCGTGCTCGGTGAAGTCGATGCCCTCCTGCTCCTCCTCCTCGCTGATCCGGAAGCCCATGGTCTTCTGAATGACGAACCCGATGATGAAGGCCATGACGAAGGAATAGACCATCACGGCCAGTGCCCCGGTGATCTGCCTGGCGAAGAGGTCGAACCCGCCGCCGTAGAGCAGCCCGTTGAGGCCGTAGTAGCCGGCCGACTCGCTGGCGAAGAAGGCGATGAGGATGGTGCCGGTCAGACCGCCGACCAGGTGCACGCCGACGACGTCCAGGGAGTCGTCGTACTTGAGCCGGTACTTCAGGCCGACCGCGAAGGCGCACAGCACGCCGGCGATGAGGCCGATGAAGATGGCCCCGACCGGGGTGACCGCGCCACAGGCGGGGGTAATGGCGACCAGGCCGGCCACGGCGCCGGAGGCTGCACCCAGTGAGGTGGACTTACCGTCGCGCAGCCGTTCCACCAGGAGCCAGGCGAGCATCGCCGCCCCGGTGGCCACGAACGTGTTGATCCACACGTAGCCCGAGAAGGTGTTGACGTTGAGCGTCGAGGCCACGTTGAACCCGAACCAGCCGAACCACAGCAGGCCCGCGCCGAGCATGACCAGCGGCAGGTTGTTGGGCCGCATCGGCTCGGCACCGAAGCCCCTGCGGCGGCCGAGGACCAGCGCCAGGGCAAGCGCAGCCGCACCGGCGTTGATGTGGACCGCGGTGCCGCCGGCCAGGTCGATGGTGTCGAGATGGGTCGCGATCCAGCCGCCGTCGGTGTAGGTGGCGCTGGCGTCGTCGAAGGCCTGGAAGGCGAAGACCCAGTGGGCCACCGGGAAGTACACCAGCGTCGCCCAGGCTCCAGCGAAGATCATCCAGGCCGAGAACTTCGCCCGGTCGGCGATGGCGCCGGAGATGAGGGCCACCGTGATCACGGCGAAGCCCAACTGGAAGGCCGAGAAGACGGTGTCGGGGAGCCCCGCGGTCACCGCCGTGTCGGCCAGCAACCCCTCGAAGCCGAAGTAGGTGGCCGGATTGCCGACGATGCGCCCGACCGAGGGCCCGAAGGCGACCGAGTAGCCGTAGAGGACCCACAGCACGCCGACGAGGGCCATCGCGCCGAAGCTCATCATCATCATGTTGAGGATGCCCCGAGCACGGTTCATGCCGCCGTAGAACATGGCCAGGCCTGGAGTCATGAGCAGCACCAGTGAGGCGGCCGTCAGCATCCAGGCGGTGATTCCAGTGTCAACTTCCACGTGGTAGCGCCTTCCGAGTCGCGGGACCTGCAGACAGGTCCGGCCGAATCAAGTGGCCCTACCGTCCAGCGTGGATGTTGCGGCCTGACGAGCCGGACGTGACAGATACGTGACGTAACGCCCGGCTGCGTGAACGCTGCGTTACGCGGCAGGCGGGTCACCCTGCCGGGTGAGGAATTCGTACACCTCCGTGTCGTCCACTCCCGGGAGCGTTCCCTGGCGCATGAACGCCAGGATGTGGGACTGCGCCGCGAGCGCTCGGCCACGCCTGCTGCGGCACAGTCGCCACCGCCGACTGAGCCCACTCCCCGCAGACACATCCCAATCCCAATGACCCGGAGCTCGCTGCCGTGCCCGCCGCGGTCTCCAATGCGGCTCCGCTTCCGGCCCCTGGCCACGCCAACGGGCGAAGTCACAGCCCCTGGTTGTGGCACAAACGGCGGCACTGGACGGCACGACCGCGACCTCCCAGACGCCGACATGGTCGTGATGTCCGGGCTGCTCCTGGAAAAAGCCGACGCGCATCCCGTACCAGACCAGGCAGGCACCTACCGCCGAGCCCGCTGGCACGCTAACCGATCGAGGGCATCGGCAAAACCGTGGGGGTTGCCAGAGCAGGTACTCTCTCCACACCCCAAACCATCACTATGACTATGTTTGTGGCGGTCAGATCATGTAATTCAAGCTCCGCGCGTTCTCGCGACTCGGAGGTCAACTGCTCACGCTCGGATGCAGAAGGTTCCATCGGATCAACTCCCTGCTCGAGGGCGGCGTCCACATCGAATACCATCGCGGCCCGAGCAGGATCGTAGTAGATGCCTACCACTCCCAGGGCGTCCAGCTGGGCGCCGTGCTCACGTAGTATCCTCCCGGCTTCCATCTGACCTTCCTCGGCTGTAAGTGGCGAGGCGGTTACTGACGAGGAATCGCTTCGCCGCACTTCTTCATTCGGGCCTACTCCGCAACTCGAAGCGAGTGTCGCAAGTGCAAGTACCGCGAACAGTGATATCGCATTGCGGCCCATTAGTCGACGGCCGTCTGGACTTGCGTTCGTGAGTTTGAGTGAAAGACGTTGAATCTCTGGACGCCCCCCTGTCCACCCATTCTGCGTCTGCGTGTGGATTTTACTTCTATTCATTTCACCCACTATACGTTGATGATGGCACTTGGCAGTTTTCATCCGCAGCAGCCGCAGATGATGGTCGTCGTCTCTGGCGAGATTTCACCCCGGGGTAATGGGTCCGCGTCCATTCTGAAAACTCCGAAACGACGAACCCACCAGCTCCATGTTCCGGCTGTTCAAGACATCCCACACTTGAACGGCTCCGGATAATTCCGAGCATTGCCGACCTTCGAAAATCACACCCTGGCAGGCCGTAAAGGGAGCACGAATATAGCTCGTGATACCGATGCCGATGGCCCCACTGCTCGACGGAAAGTACACCGGACCACCCGAATCTCCCTGACCGATCGTCGCCCCCCCATCTTGATCTAGTTCAAAAAAGGTCGCACTACCCCCCCAAGGGTAGCCCACGGGCGCAAAGTTGATTCTGGTCACCTGCTGACCACAGACGCTACCAGTGTAGCCTCCACCACCACAGACTCGAAGTCCCACGTAGGGCTGAGCGAAACCGAAAACATTGACACTCAGAGGGGAGTTGTTTGCCCCATAATACATCCGACCCGCGTAAGGACCGGTAGCAACAGGAGGCAGGGTCGCAGTTATTCCCATGGCATCGGTTGAAAGCGCAAGTGTATCCCAGCGGTGGACCGTGGTGCCTATGGCGAGTTGCGCACCTTGGGGCGAGGCCCAGTTCCCTTCCCCACAGTGACGAGCCGATAGAAGGGTAAGTCGGCCAGTATCACGGAAACGAGCCGCGAAGGCGCTGGTGCAATCTGCCCCGGCCCTCCTTATCAAGTTTCCCCCATAAAAGGGATTGCTATCGTCCCACCGCCGTAGGGCGGGGATTCGATCGAGATCGTCAACGGTCGCGTCGACCTCGATCTCTAGAGCCGAGTTGGCCTGCAGTTCGAGCTCCGCTGCCGCAACTGTTTCGTCAGGGACCAGAAATCCCATGGTATTGCTGATCCTGGGACCGGCACTCGCGGGCGCCCGCTCGACCCCAACCTCAAAGACGAGTGCGTTCCGCGATGATGATGGGTAGGCGCCCGTTATCTTGTTGCGTTCCATCAGGTCAGTCATGGAGATCAGTCGAGCGATCTCGGCTTTGGCCTCGCTTTCAGTGAAGCTCGCTTCAGTGAGAGACACAGGGAGGCCCTCTTTCACGACCGCTGCGCGCAGTTCCTCTGAGGGCGCACCCTTCACATACAGGCGAAGTGGCTCACCCTCCGCCCCGAAGACGATTTCGCTGTATTGATCACCTGCAACGATACGCAGGCGTTGCGCGGCGAAAAACAAATCTTCCTGCCCTTGCGTGGTAGCCCGCTGGATCTCCCACGTTTGCTCAGCCGAGCGTTTGGATGTCAGCGAGGTATCGAGCGTGGGCTCCCCTGCGAATGGACTATCTGGCGATGACACCGGGAGCATATCTGGTGGTGCGCTACTCACGCGCTGAGATGATGTTTCCTCATGCCAGGGACCAGGCGGCTCGATTGAGTTCAGCATGGTCGCACCGATAACACACGCGGTGGACGTGATCATTACGACGGCATGGCTCAATTTCACGAGACTTCCCCTTACGCATCAGAGCGGATCAGAGCGGAAACAAGAGTGCCGCGAATCTGATCTTGCTTTGCGATGGTTCCCCGGGTCAGTCTAGGAATTGTACTAAGCATCGACTGCCCCTGTCAATCAGCAACCTGACCATCCTGGCTCTGCGTCAATCCCCGTACGGCAGGCGGCTGCACCATCAGTCGATCATGGAAACGTCCGGCTGCGTGAAGGCCGAGTTACGCGGCAGGTGCGTCGCCCTGCCTGCTGAGGAACTCGTACACCTCGGTGTCGTCCACACCGGGGAAGGTGCCCTGCGGCATGGCGGCAAGGACGTGCGACTGGGTCCGGGCACTGGGCCAGGCGTACCCGTCCCACTGGCGGGCCAATCCTGGCGGCGGGCGGCGACAGCAGGACTCCTCGGGGCAGCGCGAGGCCGACCGCTCCGTCGTCTCGCGACCCCGGAACCACTTGACGTGGGCATACGGCACGCCGACGGCGATCGAGACGTCCGGGCTGCGGCCGGCATCGAGATGCGCGGTGCACCAGTAGGTGCCGGTCGGGGTGTCGGTGTACTGGTGGTAGGCGCCGTCGCCGGTCGGCCGGGTGAAGACCACCCGGGCGGTCCAGTGCCGGCAGACCGACTGGCCCTCGATCGCGCCCGAGACGTCCGCCGGGAAGGCGACGCCGTCGTTCTCGTAGGCCTTGTGGATGACGCCACTGCGGTCGACGCGCATGAAGTGGACCGGCAGGCCGAGGTGCCGGGTGGCCACGTTGGTGAAGCGGTGGGCCGCGACCTCCTGCGACACCGCGAAGGCGTCGCGCAGGTCCTCGATATCGATCTCCCGTCGCTGCTTGGCCGCCAGCAGCAGCGGCACTGCGAACTGCTCGGGGACCAGCATCGCGGCGGCGAAGTAGTTGGACTCGACCCGCTGGCGCAGGAAGTCGGCGTAGTCCGCCGGGTCGGCGTGGCCGAGGACGAAGTGACCGAGGGTCTGCAGGACGACGGTGCGTTCGTCGTGTCCGCCCGACCCCCCCACCTCGACGTAGATCCGCCGCTGCCGCATGTCGGTCACCGACCGGGTCGAGTGCGGCAACTCCGCCACCCGCCGGATCTGGAAGCCGAGGTGCTGGGCCAGCGCTGTCAGGCCACGCTGCGACAACGGGCCGGGCCCGTGTCGAGTGGCACGCTGCAGGTCCCCGGCAGCGGTCTCGATCTCGGCGTAGTGGTTGTCGCGGCGCCGCATCGCCAGCCGCAGCTCCCGGTTGGCTCGCCGGGCCTCCTCGGGAGTGGCGGCCTTGAGCGTCGACTGCCGCACGACCTCGTCGTAGAGCCCAATCAGGGCAGACAGCACCTCGGTGGGTACCCGCGGCGAGGCCTTGATCCCGGGCAGTGCGAGGGCGGCGTACTGCGGCGTGCGGCGGGCCCGCTCCCATGCGATCTCCAGCGCCGCGCGGGCGGTCGGGGGTTCCGGACCGAGTAGCTGGCCAGGCGTTGTGCCCAGTGCCGTGGCAATGCGGGCGAGCTGGGACAGTCTCGGCTCCCGCCGGCCGTTCTCGACCAGAGACAGCTGGCCGGGGCTCAATCCACACCGTCCGCCGAGTTCTGCGAGCGTCCAGCCGCTGCCGCGTCGCAGGTGACGAACCCGCCGCCCCAATGTCAGGGCGTCGATCGCCGAATCCTCCGGAGGTGTGTCCACCATCACGCGAGCAGCAGACATGAGTTGACGGTACAGGAATTTTCCTCGTTCTTCTCGCCACCGGTGGGTAGCACTGGCGTCGATAGGCCGCCATCGTGAGAACACATCGGCCATTCACGAGCGAGAGGACACACCATGACCATTACAGAGGCGGCCCCCGCCGGGCGCGCCACAGCCACGGCAGCAGATCTCCAGGCCCGCTGGGACCAGGAGAGCCGCTGGTCCGGAATCTCCCGCGACTACACGGCCGCCGACGTGGTCCGGCTGCGAGGCAGCGTGGTGGAAGAGGCCACGCTGGCCCGGCGCGGTGCCGAGCGGCTGTGGCACCTGCTCGCCACCCGCACCCACGTCCCCGCCCTCGGCGCGCTGACCGGCAACCAGGCGGTGCAGATGGTCAAAGCGGGGCTGGACGCCATCTACCTCTCGGGCTGGCAGGTCGCGGCCGACGCCAACCTGGCCGGGCACACCTACCCCGATCAGTCGCTGTACCCCGCCAACTCGGTGCCCGCGGTCGTCCGCCGGATCAACAACGCCCTCGCCCGCGCCGACCAGATCGCCACGGCAGACGGCGGCGAGGACGCCCGTCGTGACTGGTTCGCGCCGATCGTCGCCGATGCCGAGGCCGGCTTCGGCGGGCCGCTCAACGCCTTCGAGCTCATGAAGCAGATGATCGTCGCAGGCGCCGCCGGCGTGCACTGGGAGGACCAGCTGGCCAGTGAGAAGAAGTGCGGCCACCTGGGCGGCAAGGTGCTCGTCCCGACGGCCGCACACATCCGGACGCTCAACGCCGCGCGGCTCGCCGCCGACGTGCTCGACGTCTCGACCATCGTCATCGCCCGCACCGACGCGCTGGCAGCGACGCTGCTGACCTCCGACGTCGACGAGCGGGACCGGCCGTTCGCCACGGGGGGCCGCACCGCCGACGGGTTCTACCGGGTTCGCAACGGCATCGAACCGGTGCTGTCGCGGGCGCTGTCCTACGCCCCGTACGCCGACCTGCTGTGGATCGAGACCGGCACGCCCGATCTCGACTTCGCCCGCGCCGTGGCCGAGGCCGTGCACGCGCGGTACCCCGGCAAGATGCTCGCCTACAACTGCTCACCGTCGTTCAACTGGAGCGCCCACCTCGACGACGAGCAGATCGCGAAGTTCCAGACCGAACTCGCCGCCATGGGCTACCGCTTCCAGTTCATCACCCTGGCCGGCTTCCACGCCCTCAACCACGGCATGTTCGAGCTGGCGCACGGCTACGCCCGCGAGGGCATGCCGTCCTACGTCCGGCTGCAGGAGGCCGAGTTCGCCGCCGCCGACCGCGGGTACACCGCCGTGCGGCACCAGGCCGAGGTGGGCACCGGCTACTTCGACCTGGTGGCCACCGCGCTCAATCCTGGAGCCGAGACGCTGGCGCTCGCCGGATCGACGGAGGCGGCCCAGTTCCACTGAACCTGCTCAGCGGTCATGGGTGCGGCGTGGACTCCAGCGCCTGCAGGCTCACTCGGTCGCGCAGCACATAGGCCGCGGCGATGCCCTCACCTTCGAGGGCGAACCGCTCGATCGATGCGTCCCGTGGGTCGTCGGGGTGGTGATCGGCGATCCAGTACTCGCGAATGCCGGCCCTGGCGTACAGCCGCGGTTTGACCAGGCGGTCGTCGTCCTCGCTACCGGGAGACACCACTTCGACGACGAGCGCGAAAAGCGCCGGGTCGTGTCGGTCGGCGTCAAGATCCGGCTCGACATGGAAGACACTGACATCCGGGACACGGAGGTTGCCACGACTGAGCCGGACCCCCTGTTCGCCGAACGCCTGCAGACCCTGCGCAATCAACAGGTTGCAGATTCGCCTGGCCACGTCCCAGTGCCAGGCCTTGACCGGCGACATCAGCAGCAACCTCCCGTTGTCGATCTCGAACCGCACCCCCGTGCCGTCCAACGCTGCAGACAGGGCATCGACATCGGAGTCCCCGACCGGGTACGTCAGGTCGATCGGGATCGTCAACGACATGTGAGCAACGGTACGCCGGTGCGGCGGCCGCGTCAGCGGTCAGTGCGTTCCCAGCAGACCGTCGACGAAGGCCGCAGCGTCGAAGGGAGCCAGGTCGTCGGGCCCCTCGCCGAGGCCGACGAGCTTGACCGGTACCCCGAGGTCGCGCTCGACGGAAACGACGATGCCGCCCTTGGCGGTACCGTCGAGCTTGGTCAGCACCACACCGGAGATGTCCACGGCCTCGGCGAACACCCGCGCCTGCACCAGGCCGTTCTGCCCGGTGGTCGCGTCCAGCACCAGCAGCGTCTCGGTCACCGGCGCCAGCTTCTCCACGACACGCTTGAGCTTGCCCAACTCGTCCATCAGTCCGCGCTTGTTCTGCAGCCGCCCAGCAGTGTCGACGATGACCACGTCCACCTCGCCGTCGATGCCCGCCGCCACGGCGTCGTGCGCGACCGAGGCCGGGTCGGCGCCGTCGACGTGGGAGCGGACGGTGGCGACCCCCACTCGTTCGCCCCAGGTCTGCAGCTGGTCGGCCGCCGCGGCCCGGAAGGTGTCGGCGGCCCCCAGCAGCACCTCGGCGTCGCCGGCGACGAGCAGCCGCGACAGCTTGCCGACCGTTGTCGTCTTGCCGCTGCCGTTGACACCCACGACGAGCACCACGGCGGGCAGGTCGTCGTGCCGCAGGACGCCCAGAGAGCGATCCCGGGCGGGGTCGAGGATGAGCAGCAGCTCCTCGCGCAACAGAGCCCGCACGTCGCCGCCGCCCTGTGCGGCGTGACGCTGCCGCAACCGGGCGACGAGCGCGAGTGCGGACTCGGTGCCGAGGTCCGCCCCGATGAGGATCTCCTCGATCTCCTCCCAGGTGGCCTCGTCGACCTTGTCCCGGTTGAGCAGGTCGAGCAGCCGACGCCCGATCGCGGACTCCGACCGGGCGAGCCGTGCCCGCAGCCGCGACAGCCGGCCGGCCACCGGTTCCGGGCGTTCCACGACCGGACCGGGCATCTCGCCCATGTCCTCGGGTAACGCATCCGGGACCACATCGGAGTCGACGTCGGGCAGCGACAGCGTGTCCACGCCGCGCTTGGGCGTGTCACGCGGTTCCTCGGCGTCATCACCCACCCCGGGGCGGTAGTCGACACCCGGCCGAGGCGCGGCGGGCGGCGCCACGCGCTCGCGCCGCGACCGCCCCCGCCACACCAGGCCGACGCCGACCCCGAGCCCCGCGAGCAGGCCTGCCGCGAGGGCGCTGACGGATGTCGGGTCGGAGAAGAAGTCCTGCACCGGGGCAGTCTCTCAGGGGTACCCGAGGTTCAGGACCCGACGTCCTCGCGCATCCGCTGGCTGATCACCGTGCTCACCCCGTCACCGCGCATGGTCACGCCGTAGAGCGCGTCCGCGGCCTCCATGGTGCGCCGCTGGTGCGTGATGACCAGCAACTGACTGGTCTCGCGAAGATCACCGAGGATGCCGACCAGCCGGGTGAGATTGGTGTCGTCCAGAGCGGCCTCGATCTCGTCCAGAACGTAGAACGGGCTGGGCCGGGCCTTGAACAGCGCGACCAGGAATGCCAGCGCGACCAGGGTGCGCTCTCCGCCGGAGAGCAGGCTGAGCCGCTTGACCGACTTGCCCGCCGGCCTCGCCTCCACCTCGATCCCGGCGTTGAGCAGGTCGTCCGGGTCGGTGAGCACCAGGCGCCCGGCGCCGCCGGGGAACAGTCGCGCAACGAGCCCCGCGAAGTGCGCGGCGGTGTCGAGGAACGCCTCGGCGACCACCTGCTCGACCCGCTCGTCGACGTCGCGGATGATCGACATCAGGTCCCGCTTGGAGTCGGTGAGGTCCTGCTGCTGCTGCAGCAGGAAGCGGTGCCGCTCCTCCAGGGACGCGTACTCCTCCATCGCCAGCGGGTTGATGCTGCCCAACTGGGCCAGCGCCTTCTCCGCCGCCCGCAGCCGCCGCGTCTGCTCGGCACGGTCATAAGCGCTGGTCCGATAAGAGTCCGGCGGCGGCGGGTCAGCGACCGTCACCGCAGCCGCATCGTCGTGCGGCCAATCATCCTCGACGTCGGGCGCACCGAAGGCCGTGTCGGGCACCAACGGCACCGGCAGGTGCGGCCCGTACTGCTCGAGGAGATCATCGACGGCGAACCCGAAGTCGGCCATCGCTGTCTCGGTCAGGGCATCCAGCCGCATCCGGTGCTCGGTGCGGGCCAGCGCCTCGGCGTGGACCCGGTCGGCCAGCGTGGCCCGTTCCGCGGTCAGGCTCTCCAGCTCCGCGGCCGCGGCGGCGTGGGCGGCCGCGGCCGCGTCGTGCGCGGACTGCTGGGCCTCGCGGGCGTCGAGCGCGACGGTGCGGACCCTGGCGGCCGAGGCGATCGCCGTCGCGGCATCGCGGCGTACCTCGCCCGCCACGGCGAATGCCATCCGGGTCCGGCGGAACTCCTCCTGTGCGGCACGTGACGCGACCGCTGCCGCCGCAGCCGCTGCGGCGGCGGTGGTGGCGTCGCGCCGCGCGCCCGAGAGCCGCTCCTCCAGCGTCCGCAGGCCCAGCCGCGCGGCCGTCTCGTCCTCGCGGGCCTGCCGCGCGACGCGGGCAAGATCGATGACGTCAGGCGTGGCGTCCTCACCGGCGTCCTCCTGCCGGGCGGCCGCCGCAGCCAGCAGGTCCGCCACCCGCGCGGCCTTGCGCTCGACATCGGCGGCGAGCTCGTCCCGCCGGCGGTCCACCTGTTCGGCGGCGGCGCTCGCCCGCCGCACGTCGCCCGTAGCGGCGGTGACCCGGGCCTGCGCGGCGGCGCGGTGCTGCTCGACCTTGGCCACGGCTGCGGCCCGGCGCTGCTCGATCCGCACGACGTCGGCGGACACCGCCGCTTGGGCATTGCGCGCGTCCTCCAGGTCCCACTCGGCCGCCTCAGCGGCGGCCCGGGCCCGTGTCGCAGCGGCGCGGGCGACCTGCCACTCCCGCTCGGCGATCACCATCGCCTGCTCGGCGCCGGCCAGATCGGCGACCCGCTGCAGCGACGTGGCTGCTGGCGGGGCACCACCGTGCAAGGTGTCGATCGTCACGACATCGCCCGCCATCGTCACGGCGGTGAGGTGCTCCGCGGCAGTCACCGCCGCGACGGCCGAGTCGAGGTCGTCGGTGACGACGGTCGCGTTCAACCGGCCCCTGGCCCAGTCGGCGATCACCCCGTTGCCGGTCAGCAGGCTCCGCGCGGGCCGGACGTGGCTGGGCAGGTCGCCCGTCGGCATGGCCGCCGCGGCGTTCTCGCCCGGGATGACGATGCTGACCCGGCCGGCCCCGGCGCCGGCCACCGCGGACGTCGCCGAGGCCGCCTCGGTCAGGTCGCCGAGCACCACTGCATCCGCTGTGGCGCCGAGGGCGGCGGCGATGGCGACCTCATGCCCCGGGACCACACCCAGCGCCGAGGAGACCGGCCGGGCAGCGGGGTGGCGCTGGGTGACGAAGGCCGTGGCGTCGGCGGGCGCCGCCAGCGCGGCCAGCGCCTCGGTCATGGCGCGGGCGGAGGCCAGCCGGTGATCGGCGGCCCGCTCCACCCCGTCAGCTTCGCGTGCTGCGGAGAGCGCCGCCACATGCGCATCCCGGCACGCGGCGAGGCGTGCCTCGGCCGCCCCGACATCCGGCTGCCGCTCGTCCACCGCCGGGTCGTCAACTGTCGGGAGACCCTGGTTGGTCGAGGGACCCTGGGTGGTCGAGAGACCCTGGGTGGCCGGGAGACCCTGCGTGGCCACGGGGTTCCGCGTCGCCGGGAGATCCGGCTCCCGCTCGACCTCGCCGGTGTCCTCGGCAAGCGCCTCGTCGTGGCGTGCCTGCGCATGCGCCACCGCCAGCCGCGCCCGCGCGGCCTCGGCGTCGACCGACTCCAACCGGGCCTCGCCGCTGGACAGCGCCGCCTGTGCCAGGGCGACGTCATCGCGGGCCTTGGCCCGCGCCCGGGCCCTGGCCGTGGCCTCCAGCTCGGCTGCCGCGTGGGCGTTCTCCGCCTCGATCCGCCGCCGGCCCAGGTCTCGAACCTCGTCCTGGGCAGCGCCGACCTGGGTCTCCAGGTCGGCAGCGACCGAACGCGCCGCCAGGGCAGCCTGCTCCGCGACGGCAGGGTCGACGGCGTCGACGGCGTCAGCCTGGGTCTGTAGCAGGCTGATCCGGTCCTCGGCCAGCCGCACGATCGACCGCAACCGCTCATGGACCGCGATCCCTCGCGACGTAGCCTCCCGCCAGCCCGCGACACCGGGCGCCGCCTCGCTGACCGCTGCCGCGGCCCTGCTGCGGGCGGTGTCGGCCTCGGTCAACCGGCGCTCGACCTCACCCAATCGGAGGCTTGCCGGGACGCCGTCCTCGGGGTCCTGCGACCGCATCGCCGCGGTGGCGGCGGCGAGATCGTCGGCCAGCAGGCGCAACCGGGCGTCGCGGGCGTCGGCGGCGAAACGTCTGGCCCGCCGGGCGGTGCGGGCCTGGCGCCCCAGTGGCTTGAGCTGACGGGCCACCTCCGAGGTCACGTCGGCCAGCCGCACCAGGTTGCCGTCCATGGCCGCGAGCTTGCGCAGCGCCTTCTCCTTGCGGCGCCGGTGCTTGATCACCCCGGCCGCCTCCTCCAGGAACAGCCGGCGCTCCTGCGGGGTGGCCGACAGCACAGCGTCGACCCGGCCCTGCCCGACGAGGACGTGCAGTTCTCGCCCGATGCCGGCGTCGCCGAGCATGTCCTGGATGTCCAGCAATCGGCAGGATCGGCCGTTGATGGCGTAGTCGCTGCCGCCGGAGCGGAACATCGTCCGGGTCACGGTGACCTCGGCGGCGCCCTCGGGGATCGATCCGTCGGAGTTGTCGAAGGTCAACGAGACCTCGGCGCGGCCCAGCGGGGACCGGGCAGCCGTCCCGGCGAAGATCACGTCAGCCATGCTGCCGCCGCGCAGTGTCCGTGCCCCCTGCTCGCCCAGGACCCACGAGATGGCGTCGACCACGTTGCTCTTGCCGGACCCGTTGGGGCCGACGACACACGTGATGCCGCGCTCGAAACGCAGCGTGGTCGAGGACGCAAAGGACTTGAAGCCCTTGAGCGTGAGCGCGGAAAGGTACACCGTTGCCGAGGGTAGTCGCTGGACCGGGCCGATGGTCCCGGTTGGGCCCGCGAGCCGCAGCTAGCCTCCTGACCATGAGCGCCCAGCCGCAACCGCCGCCCGGCGAGCTGCTCGCGGCCGTGATCGCCATCACCGAGGGACTGGATCTCCCGGAGGTCCTGCGTCATGTGGCGGTTGCCGCCGCCGCCCAGACGGGCGCGCCCTATGCCGCCCTCGGCGTGTTGGGCCCGGACAACTTGCACGAGGCCTTCATCCACGTCGGGATGCCGCCGGACGTGGTGGCGGCGATCGGGGCACCGCCACGCGGGCACGGCGTCCTGGGGCTGATCACCCGGGAGCAAGCGCTGATCCGAGTCGCCGACATCGCAGAGCACCCGGCGTCCGTCGGTTTCCCGGCCAACCACCCGCCGATGACCAGTTTCCTGGGGGTGCCGCTGAAGGTCGGGTCCGAGGTGTTCGGCAACCTGTATCTCAGCGACAAGCCCGGCGGATTCGACGCCGATGACGAGACGGTGGTTCTGGCCCTGGCGGCGGCCGCGGCAGTGGCCATCCACAACGCCCAGCTGCACTCCCGGGTGCGTTCCCGGAGCAGCTGGCTGGCCGCCGCGCACGAGATCACGACGTGGCTGCTGCGCGGTGACCATGAGGAGCAGGCGCTCGCGCTGGTCGTGCGCCGGGCCCGCGAGATCGCCACTGCGGATGTCGCCATGCTGGTCCTGCCGTCCCTGGACGGTGCCCTCATCGTGGAGGTTGCCGACGTGACCGATGGCCTCAGCGGCGACGCCGCCACGGACACCGGTGACGTCCGCGACCTGATCGGCCTGCCCGCCCCGGTCCCGACCGACGCCACGCCGGCCGCGCAGGACGGCGCGAGCGGGTGGATCGTCGAGGACCTGTCGGCTGTGGCCGGACCCGCCTACCACCGGTGGGGCCCCGCGATCATCGCGACCTTCGAGCTGGGAGAGCCGACCCACGGCCAGTTGGTCATCGCCAGAGGGCGCGGCCAGCCGCGCTTCGGGTCCGACGACGTGCAGACGGCCGCGTCGTTCGCAACGCACGCGGCGCTCGCGCTGCGGCTGGCGACCGCGCGCCAGCAGGCGAACACGCTGGCAGTCATCGACGAGCGGCAGCGCATCGCCCGGGACCTCCACGACCTTGCGGTGCAGCAGCTGTTCGCGGCGGGGATGCAGCTGAACCGGCTGCGCCAGCAACCGCAGGAGGAGGGACTCCTGCATGTGATAGACGACGCGCTGAGCGGGCTGGACACTGCGGTGGGCCAGATCCGCGCCACGATCACAGCGCTGCACGGGCGTGGGCACACCGACCTCGTCGAACGGCTGCGTCGGGTGACATCACATGCCCGGGCCACTCTGGGCTTCGCCCCGAGCTTCGTCGTCGACGACCCGTCCGGCGCTACGGCACGGGTGCTGACGACACTCGACGACGACCTGGCGGACGATCTCACCGCGGTGACCCAGGAGGCGTTGAGCAACGTGGCTCGCCACGCCCGCGCGTCAGCGGCCGAGGTTCAACTGGTGGTGTCGGGAGGTCTGCTGACGCTGAGCATCGTCGATGACGGCGTGGGGATCGATGCGTCACGCCAAGGGACGACCGGCGGCGCCGACAGTGGCATCGGCAATGGCATCGGCAACGGCAACGACAACGACAACGGCAATGGCAATGGCAATGGCAACGGCCTTGCCAACGTGGTGGCCCGGGCGCGGCGCCACCACGGGTCGGTCACCATCGGTGAGGCTGCTACCGGCGGTACCCGGCTGGTGTGGCAGGTCCCGCTGCCGCAGGGCTCAGCCCTGCCAGTGGGCAGCGCCCCGTGAGGCGACCCACGCAGCCGCCTGCGTGCGGCGCTGGAACCCCATCTTCGCCAGCAGGCCGGTGACGTGATTCTTCACGGTCTTCTCCGCCACGCCGAGCCGCTCACCGATCTCGCGGTTGCTCAGTCCCTCGCCGATCAGCTCGAGCACGTGCCGCTCCGTCATCGTCAGGCAGGCCGACGGGTCGTCGTGCGACTTCCTCGCCCGTGCCACGGTCCGGTGGTCCAGCAGGGTGCGTCCCCCCGCCACCGCCGCGATGACGTCGCTGATCTCCGCTCCTCGCACGGTCTTGAGCAGGAACGCCTTGGCGCCGGCCTCCAGTGAGGCGGCCAGGGCCTCGTCGTCGTCGAACGACGTCAGGACGACGCATCTGACGTCGGGCTGGACCTGAAGCATCCGGCGCATGAGCTCCACCCCGTTGCCGTCGGGCAGATGCAGGTCCACCAACGCGACGTCGGGATGAGCAGCGGGCAGCCGGCGTACCGCCTCGGCGACCGTCGACGCCTCCGCGACCACGGTCATCCGTGGGTCGGCGTCGATGACGTCCACCAGACCGCGGCGCACCACCTCGTGGTCGTCGATGACCATGACGCGTGCCGCCCGCGGGTCCGTCATGCGGTGAGTCTATTGACCGAAAGCCGTTGACAGGACGGGCAGGTGAACGAGGACCGATTGGTGAAGACGCTGCGCCGGACCGGGGTACCGCACCGGCGGCACGCCAGCCCCTCGCGGCCGTAGACAGCGAGGTCGCGCTCGTACCAGCCGGACTCGCCGTTGACGTTGACGTAGAGCGCGTCGAAGCTGGTGCCGCCGGCCGAGATCGCCTCGTTCAGCACGTCATGGATGTGAGCCAGCAGCCGGTTGCCGGTGCGGACCGGCAACCCGAATGTGGGCCGCTCACCGTGCAGCCGGGCGCGCCACAACGACTCGTCGGCATAGATGTTGCCGATCCCCGACACCAGCGTCTGATCCAGCAGGGCTCGCTTGAGCACGGTGCGCCGCAGCCGCAACCGGTCGACGAGCACGCGGGCGTGGAAGCGGGGGTCCAGGGGGTCGCGCGCGATATGACTGACACTTCGGGGCAGCTCGTCGGCGCCGGGCACCAGCTCGTCCATCCGGAGCCGGCCGAACATGCGCTGGTCGACGAAGCGGATCTCGTAGCCGTCGTCCAGCGCCGCCACCACCCTGGTGTGCGGATGCATCGGGGCCGCGGCCACAACCACCCGGACCTGGCCGGACATCCCGAGGTGCACGACAAGGGCCTGGCTCGGGTCCGCCTCCTGGGCGACGCCGAGGCGTTGATCGGTGCGGTCGACCACCGGCAGCCACAGGAACTTGCCGCGTCGCCGCGGTGTGCCCAGCAGGCCACCGCGGAGCCGGTCGGCGAACTCCGGCGGCCCGCCGGGCTGATCTCGCAGCAGCCGCGGGTGCAGCACCGTCACGTCGGTGACCTGTCGGCCCGCGGTCAGGTCGAGCAGCCCGCGCCGGACACTCTCGACCTCAGGTAGCTCAGGCATCGATGGTCATGTCGCCCGTGGCCGGCCCGTCGCCCGACAGCACGGCCACGCCGCGCGCCGCCGCAGCCTGTTCGGCCACCTTCTTGCTCCGCCCGGTGCCCTCCCCCAAGACCTCGGCACCGACCCGCACCCGCGCCAGGAACACCCGGTCATGGATCGGGCCACCGGTGTCCACGTCGTACTCCGGCGGCGGGTGGCCGCGCTCGGCCGCGAGCATCTGCAACGTGGTCTTCTGGTCGGAATCGACGGCCGCCTGCCGGGCTGCCGACAGCAGTGGACCCGCGATCCGGGCGACGACCTCGTAGGCGACCTCGATGCCGTGCGCGACGTAGACCGCACCGATCAACGCCTCGGTCGTGTCGGCGAGGATCGAGTCCTTGTCGTGACCGCCCTGTGCGGTCTCGCCGCGGCCGAGCCGCACCGCCTCGCCGACACCCAGCGCGCGGGCGACCTGGGCCAGACCGGTCCGGCTCACCACCGAGATCCGCATTCGCGACAGTTGGCCCTCGGCGTCGTCCGGGTGCGCCCGGAACAACGCATCGGTGACGACGAAGCCGAGGACGGCATCGCCCAGGAACTCCAACCGCTCGTTGGTGGGGATCGAGCCGTGCTCGTAGGAGTAGGACCGGTGGATCAGCGCCTGCTCGAGCAGGGGTGCGGGGAGGTCGACGCCGAGCGCCTCGATCAGGGCGTCCCGAGCGTCCGCCGAGCGTGCTGTCCCGGGGTCCGCCGGCTCAGTACGTCTCGTGCTCACTCCGCAGTGCCTCGGGGTAGCGCCGGTCGTCGTAGGCCCCACACGACGGGCACGCGTGGTGCGGCAGCCGTGCCGCGCGGCACTTGGGGCAGGTGGTCAGCGTGATGGGGGCCGCCTTCCACTGGGCCCGCCGCGAACGGGTGTTGCTGCGGGACATCTTCCGCTTGGGGACGGCCATGTCATTGCTCCTTGTCGGCGGTGAGATCGAGCTGTTGCAGTACGGCCCAGCGAGGATCGGCCTCGTCGTGGGAGTGGTCTGGTTCCTCGGCAAGTCGGGCGCCGCACCGGCTGCACAGCCCCGGGCACTCGGGACGGCACACCGGCTGGAACGGCAGTGCCGTGACGATGGCGTCCCGCAGCGCAGGTTCCAGGTCGAGGTAGTCACCGTCGACCAGGCGAAGGGCATCGAGTTCTTCGGCGTCGCCGACAGGTTCCGGCGCCTCGTAGAAGTACAGCTCCTGCAGTTCCGCCTCGACGGTCGCACCCACCGGGTCCAGACAGCGCACGCACTCCCCCGCGGTCTGCGCCCGTGCGGTGCCGGTGACGTAGACGCCGTCCATCACCGACTCCAGGCTGAGTTCGACGATGATGTCCCAGCCCTGCGGCACCGAGATCACCTCGTTGGCGAGGTCGCCGGGCGCGGGCAGCACGCGAGCGAGCCGTTTCATCGCGCCCGGCCGCCGGCCCAGCTGGTGGATGTCGATGGCGAACGGTGAGCGCGGGTCCACTCGGGCGCGCCGGGTCGTCGTAGCCACGACCGGCTATCTTATCGCCTCACGGGTGCTCCCTCGACCTCACGGGCATCCTCACGGCGCATGGTCCGCCCCGAATCGTTGCGAGAGCGCCAGGAGTACGGCGCCCGGCACCAGCGCGGAGACGTCGCCGCCCAGCCGCGCGACTTCTTTGATCATGCTGCTGGAGATGTGGTCGAAGGCCGGGTCTGCGGGCAGGAACACCGTCTCGATCCCGGTGAGGTGGCGGTTCATCCGGCTCATCGGCAGCTCGTAGGCGAAGTCCGTGCCGCTGCGCAGCCCTTTGACGATGGCTACCGCCCCGACGCCGCGGGCGAAGTCCACCAGCAGCCCGTCGGGCACCACGTCGACTCGCACTGCGGCCGTGGCCTCGTCCGCCGACAGACAGGCGGCGACGAGACCGGCGCGCTCATCGACATCGAACAGCGTGGCCTTGGAGTGGTTGCGCACCACGGCGGCCACCACGACGTCGAACAACGTGCTCGCCCGGCGGATCACGTCCAGGTGGCCGTTGGTCGGCGGGTCGTAGGAACCGGGGCAGATGGCGACACGGTGCGAGGCGCCGGGCATTCCCCGACGGTACCGGGCTGGTCACAGCATGGCCGCGACTGTTGCCCTGACGGCTCACTGTCGGGCAAGGTCACCAGCACGGGAACGCCGTCACGGCTGAACAGGTCAGCCTTGGCCGTGGCAGGGCGCTCATCCGGTTGCGGAGAGGATGGTGTGCCACCGATGTCGTCAGCCAGCGCTGTGGCCGTCCGGCTGTGGGACCTCCGCAAGGAGTACGCCACCAAGGGTGGCCGGGTCACCGCGGTGGACGGCGTACGGCTGGACATCCTCGACGGCGAGTTCCTGACCCTGCTCGGGCCCAGCGGGTCGGGAAAGACCACGACCCTGCGGCTCATCGCCGGCTTCGAGTCGCCGACTGCGGGGTCCGTCGAGCTTGCCGGTAAGGACGTCACTGCAGTGCCGCCCTTCGCACGCGATGTCAACACCGTCTTCCAGGACTATGCGCTGTTCCCCCACATGAGCGTGCTCGCCAACGTCGAGTACGGGCTGCGGGTCAAGCAGGTCCCCCGGCCGGAGCGTCGGCGGCGGGCGAGCGAGGCATTGGCGGCGGTCCGCCTCGACGGCTTCTCCGACCGCCGCCCCGGCCAGCTGTCAGGCGGCCAGCGGCAACGGGTGGCCCTGGCCCGCGCGCTGGTCAACCGGCCCAAGGTGCTGCTGCTCGACGAGCCGCTGGGCGCCCTGGACCTCAAGCTGCGCGAGCAGATGCAGGGGGAGCTTAAGTCGATCCAGCGCGAGGTCGGTATCACGTTCGTCTTCGTCACCCACGACCAGGACGAGGCGCTGACCATGTCGGACCGGATCGCGGTGTTCAACGACGGCCGGATCGAGCAGCTCGGCACCCCGACCGAGGTCTACGAGCACCCGGCCACGGCCTTCGTCGCCGGTTTCGTCGGGATGTCGAACCTGCTCACCGGCGCGGCGGCGCAGGCCGCGGTGGGCCGGCCGGGCTCGTTCATCATCCGGCCGGAGAAGATCACCGTCGTGCCGCTGGCGGCCGGGGACGCCCCGCTTCCGGTCACAAGCGGGCGCGCTGTGCCGGGCACGGTGACCGACGTGATCTACGTCGGCAGCATCACGCGGGTCGTCGTCGCGCTGGACGGGCCGCCTGCGGCGGTGACGACGCCGCCGCAGGCGACGCCTACGAGGGACCGGTCGGGGACGGCGAGGGCAGCCTCTCGGTCCTGGCCTGGCCCGGGTATGCCGAGGACGGCTCCACCGACCCGGCCGTCGACTGGGTCACCCCGTTCGAGGAGGCGACCGGGTGCCAGGTCGACGTCAAGGTGTTCCCGACGTCCAACGAGGCCTACAACCTGTTCACCGGCGGCGGCTACGACGTGGTGTCGGCCTCCGGCGACGCCTCGCTGCGCCTCGTCGCGTCCGAAGCAGTCGTGCCGGTCAACGTCGACCTGGTGCCCAACTACGCCGACATCATCGAGAGCCTGAAGAACCAGCCCTGGAACAGCGTCGACGGGGTCACCTACGGCATCCCGCACGGCCGCGGCGCCAACCTGCTGCTCTACAACGCCGAGGCGTTCCCGACCCCGCCGGACTCGTGGGCAGCGATGTGGGAGAGCGACTCCGACCAGGCCGGGAAGATCTCGCCGTATGACGACGCGATCTACATCGCCGACGCCGCGGTCTACCTGATGGCGACCCAGCCCGACCTCGGCATCACCAACCCCTACGCGCTGGACCAGACCCAGTTCGACGCGGCGATCGCCCTGCTGGGACAGCAGAAGCCGCTGGTGGGCGAGTACTGGGGCGACTTCACCAAGCAGGCCAGCGGTCTGGCCTCGGGCGCCATCACGCAGGCGCAGGGCTGGCAGCTGACCGCCAACTTCGCCAACGCTGACAGCGAGGTGGTCGGGACGGTCAAGCCCAAGGAGGGCGCCACCGGGTGGTCCGACACCTGGATGGTCGCCAAGGACACCGAGCACATCAACTGCGCCTACAAGTGGCTGGACCACGTCGCCTCACCCAAGGTGCAGGCTCAGATCGCGGAGTACTTCGGTGAGGCCCCGGCGAACGCCAAGGCGTGCGACCTGACGGCCAACCCGGACCACTGCGACGTCTACCACGCCACCGAGGAGGACTTCTGGACCGACGTCTGGTACTGGACGACGCCGGAGACGGCCTGCCTGGACGGCCGCGAGGACATCGAGTGCGTGCCCTACTCGCAGTGGGTGGACGCCTGGACCTCGCTGCGCTCCTCCTGACCCCCCGATAAGCGGTGATCATGGGCAGATTGGCCTTTTCGCGGCGCGCTGAGAGCAATCCGCCCATGATCACCGTAGGTAGGGGGCGGGGGCGGTGGCGGGTCGGTGCGCTGCTCGCCCTACCGCTGACCTGGTTGATCGTCATCTATCTGCTGCCGCTGGGGCTGCTGTTCGCCACCGCGTTCGCCTCGGTCGACGACTTCACCGGGGCGGTCGACTGGCGGTTCACGCTGGACAACGTCACCCGGCTGTTCACCGACCCCGCCTACCTGCGGACGACGGCCCGGACCCTGGGCGTGGCGGCGGCCGTCACCACGCTGTGCGCCGCGCTGGCGATCCCGGTGTCGATCTTCGTGGCACGGGCCGTCCCGGCGCGGCTGCGGCCACTGGTGATCGCGCTGCTGATCACCCCGCTGTGGGCGTCGTACCTGGTCAAGGTCTACGCCTGGCGCACCATGCTGAATCCGGGGTCCGGTGTCGTCGAGTGGTTCCTCGGCGGCTCGCCCGGGTTCGGCTGGACCGCCGTCGTGCTGACCCTGACCTATCTGTGGCTGCCATACATGATCCTGCCGGTCTACGTCGGCATCTCGACCATTCCCGAGTCCCTGCTCGACGCCTCCGCAGACCTCGGCGCGGGGGCGTGGCGGACGTTCCGCAGCGTCGTGCTGCCGATCATCGGGCCGGCGGTCGCGGCGGGATCGATCTTCACGTTCTCACTGAGCCTCGGTGACTACATCACCGTGCAACTCGTGGGCGGTACCTCGCAGATGATGGGCAACGTCGTCTACCAGTCGTTCTCGACCAACCTGCCGTTCGCCGCGGCGATGGCGGGGCTCTCGGTCGCGATCATGATCGCGTACCTGCTGGGGATGCGCCGGCTCGGCGCCCTGGACAACCTGTGAGCCTGTCGCGGCCCGCACGCCTGGTGCTCGGCCTCATCACCGTCGCGGTGCTGGCCTTCATCTACGTGCCGCTGCTCGTGGTGGTGGTCAACTCCTTCAACACCTCCCTGACGTTCGGCTGGCCGCCTACGGGTTTCACCCTGGAGTGGTGGCGGGCGGCCGGCGGCAACGAGGGGGTCCGGGCGGCGCTGGGCATCTCCGTCGTCACGGCACTGGGCGCGTCGGCCGTCGCGCTCGTCCTGGGGACGCTGATCGCCCTGGCGTTGACTCGCCATCGGTTCTTCGGTCGCGAGGCCGTCTCGCTGCTGGTGCTGTTGCCGATCGCGCTGCCGGGCATCGTCACCGGACTGGCGTTGAACGCCGCATTCACCGACTACCTCGGCGGCCTGACGTTCGTCAGCCTGATCGTCGGTCACTCGACGTTCTGCATCGTCGTGATCTACAACAACGCCGCGGCCCGGCTGCGGCGGATGGGCGGCAACCTGACCGAGGCCTCGGCTGACCTCGGTGCCGGGCCATGGACGACGTTCGCCCTCGTCACGCTGCCGCTGATGCGCAACGGCCTGCTGGCGGGCGCGGTGCTGGCGTTCGGGCTGTCCTTCGACGAGATCATCGTCACCACGTTCACGGCGGGTCCCGGGGTGCAGACCCTGCCACTGTGGATCTTCGAGAACCTGTTCCGGCCGCAGCAGGCGCCGATCGTCAACGTCGTCGCCGCCGCCCTCGTCGCGCTGTCGGTCGTGCCGATCTACCTGGCGCAACGCCTCTCGGGCGGCGCAACGCAGGCACGTCGCTGAGTGGCGGTCAGGCGTCGACCGCCGAGACGTGCGCGACACCGGAGGCATCGACCTCGATGTCGAACTGTTGCGTCCCGACGCGCAGCCCCCGCACGGACATCGCACCGAAGGGCCACGGCTGCACCGGCCGGCACTCCAGCGTGCCCGGTCCCGGCCGCAGCCCGAGGACGGAGGCCAGCAGCGACACCGCCGACGCCGCCGCCCAGGCCTGCGGGCGGCACGACGCCGGGTAGGGCATCGGCCCGCCCAGCGGATCCCGGTGATCGCCCGCGAACAACTCGGGTACCCGCCCGTCGAAGGCATGGATGGCGGCCAACAGCCCGTCGGCGATGACCCCGGCCTGCGACAGGCCGGCCGCGGCCATTCCGGCCACCGCGATGGCCGTGTCGTGCGGCCAGACCGATCCCACGTGGTATCCCGTGGGTGAATAACCCGCGGCGGCCGCCGACAGTGTCCGGATGCCGTAGCCGGAGAACATGTCCGGCGCGGCCAGCCGCCTGGCGACGGTGACGCTCTCGGTCTCGTTCAGCAGCCCGGTGCCCAGCAGGTGACCGATGTTGCTCGTCAGCGAGGCGACGGGGCGCTTGTCGCCGTCGAGCGCGATGGCCGGGAAGGGCCCGATGTCGTCGCTGACCCAGAAGGAGGCGCGGAACGCCGCTTGAAGCCCCGCCGCCCAGTCGCGGTACGCCGCCGCTGCGGGGAGGCCGAACGCGTTCAGCAGGTCGGCGCCGGCCAGAGCCGCCGCATACGCGTAGGCCTGCACCTCGCACAGCGCGATCGGGGGGCCCGCCAGCGAACCGTCGGCGTGGCGGACCGAGTCGAAGGAGTCCTTCCATCCCTGGTTGGCCAGCCCCGTGCCGGAGCTGTCGATGTACTCCAGGAACCCGTCCCCGTCGACGTCCCCGCTGTCGACCAGCCAGCCCAAGGCCAGCTCCAGCTCCGGCAGCAGGGCGGCCACCTCAGCCGTGGGCAGGCCCCACCGCCAGGCATCGTGCAGCGTCAGCACCCACAGCGCGGTGGCGTCGATGGAGCCGTAGTAGACCGGCGGCAGCGCCCGGTGACTCATGTCGCCCACCACCTCACCGAGGTCGAATCCTTCCGCCCGCACCTCGTGCAGGATCTTGCCGGGCGCCTCACCGGTTTTCTCGTCGTGCCGATGCCCCTGCCTGACCGCCAGCGCCCGCAGCGTTGACCCCGCGAGGCGAGTCGTCAGCGGCAGCATCATCCGCGCCGTCCACAAGCTGTCCCGGCCGAACAACGTCAAGAACCAGGGCGCGCCCGCCGCTGCGAAGTCCTCCCCGGCGGCACCGTCGATCGACATCCGAAGTGCGTCGACGTCGGAGACCGAGCGCCGCAGCACCGGCTCCCAGCGCCGGTCCTCCGCGCTCACCGACAAGGCGGGCAGCGCATGCGAGTCACTCGCCTCCGACTGCCTGGGTGTTCTCCGTGACGCCGAGACCAGCCACGACACGCCCGCACGACCGGCCGGCGGCACGGTGACATGCCAGGTCAGGCGAACCCGGACGCCGTCGATCTCGATATGCGCGCCGGGCGCCCGCAGCAGCGAGACCGCCACCGGATCCGACCACTCGACGGCATCATCGCCGGCCCGGCGCGGCAGAACGTCGCCCACGGCGTGACCCATCTTCAGGACGTCCAGCGGTGCCAGATCGGCGGCACACTCGACGCTGATCGTGGTGACCACGTCCCGGGCGGCCCAGGAGTGCAGCTCCACCGTCTCGCGGACGCCGTCGACCGCGACCTGACGCCGCCGGGTCACTCGCACGGTCGGGTCGATGCCGCCATCCCCCAGGCCGCTGAGCAACGAGGTGAACACGACGTCGTCGGCGGCATCGATGCGGTGGGCGATCGGCACCGGCTGCACCCCGGCCACGTCGACGATCGCGGTCCGTAGCACCCGGATGTCGGCATGGATATACCCGGTGATCCCGTCCCCGGTGATCTGGCCCGAGGTGGCCGACCAGGCCTGGGTCGGCGCCCGCAGGGCTGGTACGAGATCGTGCAGCCACGGCTGACGGAAGGGCTGCGGAGCCACCTCACCCGGTCCTGCTACGGCATCGATCTGGTCGGCATCGGGCACGTGAACTCCTTGGGGCGACTGGTGGTGTGCCGCAGCTGCGGCGTTCGGTAACAAGTTGGTCACTGCACTGGCGGGTGGATAGATCGTGTGGTGTATTTCTCATTGAGCGCTCAAATGATGCCGTAATGAGCACCACGATGTGCGACGGTCGCGAGGAGGCGATGGTGATGGCCTGGGCGTCGGCCCCAACCCTCGACACCGTCGCCGAGCGCGCCGGGGTCTCGCGGCAAACAGTATCGAATGCTCTGCACCGACCCGAACGGCTCCGTTCAGCGACCCGTGACCGGGTCTTCGCCGCCATCGCCGAACTGGGCTATCGACCCTCGATCCCCGCCCGGCAGCTGGCCACCCGGCGAGCGAAGGCGATCGCCGTGGCCGCACACCGACCGCAACCCGACGGCGTATCCGGCCTGCTGCTGGACGCGTTCCTGCACGGGTTGGCCGACGCGTGCCGGTCGAGCGGTCACCAGGTGATCCTCTACTCCACCTCGGCGGACGACCGCGACGAGATCGGGCCCATCGAGGACCTGCTGCTGACCGGCTCGGCCGACGCCGTCGTCCTCACCGCGACCCACACCGGCGACCAGCGCTCGATGTGGCTGGCGCAGCGCCGGGCGCCGTTCTGCAGCTTCGGCCGGCCTTGGGACACCTCTCCCGAGGGACCCGAGTACTGGCACGACTGGGTGGACGTCGACGGCGCCAACGGCTGTGAGCAGGCCGTGGAGTACCTGGCCGCTCGCGGCTGCCGGTCGATCGCCTTCCTGGGATGGCCGGCAGGGTCCGGTGTCGGCGACGACCGTCGCAGCGGCTGGCACCGCGCCGCCGCGACCCTCGGCGTGCTCGCACCGATCGCCCCGATGGCATGCGAGGACCGATCCGACGCTGCCGAGGCAGCCGTCCGGTTGGCCTTCGAGGGCGACCAGGCACCCGACGGTCTGGTCTGCGCCAGCGACACGCTCGCGCTGGGCGCGTGGCGAGCCACTCAGCACTCCCCGCGCCCGCCTCGGATCGTGGGCTTCGATGCCACCCCGGTGACCGCGGCCCTCGGCCTGGCCAGCATCGGCCAACCGGTGGCCCAGGCCGCCCGCACCTGCATGGACCTACTCCTGCCCCGCCTCGCGGGTGGTGTCGCACCGTTTCGCGGTGTCCTGCTGCGCCCCTCTCTGGTGGACCCCGGCCGGGGCCCCACCGTCACCTAGCCACCGTCCGATCCGACCCCGCACCTCACCGCAATCCGACACCACAAGGAGTTGACCGCGCAAATGCGACCACACCGATCAATCAAGAGGGGCCTGGTGCCCGCCACCGCCGTCCTCGCCCTGACCGCCCTGGTCGCGGCCTGCGGCGGTGGGGACGACCCCGCGCCCGGCGAGGGGGGCGGCGAGAGCGCCGCGGGCGAGACCACTGGCGTCGCGCTGACGGTGCTCATCGCTTCCAGCGGAGACGCCGAGACTGCGGCCGTCACCGGGGCGGCCACGGCATGGGCCGAGGAGACGGGCAACACCGTCGACGTGCAGCCCGCCCAGGACATCCAGCAGCAGCTCGCCCAGGGCTTCGCCGGCGGCAACGCCCCCGACCTGTTCTACGTCGACGCCAGCCGGTTCGCCGACTATGCCTCGGCTGGGAACCTCTACCCCTACGCCGACCAGCTGACCGACCCCGAGGACTTCTACGAGAACCTGCGCACGACGTTCACGTTCGAGGACCAGCAGTACTGCGCGCCCAAGGACTTCTCGACGCTGGCGTTGCAGATCAACAACACCGCGTGGGAGGCAGCGGGCCTCACCGAGGACGACGTCCCCACCACCTGGGACGAGCTCTCGACGGTCGCCAAGACGCTGACCACCGGTGACCAGGTCGGTCTTGCGATGGCGCCGACGCGCGACCGGCTGGGTGCGTTCCTGGTCCAGGCCGGCGGTTACTGGGTGAACGAGGACTCCACAGCGGCCACCGCAGAGACCCCGGAGAACGTCGAGGCGTTGACCTTCGTTCAGACGCTGCTCAACGACGGCTCGGCGGCCTACCCCGTCGACCTCGACGCCGGCTGGGGTGGCGAGGCTTTCGGTACCGGTCGGGCGGCGATGGCGATGGAGGGCAACTGGATCCGCGGCGCCATGACCAACGACTACCCGGACGTCGACTACCAGGTGGTGGAGTTCCCCGAGGGGCCGGCCGGCAAGGGCACCCTGCTGTTCACGCAGTGCTGGGGCATCTCTGCCGACTCGCCCAACCAGGCGGCCGCGGTCAGCCTGGTGGACTACCTGGCAACTCCCGAACAGCAGCTGGCCAACGCCGAGGCGTTCGGTGTCATGCCCAGCCGCCAGTCCGCGCAGGAGGACTACGTCGCCGCGTTCCCCGACGACGCCCCCTTCATCGCCGGCGGCGAGTACGGCCGCGGCCCGGTCGTCGCGCCGGCCATCGACCCGGTCATGCTCGAGCTGGACGCTCAGTTGGAGGCCCTGCGCACGGCTGACCCGACGGAGATCCTGCAGTCCTTCGACACCAACGCCGGCGGCATCGTCGGCGGCTGATCGACAACCCGTGACCGGCCGGGCAGTCGCCCGGCCGGTCACCCCTCGCACCATCCAGGTCAAGGCAGACAAGGAGGTTGCGCCATGGCAACGGAGTCATCCGGTGCGGCCAGCGGCCGCACCCGCAAGCCCCGCAGCGGTGGCATCACGACAGGGCAGAGCAGGGCCGGCTGGACGTTCGTCGCGCCCAGCGTCGCCCTCTTGGTGCTGTTCGTGTTATTGCCCATCGCCCTGGCGGTGTGGGTCTCGTTCAGCGACTGGAACGGTCGGGGCAGCCCACTGAACCCGGACGTGAACTTCGTCGGCACCGACAACTACGCCCAGATCCTCACCGAGGAATCGCTCATCAAGCGCGATTTCTTCACGTCGCTCCGGAACAACGGGTACTACGTCCTCTTGGTCGTCCCGATCCAGACGATCATGGCGCTGCTCCTCGCGAGCATCCTCAACCAGCAGTTACTCAAGGCGCGCAGCTTCTTCCGCACCGCGTTCTACTTCCCGTCCGTGACCTCGTCGGTCGCCATCAGCCTGGTGTTCTTGTTCCTGTTCTCCGGCAGCGGGGCGATCAACGAGATCCTCGGCTACGTCGGGCTGGAAGGGCCAACCTGGTTCGGTGACTCCCGCGGCCTGCTGCATCAACTGCTCGGCGCCCTCGGGGTGTGGAACATCGACTCACCGCCAACCGCACTGACCGACACCACCATTCTCGGACTGTCTGCATGGGAATGGCTGTCCGGGCCCAGTGTGGCGATGAGCGCGATCATCATGCTCGTCATCTGGACCACTACCGGCACGTTCATGCTGCTCTTCCTGGCAGCCCTGCAGGACGTCCCCACAGAGGTGCAGGAGGCGGCCATGGTCGACGGCGCCAACCGCTGGCAGCGCTTCCGAGCGGTGACTCTGCCCCACATCAGGCCGACCGTCTTGCTGGTGCTCACGCTCGGCCTCATCGGCACCTGGCAGGTCTTCGACCAGATTTTCATCACCACTCAAGGTGGACCGACAAAGACCACGCTGACTCCCGCGTACCTGTCATATACCTATGCGCTGGACAACAACCAGTGGGGTATCGGGACTGCGATGGCCTTCATCCTGTTCGCCATCATCATCTTCTTCACCGTGCTGCAGCGGCTTGCCTTCCGCGACCGGGCCGCCGCCAGGCAGCGCCGACGGGAACGAGCCGCCAATACCGCCGCAAAGAAGGCCACAGCGCAGACCCTGACGACGGGAGCCCCGCGATGACGACGACGACCACAGGCGGGGCACCGAACACCACCCCCGTCCTCGCCGGTACCTTGGACACCGCCGCCAAGCAGCGCCGGCGGCGGATCAGCCCATGGACCGCTGTCGCGGTCGGGATCGGCTACCTGGTCCTCGTGCTCTTCGCCTTCGTCTACATCTACCCGTTCATCATCCAATTGGTCACAGGTTTCAAGACTAACCCTGATGCGACGCAGAACCCATTGAGCCTGGTCCCGTCCCCGTTCGTCACCGAAGCCTTCCAGCGGCTCGGCGAGACCAGCTTCTGGTTGTGGTTCTTAAACTCGGTCGTCGTGTCCGTCGTGGTCACGGCGGGCCGGGTCTTCTTCGACTCCTTGGCCGGTTATGCCCTGGCCAGGTTGCCGTTCCGGGGCCGAAGCGCAACGTTCGCCGGGATCCTGATCATCCTGGCGGTACCGGGAATCATCCTGCTGATCCCCAAGTTCCTGGTGCTGCGGCAACTCGGTATCTGGGACACTTACCCGGCGCTGTTCCTCCCGCTGATCGCCGACGCGGCCGGGATCTTCATCATGAAGCAGTTCTTCGAGACGATCCCGGTATCGGTCGAGGAGGCCGCACGGATTGACGGCGCCAGCACCTTCCGGCTGTTCTGGTCGGTTATCCTGCCCATGGCGCGCCCGGCACTCATCACCATCACCATCCTGTCGTTCCAAGGGTCGTGGAACGAGTTCTCGCACTTCCTCGTCGCTTCGCAGGATCCCAATCTGTACACCTTGACGAAGGGTGTCGCCACCTTGACCAGCGGGCAACTCGGATCGGGTAATCAATACCCGATCAGCATGGCCGCATCACTATTGATGACCATTCCGGTGGCCATCGTCTTCTTCGCCTTCCAGCGGTACTTCATCAGCGGCGCCAACGCCGGCGCCGAGAAGGGGTGAGGGCAGCCCAGAAGTCAGCTCCGCCAGCCACACCGCGGTCTCGCCATAGGTCCGGCCCCCGACGGCAGTCACCGACGGGGGCCAGAGCGGTGCCGGCGAGCGCGAGGACCGCTCGACGCTGACCACGCCCCCGGGAGTCAGCACGGCGGCGACGGCGACCAGCAGATCCGAGGTCACCTCATCGCTGAGCGCGTAGGGCGGGTCGAGCAGGACCAGGTCATAGCCTTCGTCGCGCCCAATGGCATGGCCGAGGAACCGCTCGACGCGGTCGGCGACCACTGTGACGCCGCGCAACCCCAGTCGCTCGACGTTGCGGCGAGCCACCGCCGCCGCTGCCGGGTCCGACTCCACCAGCACCGCCGACGCCGCGCCCCGGCTCACCGCCTCCAGGCCCAGCGCACCCGAACCGCAGAACAGGTCCGCTACCCGGCTGCCGGCGACGGCACCCATCGACTCCAGCCTCGCGAACAGCGACTCCCGGACCCGGTCCGTCGTGGGACGGGTGCCGGTCCCCTTCGGTGCCGCGATCTGCCGGCCGCCGGCGATGCCGCCGATGATCCTCGTCATGGAGCTCCCGCTTCGTGCTCAGCCACGGTCGATGAACTCGTCCCGGCCGTCGGTCAGCGCCCGGGCCACGGCTGCTCGCAATTCCGCGAACCCGGCCAGCTCCGGGTCCGCATCGAGCATGACCTGGGCATGAGCCCGCGCCTTCGTGATCAGCTGCTCATCACGCAGCACCCGCAGCAGCTTCAGTGAGGACCGCCGCCCCGACTGCGCCGAACCCAGCACGTCCCCCTCGCGCCGCTGCTCCAGGTCCAGGCGGGCCAGCTCCAACCCGTCGCGGGTCGCGGCCACCGCGGTCACACGCCGGTGCGCCGGACTGTCCACCACGGCCGCCGAAACCAGCAGGCACACCCCTGGCCGGGTACCACGCCCGATCCGGCCCCGCAGCTGGTGCAACTGCGAGATCCCGAACCGGTCGGCGTCGAGGATCGCCATCACCGAGGCGTTGGGCACGTCCACTCCCACCTCGATGACCGTGGTGGCGACCAGGACGTCGATGTCGCCTGCCGCGAACGCCCGCATCGTGGCGTCCTTCTCGTCGGCGGGCAGCCGGCCGTGCAGCACCTCGATGCGCAGGCCGGTCAGCACCGGCTCGCCCCGCAACGTCTCGATCATCTCCAGCACGGCGACCGCGGGCCGGGTCTCGGTCAGGCCGGCCGCCGCCCCGGCCCCGTCCCCTGCGATGTCCAGGAGGCCCGACTCTGCGGCGTCGTCCGGCTCACCGCCGCCGATGCGTGGGCACACCACGAACGCCTGCCCACCGGCGGCGACCTCCTCGGCGACCCTGCCCCACACCCGGGACAGCCACGCAGGGTGCTCCGCCAGCGACACGACATGGGTCGCCACGTCCGGGCGCCCGGCTGGCATGTCCTGGAGCAGGGACACGTCCAGATCACCGAAGACCGTCATCGCCACCGTGCGCGGGATCGGCGTCGCCGTCATCACCAACAGGTGCGGCACCGCCTGTTCGCGGTCCTCTGCAGCGGTGCGCAGCGCGTCCCGCTGCTCCACGCCGAAGCGGTGCTGCTCGTCGACGACCACGAGGCCGAGGTCGGCGAACGACACCGGGTCGCTGAGCAGCGCGTGGGTGCCGACGACAATCCCCGCCCCGCCCGCTGCGATCTCCGCGAGTGCGGCCCGGCGAGCCGCCGCCGACAGCGACCCGGTGAGCAGCGCCACCCGGGTGCCCCGGTCGTCACCACCCAGCATCCCGGCCTGGCCCAGGGCGCCGAGCATCGCGGTGATGGTCCGGTGATGTTGTACGGCCAGGACCTCGGTGGGGGCGAGCAGCGCCGCCTGGCCGCCGCTGTCGACGACCGTGAGCATCGCCCGCAGCGCGACCAGCGTCTTGCCCGAGCCGACCTCGCCCTGCAGCAACCGCTGCATCGGGGAGCCCGCGGCCAGGTCGGTGGCGATCTCCTCGCCGATCCGGCGCTGCCCGTCGGTGAGGGTGAACGGCAACTGCTCGTCGAAGGCCGCCAGCAGGCCCAGCGGGTCGGCCCGGCGCACCGCGGCGGCGCGCGACCGGGCCTCGCGGCGCCGCTGCACCAGCCCGGTCTGCAGCACGAATGCCTCTTCGAAGCGAAGCCGCCGAAGCGCCGCGTCAGCGGCCGCCTGCGACATCGGACGGTGCACAGCCACCAGGGCCTCGTGCCGCGACAGCAGGCCCATCCCCCGCAGCACATCGGCCGGCACCGGGTCGCCGACGTCGGCCGGGCCGAGGGTCCGCAGGACGTGCAGCACGATGCTCCAGATCCGCCAGCTGCGCAGCCCGCTGGTCGCGGCGTAGATGGGCACGAGCGGCGGGATGCCCTGCTCGTCGAAGCCCGCCACCGGCGCGGCCGACCCCGCCACCAGTTCCAGCGGCAGCATGTCGTCGTGCGAGACGTCCAGCTCGGCGAACTCCGGCTGGACCAGCTGCAGTTCCCCCCGATAGCTCGTGACCTTGCCGGAGAACACCCCGCGCGTCCCGGGCTTGAGGGTGTTCGCCCGCCACGGCTGGTTGAAGAATGTCAGCTTGAGCACCGAACGCCCGTCCGTCACCTCGACATCGGTGATGGACCCTCTGCGCTGCCGCATCTGCCGGGTGGACACCTTCTGAACGTCGGCGATGATCGTCGCGAGCTCCTCACCGACCAGGTCTGTGATCGGGGTCGGCTCGCCGGTGGCGAGGTAGCGCTTGGGATAGTGCGTCAGCAGGTCCCCGACCGTCCGCAGGCCGAAGGCCTTCTCCAATGCGCCCGCCGTCCTCCCACCCAGTTCGGTGCGCAGGCTCAGATCGAGTCGACCCATGGTCACTGCCGGCCCGCCGTCTCCGAGCGGGCCGCCGCCGCGGCTGATCACCGCCTCGCGCCCGGCCACGGGCATCACGGTAGTGCCAGACGATTAGGCAGCCCACTGTGAGCTCGGCTAATCTAGTGAGGTTGCCCGCACGCATCGGCGTGCGACCGGCGAACTCGATCCCGGTGGTGACCACCACCGCCCCTGAAGGAGTGGAGACAGCCTGTGGCTGCGAACTGCGACATCTGCGGCAAGGGCCCCAGCTTCGGTCACGCCATTTCCCACTCGCACCGGCGCACCAAGCGCCGCTGGAACCCCAACATCCAGCGAGTTCGCGCGATGGTCGGTGCCACCCCGAAGCGGCTGAACGTGTGCACCTCCTGCCTCAAGGCCGGAAAGGTCACCCGCTAGTCACTGAAGTGCACCCAGCCGCCGGTCCCCCGATAGGCGCGACCGGCGAGGGTGACGCCCGGGTCGCCGACGGCGGGGAAGACCGACCCGATCCTACGGAAGCCGGCAGGCAATTCGGCACCGTGCGGGAAGGTCGCCAGCATGGCGTGATCCTCGCCACCGGTCAGCACCCATTCCAGCGCGACCGCTCCCAGCGGCACCGCTTCGAATGTCACTGCCGAGAGGAACTTGGCCACCGCGTCCGCCTCGGCGGACGGGACGAGCGCGACGGGGTCGAGGTCGATGCTGACACCTGAGGCAACCGCGACCCGGCGGGCGTCGCGCACCAGACCGTCGCTCACGTCGATGAGCGACGTCGCCCCGGCCTGCCGGGCCGCCACCCCCGAGCGATAGTCCGGCGCAGGGCGCCGATGGCGGGCGAGAACTGTTGCGGCCGCGACGTCGGGCAGTCCCGGATCCGCCAGCGCCGCGGGACCTGCCGACAACAGCGCCAGTCCGGCAGCGGAATCACCGACGATCCCGCAGACGGCCACGACATCACCGGGGCAAGCTCCGGAACGCAGCACTGCCGCCGACGGGTCGGCCAGTCTGCCCACCGCGGTCCCGGTCACCACGATCTGCTCGCCCGCTGCCATGTCCCCACCGGCCACGCCGGCGCCGGCGCGGGAGCACTCGCGAGCCATACCGCCCGCGAGGTCGAGCACCCACGCCACCTCGGTGTCGGCGGGCACCGTCAGCGAGATCAGCAGGGCCTCAGGGGCCGCTCCCATGGCGGCGATGTCCGCAAGGCAGGCCGCAGCCGTCTTCGCGCCGATATCGGCGGCGCTGGACCAGTCCAGCCGGAAATCCACTCCGCCTACCAGCGTGTCCGTGCTCAGCACGACGGCGCCGGTGGACCCCAGGACGGCCGCGTCGTCACCGACCGCGACGTGCATCCGGGGCCCGGTACCGACGGCCGAGATCCGCTCCAGCACCGCGGCAACCAGCCGGTCCTCGCCCCACTCGCGGACGCTCGCCATGGTGCCCCTCTCGATGCCGGACCGCCGCGACGTGCGGGCAGGCCGTAGGTTGGTGATGTGGTCCAGGCGTACATTCTCATCCAGACCGCGCCCGGCCGCGCGATCGAGGTCTCACGGGCAGTCGCGACCATGTCCGAGACGGTCGCCGTGCACAACGTCACCGGACCCTACGACGTCATCGCCACGGTGCAGGCGGCGACCCTCGACGACCTGGGACGGCTCGTGCTGGCCCGGGTGCAGGACCTCCCCGGGATCAGCCGGACCCTGACATGCCCGATCGTCGAGGTCTGATCGCCCTGGTACGCGTCGCGGCCGCCGGCGTCGCGGCCATCGGCGTCGCTCTGGCCGCGATGAGCGGCTGCGCCGGGTCGCTGGCCGTGGATCCCGCCCCCGAGGCCACCGCGTCGGCCTGCGCCACTCTGATCACCGAACTGCCGGCCTCCGTCGCCGGGCAGGCCCGGCGCGGCACCGGCGAGACCCCCGGCGTCGCGGCGTGGGGCGATCCGGCGGTCGTGCTGCGGTGCGGCACGGCACCACCCGGCCCCACCACGGACCCGTGCGTGTCGGCCGGGGACGTCGACTGGGTGGAACTGGCCCGCGACGAGTCCGGCGCGGCGCTGTTCGCTGCCTACGGCCGGGTGCCCGGGGTGGAGGTCGAGATCCCGGCCGGGCCGGCACCGGGAGATGTGCTGGTCGACCTGGCGGCAGCCGTGGGGGCATTGCCGCAGGAACGGGCCTGCACCTAGCGCAGGCCGGCGGGCCGCTCCAGCGCGAGCCCAAGCAGCCGGTCCACGAGGTCGCGGTAGGCGATGCCGCTGGCCTGCCACATCCGCGGGTACATCGAGATCGGGGTGAACCCTGGCATCGTGTTGACCTCGTTGACGATGACGTCGTCGCCGTCGACGAAGACGTCGGCCCGCGCCAGCCCCTCGCACCGCAGCGCGTCGAAGGCGCGCAGTGCCACCCGCCGCACCTCGTCGGCGACGCCTGGTGGCAGGTCGGCGGGACAGTCCAGCCGCACCGCGCTGCCGTCGTCGAGGTACTTGGCCTCGAAGTCGTAGAACTCGCGACCGCCCAGCAGCACGATCTCCCCGCACTCGCTGGCCTCCGCCGGCCCCCCGGACACCCCGCCCAGCACACCACACTCGATCTCGCGGCCCGCGACGGCCGCCTCGACGATGATGCGCGGGTCCTCGGCGCCGGCGGCGAGGATCGCGCCGTCCAGACCGGCGTCGTCCTTCACGCGTGACACACCGAGGCTCGATCCCGCCCGGGCCGGCTTGACGAACACCGGCCACCCCAGTTCGGCCACCCGTGACGACAGTTCCGGTCTGGACGCCCGCCACTCCTGCGCCGTGAACGACACCCAATCGGCGACCCGTAGTCCCGCCGCACGCAGCAGCGTCTTCATGACGTCCTTGTCCATACCAACCGCCGAGGCCAACACGCCGGAGCCGACGTAGCGGATCCCGGCGAGTTCGAGCAGGCCCTGCACCGTGCCGTCCTCGCCGTAGGGACCGTGCAGCAGCGGGAAGACGACGTCGATCGGTTCGGTCGCCGCCCCGCCGGAGCGCAGATCGAGCGTCGCCTCACCAAGCCGCCGCGCGGGAACCACCTCGCCGATGCGCCCGCCGACCGACAGCGCCGCCGCCTCGCTCACCATCGGCATCACGCCATCGGTGATGCGCCACACCCGGGGGTCGTCGTCGACCAGCAGCCATCGGCCATCCTTGGTGATACCGACAGCCACGACGTCATAGCGGGAACGGTCGATCGCCTCGAGCACCCCCGCCGCGGTGACGCAGGAGATGGAGTGTTCGCCGGAGCGGCCGCCGAACAGCACCGCGACCCGGGGGCGGCGGCGCCGCCCCCGGTCCTGATCTGACCCTGTGGTGTCCATCGTCTGTGGAGGCTAGTGGCCCCGCGGCGGCCATCGGCCTGCGCCGGCGCGCCCGCTACCGTGCGGCATGACCAAGGACACCACCGGTGACCGCCGGCGACCAGCCACCCGTGTCGTGGCCGCAGGCCGGCCCGCCCGGACTCCCGGCGGGCCGATCAACCCGCCCGTCACGCTGTCGACCACCTATCACACCGCGGACGCGGACCCCGACCGAGACTGGCTGGTTCCGTCACCGCCCGCCGACTACGCCCGTACCAGTGTCGACACCTGGGAGGCACTGGAAGCGGTACTGGGCGACCTCGACGGCGGCAGCGCCACCGTGTACGCCTCCGGCATGGCGGCGACCAACGCCGCCGTGGACGCGCTGCTGTTCGCCGATCCGAGCCGGCCCCGCGTCATCGTCACGGACATCACCGGCTACACCGGCACCGCGGCCATGCTGGCCGGGATCGAGGAGCGGGGTTGGGCCGAGGTCCGCCGGGTCGACCTCACCGATGCGGTCGCCATGCCGGTGGCGCTGGCCGGTGCCGGCCTGGTCTGGGTCGAGTGCCCGAGCAACCCGCTGCTGTCGGTGCCGGACGTGCGGGCCGTCGCGGGCGCCGCGCACCAGCACGGAGCCCGGGTGGCGGTCGACGCGACGTTCGCCACCCCGCTGCGGATGCGCCCGCTGGAGCTGGGCGCGGATGTGACCATGCATTCGGCGACCAAGGCGATCGCGGGACACGACGACGTGCTGCTCGGTGTCGCGGTGACCGCCGACCCACGCCTGCACGAGGAGCTGCGGCGGGCGCGGCGGGTCGGGGGGGCGGTACCCGGTCCCTTCGAGGCGTGGCTGGCGCTGCGCGGGTTGCGCACCCTGGACGTCCGGCTGGAACGGGCGGAGCGCTCGGCCGGGGTGCTCGCCCAGCGGCTGAGCGGGCATCGCGCCGTGACCCGAGTGCGTTACCCCGGTCTGGCCTCGGACCCTGGCCACACGGTGGCGGCAGCACAGTCCAGCGGTTTCGGTGCGCTGTTGGCGATCGAGGTCGTCGACGCCGCCACGGCCGAGGCCGTCGCGTCGGCGTGCCGGGTGTGGACGCATGCCACGAGCCTCGGCGGGGTCGAGTCCCTCATTGAACGCCGCCGCAAGCACGCTGGGGAGTCCCCGCTGGTGCCGCAGGGCCTGCTGCGGCTGTCAGTCGGGATCGAGGACGTCGAGGACCTGTGGGTGGACGTGTCCCGAGCACTCGACTCGGTGCGGACCGGGTCCTGAGGATCAGGGCAGCCGACCGGTCTCCGCCACACCGTGATCGCGTGGGTCGTAGGGCTTGGCCGGCGGCTTCTCGCCGCGCTGGTCGGCGACGATCGTCGTGAGAGCCGCCATGATCCGGTCGGTCGCCCGCTGCAACAGGTCGGCATCCATCGGCTGGCCGCGCAGATCGTCGAGGTTCACCGGCCGCCCTGCCCACACCGACACCGTCCGTCGTGGCCACAGCCGGGGCCAGTGGCTGTACCGGGGCATGATCTCCTGGGCCCCCCACTGCCCGAGTGGGATCACGGGGCAGCCGGTCTCCAGAGCGATGCGGGCGGCGCCGCTCTTGCCGCGCATCGGCCACAGGTCGGGATCGCGGGTCAACGTCCCCTCCGGGAACACCATGACGACCTCGCCGCGGCGGACCGCCTGGACCGCGGCCTCGTAGGCCCGTGCGGCGTCCGGCCCGCCGCGCAGCACCGGAATCTGCCCCGCGCTGGTGAGCAGGGCGCCGATCAGCCGGTTCCGCCACAGCCCCGACTTGGCGAGATAGCGGATCACGCGACCGTTCTGCCACACGAAGTGCCCGGCGGCCAGCGGGTCCAGGTACGTCACGTGGTTGGCCACGACCACCGCACCGCCCTCGCGGGGCAGGTTCTCCACCCCCCGCCAATCCCGGGCCGCGATAGCCCGCATCAACGGCACCAGCACCCCGACCGCGAGCCGGTACCCCCAGCCCAGACCGTGCAGCCGACTCCTGTGTGCCACCCACGCACCCTAACGACCCGGATGCGCGATCATGTAGCGCGATGGACATGCACGTGAGCACCCCGTGGCCGTGGACGGTGATCCTGCCGATCAAGGGCGGCTCGCAGGCGAAGACCCGCTTGGCGGCGCTCGGCGAGCGGCGGCGGGTGGTCGCCGCCGCGGTCGCCGCCGACACGATCACCGCGGTCGCCGGGTCGTCGCGCGTGGCTCGGATCATCGTCGTGACCGCGGACGACGACGTGCGGGCGATGGCCGATCGCTTCGGGGCTTTCGCAGTCGCCGACCCGGGCCGGGGCCTCAACGAGGCGGTCACCGCCGCCCTGCAGACGGCCCCGTCACACCGGCCGTCCGCCGTGCTGCTCGCCGACGTCCCTGCTGTATGGCCCGACGACATCGCAGCCGCGCTGGACGCCTGCGCCGCCGCGCTGGCCGACGGCGCCACCCGCGCCGTGGTGCCGGATGCCCAGGGGGAGGGCACGGTCCTGCTCGCGGCTGCCTACCCCGCGGCCGTGCGGCCCAACTTCGGGCTGGGGTCGGCGCATCGCCACATGGCCGGCGGTGCGGTGGTGCTGGACGTCGCCCTGCCACGGTTGCGCCGTGACGTCGACACTCCCGAGGACCTCGCGGCAGCGCTCGACCTCGGTGCCGGGCAGGCGACCCGCGAAGCCGCCGCCTGCGGCTGAACGACCCCGGCAGCCGTCAGGCGCGCTCGACCTTGGCGCCGAGTGCCTCCAGCTTGTCGTGGAAATGCTCGTATCCGCGGTCGATGATGCCGATGCCGTGCACGGTGCTCGCCCCCTGGGCCGCCAGTGCGGCGATCAGGTGGCTGAAGCCGCCGCGCAGGTCGGGCACCGTGATCTCGGCGCTGGTCAGCGACGTCGGGCCGGATATCACAGCCGAGTGCCTGAAGTTGCGCTGGCCGAACCGGCACTGCGACCCGCCCAGGCACTCGCGGTAGATCTGGATGTGGGCACCCATCGCCCGCAGCGCCTCGGTGAAGCCGAACCGGTTCTCGTACACGGTCTCGTGGACGATGGACAGCCCGGCGGCCTGGGTCAGCGCGACCACGAGCGGCTGCTGCCAGTCGGTCATGAACCCGGGGTGAACTGCCGTCTCCAGCACGATCGACTTCAGGTCGCCGCCGGGGTGGAAGAACCGGATCCCGTCGTCGTCGACATGGAACTGCCCGCCGACCTTACGGAAGGTGTTGAGGAAGGTCATCATGTCCGACTGCCGGGCACCTTCGACGATGATGTCGCCGCCGGTCGCCAGGGCCGCGCATGCCCACGACGCCGCCTCGATCCGGTCCGGCAGGGCCCGGTGGGTGAACCCGCCGAGCGCGTCGACCCCCTCGATCCGGATCACCCGGTCGGTGTCGACGCTGATGATCGCGCCCATCTTCTGCAGCACCGCGATCAGGTCGCCGATCTCGGGCTCGATGGCCGCACCCTTGAGCTCGGTGACCCCCTCGGCACGCACCGCGGTGAGCAGCAGTTGCTCGGTGGCTCCGACACTGGGGAACGGCAATTCCACCTTGGTGCCCTGCAGCCGCCGGGGTGCCCGGATCCGGATGCCGTTGGGCAGCTTGTCGACGACCGCGCCGAACTGCCGCAACACGTCCAGGTGGAAGTTGATCGGCCGGTCCCCGATCCGGCAGCCGCCCAGGTCGGGGATGAACGCCTCACCGAGGCGGTGCAACAGGGGGCCGCAGAACAGGATCGGGATGCGGCTGGACCCGGCGTGGGCGTCGATGTCGCCGGTCGACGCCAACTCCACCGCGGACGGGTCGAGGATCATCTCGCCGTCACCGTTGGACCGGCTGACTCTGACGCCGTAGAGCTCCAGCAGGCCCTGCACGACGGTGACGTCGCTGATCTCGGGCACGCCTCGCAGCCGGCTGGGGGCCTCGCCGAGCAGCGAGGCCACCATGGCCTTGGTGACGAAATTCTTGGCGCCCCGGACGGCTACGCGCCCGTTGAGAGGGGAGCCGCCGTGGACGATGAGGGTGTCACTCACCGGCCCATCCTCACCCATACCCCGCGCGCAGGACAGTCGTGGCCGCGCGCCGGTGCGTCGCGCCGCCCTGCCTCACGCCAGGGTGCGCGGTCGCCAAGACTCCCGGTGCGCCTCGAACGCGGTGATGTCCTCGGCGTGTCGCAAGGTCAGGCCGATGTCGTCCAGCCCTGCCATCAGCCGCCAGCGGGTGTAGTCGTCAATGGCGAAACCGCAGGTGAACTCCGCGCAGTGCACCAGGCGATCGGCCAGGTCCACGGTGACCGGCGTGCCGGGAGCGGTCTCGAGGATCTTCCACAGCTGCTCGATGTCGGTCTGCTCCAGCTGGGCTGCGACGAGGCCCTGCTTGCCGGCGTTGCCGCGGAAGATGTCCGCGAAGCGCGAGGACAGCACTGCCCGAAAGCCGTAGTCCTTCAGCGCCCACACGGCGTGCTCACGGCTCGAACCGGTGCCGAAGTCCGGCCCCGCGACCAGGACGGAGCCGGCCGAATACGCCGGGACGTTGAGGACGAAATGCGGATCGGCGCGCCAGGCGGCGAACAGCCCGTCTTCGAAACCGGTTCGGGTGACCCGCTTGAGGTAGACGGCCGGGATGATCTGGTCGGTGTCGACGTCCGACGCGCGCAGCGGGACGCCGATGCCGGTGTGCGAGGTGAAGGGCTCCATGGCTGGTCTCCTGGGCTTGTCGTCTCAGGCGGGCACGGGGTCGAGGTCGGCGGGGCTGGACAACGTGCCGCGCACCGCGGTGGCCGCGGCCACCAGTGGGCTGACGAGGTGGGTGCGGCCACCCTTGCCCTGCCGGCCCTCGAAGTTGCGGTTGGAGGTGCTGGCGCTGCGCTCGCCGGGAGCCAGCTGGTCGGGGTTCATGCCCAGGCACATCGAGCACCCGGCGTGGCGCCACTCGGCACCGAACTCGGTGAAGACGGCGTCCAGGCCCTCGGCGACGGCCGCCTGGCGCACCCGCTCCGAGCCCGGCACGACGAGCACCCGGACGTGGGGGTGGCGGGTGCGGCCCCGGACCACCTCGGCGGCGGCGCGCAGGTCCTCGATCCGGCCGTTGGTGCACGAGCCGAGGAAGACGGTGTCGATGCGTATGTCGCGCATCGGGGTGCCCGGTGTGAGGTCCATGTAGGCCAGCGCCCGCTGCGCCGAGGCCTTGGCCGATGGGTCGGTCATGGCCTCGGGGTCGGGGACCGCCGCCGACAGCGGCAGGCCCTGGCCGGGGTTGGTGCCCCACGTGACGAACGGCTCGACGTCGGCGGCGTCGAGGACGACCTCGGCGTCGTACGTCGCGTCCTCGTCGGTCGCCAGCGAGCGCCAGTAGGCGACGGCGGTGTCCCAGTCGGCGCCTCGGGGGGCGTGCGGTCTGCCGCAGAGGTAGTCGAACGTCGTGTCGTCGGGTGCGATCATTCCGGCTCGCGCGCCGGCCTCGATGGACATGTTGCACACCGTCATCCGCGCTTCCATCGACAACGCGCGGATCGCCTCGCCGCGGTACTCCAGCACATAGCCCTGACCGCCGCCGGTACCGATCCGGGCGATCACCGCGAGGATGACGTCCTTGGCCGTAGTGCCCGGCCGCAGGGCGCCGTCGACGGTGATCGCCATGGTCTTGGGCCGTGTCAACGGCAGGGTCTGTGTGGCCATGACGTGCTCGACCTCACTCGTGCCGATGCCGAAGGCGAGCGCGCCGAAGGCACCGTGCGTGGAGGTGTGACTGTCGCCGCAGACCACCGTCAGGCCGGGCTGCGTCAGGCCCAGCTGCGGACCGACGACGTGCACGATGCCCTGCTCGACGTCGCCGAGGCTGTGCAGCCGGATGCCGAACTCGTGGCAGTTGCGCCGCAGCGTGTCGACCTGTGTCCGGCTGACGAGGTCCGCGATCGGCTGGTCGATGTCGGTGGTCGGGACGTTGTGGTCCTCGGTGGCGATCGTGAGGTCCGGTCGTCGCACGTCACGACCGCTCAGCCGCAGCCCGTCGAACGCCTGCGGGCTGGTCACCTCATGGATCAGATGCAGGTCGATGTAGAGCAGGTCCGGCTCACCGCCGTCGCCGCGACGCACCAGATGCGCGTCCCACACCTTCTCTGCCAGGGTTTTCGCCACACGAGCCTCCATCAGCGGGCGCCGGCTTGCCGTCTTGCACTGTGAGACGGCAGTATCAATTCGTGGACAAGCATAGCGGTGTCGGAGTGCTGGACAAGGCCGCCGCCGTGCTGTCCGCTCTGGAGTCGGGGCCGGCCTCGCTGGCGCAGCTGGTTGCGGCCACGGGATTGGCCCGGCCGACCGCCCACCGCCTGGCCGTGGCGCTGGAGCATCACCGGCTGCTGACACGTGACACGCAGGGCAGGTTCGTCCTCGGTCCGCGCATCGCCGAACTCGCTGCGGCGGGCGGCGAGGACCGGCTGGCGGCGGCCGCGACGCCGATCCTGGTCGCGCTGCGGGATCACACCGGCGAGAGCGCGCAGCTGTACCGGCGCCAAGGCGAGCAGCGGGTGTGCGTCGCGGCTGCCGAGCGCCCCACCGGCCTGCGCGACAGCGTGGCGGTGGGTGC
>CAZEYA010000006.1:0-44936 GCA_964516515.1 uncultured Kineosporiaceae bacterium | reverse complement strand
GCAGCTCCCCCGCCACCGCTGGCTCCCCCGCCCGCGCCGACTCCTTCGGGCAAGACGAACGGCTCGGCCGCGGGGGGCGTCGCCGCTGTCGAGTGGGCCCGCACCCAACTGGGCAAGGCGTACCTCTGGGGCGGTGAAGGACCGGATTCCTACGACTGCTCAGGGCTGACCATGCGCGCCTGGGGCCAGCCCGGCCTCGCGCTGCCGCATTCTTCCCGCTCTCAGTACACGAGGGCAGCCAAGATCGATCCGAGTCAGCTGCGCCCCGGCGACCTGATCTTCTGGGGGTCCGACCCGGCCGACCCGGCAACCATCCATCACGTCGCCATGTACTCCGGGAACGGCATGGTCATCGAGGCCCCGAACAGCCGCAGCCTCGTCCGCGAGGTGCCGGTGCGATGGTCGGGCTCGATGCCGTTGGCCGGTCGCCCCTGATCGATCAGTGCTTGTCGTCGTAGTAGCCAGTCTCCACGGCGCGGGTGACGGACCGCCGGATCTCCTCCTCGGCCTGTCGCCGATTGGCCCAGTGCGCTCCTTCGACGCTCTTTCCGGGTTCCAGGTCCTTGTACGTCTCGAAGAAGTGCTGGATCTCCAGGCGATAGAAGTCAGACATGTCACCGAGATCCCGCAGGTGAGCCATCCGCACGTCCCCGGTGGGCAGGCATATCACCTTGTCGTCGCCGCCCGCCTCGTCCCGCATCCGGAACATGCCGATCGAGCGGCACCGAATGAGGCACCCGGGAAATGTCGGCTCGTCGAGCAACACCAGGGCATCCAACGGATCGCCGTCCTCGCCGAGCGTGCCCTCGATGAATCCGTAATCCGCCGGATAGCGCGTTGCGGTGAACAACATCCGATCGAGGCGGATTCTCCCCGTCTTATGGTCCACCTCGTACTTGTTACGCTGTCCCTTGGGGATCTCGACGGTCACGTCGAACTCCAGTTCCGGCATACCGTGGCCCTCCGTCCCGGGCACCCGCCCGCCGCTTTGCGGATAGTCTCGCGCACGCGGCAGCCACGGTCGCACGGGCGGGCGGTCCAGGTGTCGGCACGACGGAGGCGCGATGGAGGACGTGATGAGCCGAGGGGCGCTCGGCCCCGACGGCCATGAGGCCGACCCCGACGACTTCGACCTCGACGGCCTACTGGCAGCGGCGTCCGCCGAACTGACCGATCTGACCGATGCGGCACTGGAGGTCGTCGAGCACGGCTGGGATGTCGTCGAGGTCACGGCTGCAACGGAGCCCGGCGCGCCCCCCACCGGGAAGGCTCCCACCGACCAGGAGCCCCCCAAGGCCACGCCCAAGCCGCCCCGTAAGCCCGGCACGGCGGCGCCGACGCCGCGCCGTCCTGACGATGCAGAGCGGATCGTCAGGGAGGAGGCCGAGCGGACCGAGCGGGAACGACTGGCTCGCGAGGTCGCGGAGTTGGCCGAACGTGCAGCACGCGAGGTGCGCGAACGTCTCGAGCGGGAGCAGGCCGAGCGCGATGCGGTCGCTGAGGCGAAGCAGCAGGAAGTGGAGAGAACCGAACGCGAGGCCCGGGAGAAGGCCGAGCGTGAGGCTCGCGAGAAGGCCGACCGTGAAGCGCGCGAGAAGGCTGACCGGGAGGCCCGGGAGAAGGCCGAGCGTGAGGCTCGCGAGAAGGCCGAGCGTGAAGCGCGGGAGAAGGCCGAGCGTGAAGCGCGGGAGAAGGCCGAGCGTGAGGCCCGGGAGAAGGCCGAGCGTGAGGCTCGCGAGAAGGCTGAACGGGAGGCTTCGGCGAAGGCACAGCGCGACGCCCAGGAGAAGGCGGAACGCGAGGCCCGCGAGCAGGAGCGCCGGGAGGCGAAGGAGCGGGCGGAGCGAGAGGCCAAGGAGAAGGCTGAACGCCGGGAGGCCGAGCGTCTGGCACGGGTTGCCGCGAAGGAGGCGGCCCGGCTCGCCAAGGTCGAGCAGCGTGAGGCGCGGCGCCTTGCCACTGAGCAGGCGAAGCGTGAGCAGCAGCAGGCCAACCAGGCGGCCGGCGCGGCCAAGCAGGCGGCCCGCGAGGCCGAGGCACTGGCCCGCGCCCAGCGGGAGGAGCAGGCCCGAGTGGCGGCGGCCGAGGCAGCGGCCCAGCGTGCCGAGCGCGAACGGGTCGAGCGGGAAGCCCGGGAGAAGGCCGAGCAGGAGACTCGGGAACAGGCCGATCGCGAGGCGCGTGAGCGTGCCGTAGCGCAGCAGGCCCTGCGTGCCGAGGCGGAGCGCGCCGCGTGGCAGCAGGCGCAGGCCGCGGCCGCAGCACTCGCCGAGCGTCAGCGTACCGAGTTGGCCGAGGCGGATCGAAGGGCGCGCGAGGAGACCGAGCAGCGACGGGCCGCCGAGGTGCAGGCACAACGGCTGGCTCAGGAGGCGGCCGAGCGGGCCGAGCGCGAGGCCCGTGAGAAGGCCGAGCGGGAGGCGGCCGAGCGGGCCCAGCGGGAGGCCACCGCGAAGGCGGAGCGCGAGGCGCAGGAACAGGCGAAGCGGGACGCGCGCGAGAAGGCTGAGCGGGAGGGGAAGGAGAGAGACGAGCGGGACGCGCGCGACAGGGCCGAGCGCCGGGCGCGCGAGACGCTGGAAAGAGCGGCCCGCGAGAAGGCTGAAGGTGAGGCCAAGGCCGAGGCAGAACGCCAGGCGCGAGAGAGGGTCGAGCGGCAGGAGGCCGAGCGGGCACAGCGGGAATCTGCGGCACAGGCTCAGCGGGCGGCGAAAGAGCAGGCCGAGCGGGACACCCGCGACCGGGCCGAGCGGCTCGCTCAGGAGAAGGCCGAGGCCAAGGAGGCCGAGCGCCTGGCGACGCAGGCCGCCAAAGAGTCGGCGCGACTGGCCGCACAGGAGCAGCGCGATCGGCGGCGCCGCGAGGCCCATGAGTCGGCCGATCTCGCCAAGCGGGCGCGACTCGAACGCGCCGAGGCCAAGGAGGCCGCGCGGCTGGCCAGGATCAGCCGCCGCGAGGATGTCCGGCTCGCGGCCGCGCAGGCGAAGGCGGACGCCCGCGACCGCGAGATCGCCGAGCGCCAGGCGACCGAGGCCGCAGAGCGCGAGGCGACAGGGGCCGCGCAGCGCCACGCCAGGGCGGCTGCTGAGGCAGCGGCGGTGCGGGCGCGTGAGACGGCGGACCTCGAGGCGCGGAAGATCGCCCAGCTGCTGGCGCAGCAGGAGGCCCAGGCGCGGGCGGCGGCACAGCGGCAGGCTCAGCGAGAGGCCGAGGCGGAGGCCGGCGCTCGGGCGTTGGCGCATCGCCAGGCCCGTGAGGACGCACAAGCACGGGCGGCGGCGCGCGAGCGTGAAGCGGCGCGCGCGGCCGAAGCCGCTGCCGCGCAGTCGGCTAGGGACTTGGCAGCACAGCAGCGGCTCGAGCAGGTGGAAGCGGCCCGACGGGCGGCGTTGGCTGCCAGCGAGGCGGCACGTGCGCAACGGGATCAGGCCAGACGGGAGGCGCCCGATCGCCGAGGCTTGGACCGCGAGGGTCGGCGACGGCTGGCGCAGGAGGAGCGGGCGAGGATCGCGCAGGAGCGGGCGGAGGAGGAGCGGGCCGACCGGCGTGCCCGCCGCACCGCGGCGCGCGAGCAGGAGGATGCCCGATACGCCGCCGAGCTGGAGCAGCAGCGCGCCCAGGCGGTGCGGCAGGCCGAGTCGGTATCGGCGCCACAGCCGGCTCGCGCACCGGCGCAGCCGCAGGGTGCTGCGGACAAGGCGGCCCGACCCACACCGCGGCGGGTCGTCGGCACCGCCGCAGCGCGACGGACACCATTGGCGCCGGTCGCGGCCGAGGTCGTTGCGGTGCCGTCCCGGCGACCTGGCGAGCGGGTCGTCCCGGAGCGCCGCTCGCGAGCTCCGGTGGCGATGCTCACAGTGGCCGCGATCGGGTTGGCGAGCGCGGGCTACGCCGCCGCGGACATCGCCGACGTGGCCCCCGGCCCGCTCACCTCGCGAGCGCTGCCCACCACCCCGCCACCGCTGCCGGAGCCGTCGGTGTCCGTGCCGCGCGTGGGCGATCCCGTGGTGCTGCAGCCGGGCTCGTCAGGGCCGGCAGTGGTGCCGGCGACGCTGGGGGCCCGGCTCATCCCGCTGCTCGCCGATCCCCGGCTGGGCAGCGCCTCGGCGTCGGTGCTGGATGTCACCACCGGTGAGCAGCTGCTGAACTACGGCGCCGACGCGGGTCGCATCCCCGCGTCGACCTCCAAGGTGCTCACGGCCGTGGCAGCGCTGAACGTCCTGGGCGCCGATCGAACATTCCCGACCTCGACGTCCCTGCTGCCCGCGCCAGTCGGCGTCGCGTCGCGGGTGGTGCTGACCGGCGGCGGTGACGCCCTGCTCGCGGCCGGTTCGGCCGACCCGCAGCGCACCGACGCGAGGTTCGCGGCCGGCCTCGGCGACCTCGCGGCCGCGACCGCCGCTGCCCTGCCCCCCGGCACGACCGGTGTCGACGTCGTCGTCGACGACTCCCTGCTGGGCAGCCCGCAGGCCTTCGCCAGGGGTTCGGGCGACACGCTGTACTACTCGCCGCCCAGTTCGCTGCTGATCGACTCGGGCTTCATCGCCTCCAACCTGCCGCGCGATCAGGCTCCGGCGCTCGAAGCGGCCAACGCCTTCGCGGACGGCCTACGGGCGGCCGGGATCGGTGTCGGCCAGGTCGGTGTCAGCCGCACCGCGGTGGGCGGCGGGACGGCTTTGGCCCAGGTCGACTCGGCGCCGCTGTCGCAGATCCTGGAGTACGGGCTGGCGCAGAGCGACAACACCGTGCTCGACACCGTCGCCGGGCTGATCTCGCGGGAGGCCGGCGGCGACGGCACCGTGGCCGCTGGTGCCAGCGCCGTCGTCGACGCGCTTGCCGGTATGGGCATCGACATGGTCGGCGTGACACTGGCGGACGGCAGTGGGCTGTCCGGCGGCTCGATCGTGCCTGCCCGGGTGCTGACCGCCGTCCTGCGGTACGCGGGTTCCGCCGACGATCCAGATGCCCGGCGACTACCGATGCTGCTGCCGGTCGCGGGGTGGACCGGGACGCTGTCCGGTCGCTTCGACACCGGCTCCTCCCTGGACGGGATCGGGGTGGTCCGCGCCAAGACGGGCACCCTGACCGGTGTGTCCACCCTGGCCGGGTACACCACGACCCTCGACGGCCGGACGGTCGCGTTCGCCGTGATGGCCACCCCGCCGGTCGGCGGAAGCGCGGCGGCAACGGACGCGATCGACGCGATCGCCACCGCGCTGGCCGGCTGCGGCTGCGCCACCTGACGACGTTTCGCGGTCGGAGGTTGTGCCGCTGGCGAACGACGGGTGGCTTGTCGCGACCGGGGTTGAAAGGATGGCCCCAACCCCATCGCCGTCCTTCCGGAGTCCCCATGAGCCAGTGCGCCCACCTCGCCGAAGCCGTGACCGACCCTGCGCCGCACACCCAGGAGGGCTGCGAGGACTGCCTGGCGATCGGCGGCCGGTGGGTGCACCTGCGGTTGTGCCTTGCCTGCGGGCACGTCCGGTGCTGCGACTCCTCGCCCAACAAGCACGCCACGGCCCACTTTCGCGCGGAGAACCATCCGGTGGTCCGGTCGTTCGAGCCCGGCGAGCACTGGCGCTACTGCTACGTCGACGGGGTCATGGGGTGAGCGTCGAAGCCGTTCGGCCCAGGGCCGAGCCCACGAGGCCGGTGCTGCTGACCGTCGACGACGACCCGTCGGTGTCCCGCTCCATCGCCCGTGACCTGCGGGCGCGCTACGGCGAACGGTTCCGGATCGTACGGGCGGAGTCGCCGGAGTCCGGTCTGGAGGCCCTGCGGGAGGTCGTACGCCGTGGTGAGCGGGTGGCGGCGATCCTCGCGGACTATCGGATGCCCGAGATGGACGGCATCGAGTTCCTCGAACAGGCGATGGACCTCGTGCCACGGGCACGGCGGGCCCTACTGACGGCGTACGCCGACACTGACGCCGCGATCAAGGCGATCAACGTCGTGGACGTCGACCACTACCTGCTGAAGCCGTGGTCACCGCCGCAGGAGAAGCTGTACCCGGTCGTCGACTCGCTGATCGAGGCCTGGCAGGCCAGCGGCGACGCCCGCACCTCCGAGACGCGCATCATCGGGCACCGGTTCTCGCGGGGCTCGCACGAGGCTCGCGACTTCCTGGCCCGCAGCGGCGTCTCCTACCGCTGGTACGCCGCCGACGAGCCCGAAGGGGAACGTCTGCTGCTCGCCGCCAAGGCCGACGGGCAGGAACTGCCCGTGATCCTGACCGCTGACGGTGAGGTGCTGGTGGCCCCGAGCATCGGCGAGCTGGCACCGAAGGTTGGCCTGGCAACGTTGGCGTCGGAGGACTTCTACGACGTCGCGGTCGTCGGCGGCGGCCCCGCCGGGCTGGGCGCCGCGGTGTACGCGGCCAGCGAGGGCCTGCGGGTCGTGCTGCTGGAACGCCGAGCGGTCGGCGGCCAGGCGGGCGAGAGCTCGCGAATCGAGAACTATCTCGGGTTCCCCGACGGCGTCTCCGGCGGGCAGTTGACCGAGCGTGCCCGGCGGCAGGCCGAGAAGTTCGGTGCTGAACTGCTGACGGCGTGCGACGTGCAGTCGATGGTGGTGGAGGGCGCGCGGCGCGTGCTCTGCCTGGCGGACGGCCGCACCGTCGCCGCGCAGTCCGTGGTGCTGTCGACCGGGGTCAGCTACCGCCGGTTGCCGGCCGAGGGCGCGGAGAATCTCAACGGTCGCGGCGTCTACTACGGCGCGGCCGGCACCGAGGCCTCCTCGACCGATGGCGAACACGTCATCATCGTCGGCGGCGCCAACTCCGCGGGTCAGGCGGCGGTGTTCCTCTCCCGACACGCCAAGCAGGTCAGCCTCGTGGTGCGGCGCGGCGACCTGGCCGCCACGATGTCGCATTACCTGATCGAGCAGATCCGCGCGATCGGCAACATCGAGGTGCGCACCCGTACCGAAGTGGTCCGCTGCTTCGGGCAGGAGCGGCTGGAGCAGGTCGAGTTGCGCGAGCGGCTGGTGGGAGGCCAGGGCGAGCGCAGCGAGACGGTCGATGCCAGTCACGTCTTCGTCTTCATCGGCGCCAAGCCCGACACCGGCTGGCTGCCCGCCGAGGTGCGCCGGGACGAGGGAGGCTTCGTCGTCACCGGGCCGGACCTGATGGTGGCGGGCCAGGCGCCGTCGGTGTGGCCGCTGGAGCGTGAGCCGTACCTGCTGGAGTCCAGCGTGCCCGGTGTGCTGGCGGCCGGTGACGTCCGGGCCGCCTCGGTCAAGCGGGTCGCGGCCGCTGTCGGTGAGGGCGCCCTGGCCATCACCCTGGTGCACCGGTACCTGGGGCAGGCATGACCGCGATCACCGGGCCGCTCGCGCCTGATCCGCCGGAGGAGTTGGTCCGGCTGTCGGCGCCGGATCTGAAGGAGCTCTTCCTGTTCGATTCGCTGTCGGCCGAGCAGCTGGAATGGCTGGCCGGTCGAGGCTGGGTGGTCACTGTGGCTGGCGGCGAATTGGTCTATGCGGAGGGGGACCCGGCGCAGCTGTTCATCTTGTTGCTGGAGGGGGAGGTCTCGCTGCGCCGCCAGGTGCGGGAGAGCGACCTCGAGCTGGTACGGACCGATCACCGCGGCGCCTACGCGGGGGCGACTGCGGCATACGTCTCCGGGCAGAGCGAGCAGAAGTACCTGAACAGCATGATGACGGTGGTGGAGACCAGGCTGCTGGTGTTCTCGGCCGCCGAGTTCGCCGAGGCGGTGCGGGAATGGTTCCCGATGGCGGTCCACCTGCTCGAAGGCTTGTTCTTCGGGCTCCGGGCCAGCAACGAGATCGTCGGTCAGCGTGAGCGGCTGATCGCGCTGGGCCAGCTCTCCGCAGGGCTGACGCACGAGCTGAACAACCCGGCGGCGGCAGCTGTCCGGGCGACCGCGACGCTGCGGGAGCGGGTGGCGGGGATGCGTCACAAGCTGGCGATCCTGGCCGGTGGCAAGCTGGACGTGGAGTCCTTTCGGGCCTTGACGGAGCTGCAGGAGGAGGCCGTCGACCATGTGGGCAAGACCGAACCACTGTCGCCCATGGCCGCCTCCGACGCCGAGGACGCCCTCGGGGAGTGGCTGGAGGATCACGGTGTGCGCGACGGCTGGGACCTCGCGCCGATCCTGGTCTCCGCCGGAGTGTCAAGGGTGTTCCTGGAACGGGTGGCGGCCGGGGTCGCGCCCGCCCACCTCGCCGGCGGTGTCCGGTGGCTCGGCTACGCACTGGAGACCGAGATGCTGATGAACGAGATCGACGACGCCACCAGTCGGATCTCGACCCTGGTCGCGGCGTCCAAGCAGTACTCGCAGCTGGACCGGGCACCGTTCCAGGACATCGATGTCCACGAAGGTCTGGAGTCGACGCTGGTCATGCTCGCGCGACTGATCGGCGACGGGGTCCTGGTGATGCGCGACTTCGACCGCTCGCTGCCGAGGATCCCCGCCTACCCGGCCGAGCTCAATCAGGTGTGGACCAACATCATCGACAACGCGGTCGACGCCATGGCCGGGTCGGGCACGCTGACCGTGCGCACATTCGCCCAGGGTGAGTGCGTGGTGGTCGAGATCGGCGACACCGGACCAGGGGTTCCCGAGTCGATCAGACGGCAGATCTTTGAGCCGTTCTTCACCACCAAGGCCGTCGGGCAGGGCACCGGCCTGGGCCTTGACATCTCTCGCCGGATCGCCATCGACCGTCACGGTGGTGACCTGCGGCTGACGACCACGCCGGGCGACACGCGCTTCCAGGTCTTCCTGCCGTTGACGACCCGCTGAAGAAGGGTCAGAGGTCGAGGGCGAACCGGTCGCGGGACTTTCGGTCCTGGTGACCCGGACCGCGGGGCGCCACGCACCCGGTCGCGGACCCCGTGGGGGTGACTGAGTGTGCAGTAATGCAGATCGACAAGACCCAGATTATCGACATGATCCTGTCCCGCGGGGACGACAGCACGGCCGAGCAGGCACAACGCGAGCTGCCAGAGCAGGTCGACACCGACCAGCACGCGAGCCTGCTGGAGAAGTTCGGCCTCTCCCCAAGCGACCTGATCAGCAAGTTCACCGGCGGCGGCGGCCTACCCACAATCCCGGGCATCAGCTGAAGCGAACAAGCAGCGGCGGATCACTCCTGCGAGTGGTCCGCCGCGTCATGTCCGGTCCGCTCAATTGAGGCCCCGCTCAATTGAGGTCGAGCTCAGACTTGCGGAACCGCTCTTCCAGGAACCGACCCTGATCGGCCAGCGATTTCGCGTCGTTCTCGAACACCCCGTCGGCGATCTTGGTCAGCTCGGCCTGCAGCAGGCCCAGTTGGGCCAACAGCTCTTCGTGAGCGGTCCGGCGGCCGTCCACCCGGCGCTGCATGGCATAGGTTCGTGGCAGGTTGAGGTAGGACTCCAGGCTCGTCGGCAGGTAATCGCGGATGGTCCGGCTGACCACGAAGAGCCCCTCGGCGTTACCGGCCAGCGTCTGGCCCCGCTTGATGATGATCGACAGCGTGTCGAGGATGCCGCGGGTGGCCGCAGTGACGTCGCCGGGCAGCTTTCCGCCGTACCGCTCCACCTTGCGGCGCAGCGCATCGAGGTCCTTGCCCAGCTGCTCGACCGCGACCTCACCGCTGCCGACGTGCAGGTCGACCTTCGACCGGGGCGCCAGCACCGCTCCGAGGCCGTAGATCCCCGCGACGGCCACCGGCCAGAACGCACCCAGTCCGCCGGTGCCAGCGGTCACCAGCCCGATGTGGGCACCCAGCGCTGCCAACCCGCCAACGGATCCGATGATGTTGGCGCGCGACCCGAGATACCGCAGCAGCGGGCCGCCGCCGCCGCCGTCACTGGTAGCCACGGATCTCCTGGAAGGCACCGCTGAGGTTGCCGTCGCGGGCGTCGAACACCTCGCCGCCGGTCAGGTCCGCCACCTGCTGCATCTGAGGCACGTCGGAGTCGCCGAACAGGATGGCGAACGTCGGCACGCCCCTGACCTCGTCGGGAAAGGTCGCGTGGGCCGCCTCGAAATCGGCGTACTCCTGTCCGAAGGTGTTCTCACCGTCGGTCATCAGCACGATCGAGGTGAACGTATCCGGGTTGTCGGCGATCTGCTCGCCCGCCAGCGAGTACGCCTCGATCAGACTGTCGTAGATGGCGGTGTCACCGAATGCCGTCAATTGATCCGCCCGGGCGGATATCTCTGCCCGGACATCGTCGCCGCCGCTGGCGGGCACCTCGAACACCTCAGGCGGCTGCGGCTCGGTGCTGAATGGGATGAGCGTCACCCGCTCCCGGTTCCGGAACTGCGCGAAGGTGCCCTGGGTCGACGTATCCGCCCCCGCCAGGTCCCGCAATGATTGCTTCAGGGCCTCAATGCGATCGCCCTCCATGGAGCCCGAGGTGTCGAGGACGAAAATCGTCTGCGGTGGCCGCCGGATCTCGTTCAGGTAGGCGTTGATGAGGTCGTTGGCGACCTGGAGTTGGCTGGGGAAGGGCAGGTCGACCAGCACCTGATCGGTGAAGGCGTCGTCCACCGTCACCCCGGCGGTCAACGGCCGGCGCCGGGTGTCATCGAGGATCCGCTGTTGCTGCTCGGGCTGCAGCAACCAGTCGACGAGGGTGTCGAAGCGCTCTCGTGCCTGATCGTCCGCGCTGGTCAGGAATGTCAACGGGTAGTCGGCGGTGACTACGCCGTCGGTGGGGTACACCAGGGTCAGCGGCTCCGGCGTCTCGTTGTTCTCGTTGATGTCGATGAGCACAGACTCGTAATTGACCAGGCCGTCGATCTCGCGGTCGGCCTGGCCCTGCCGCTCGATGAAGGCGTCCTTGAGGAAACCCGACGAACCCGCGGTCAACGTCTGGCCGGAGAAGAAGCCGGCCAATTCTGGCGCGACCGAGGAGATGTCGGCCGACGTCAGCGCCGACCCGGTGCCCGATAGTGCGGTCGCCACCCCGATCAGCGCCGAGAACCCGGTATTGGAGGCCGCCGGGTTGGTCATGGCGAAGGTGAAGTCACCCGCCTCCGCAGCGGAGGCGATATCGGCCCATGACGGCGGCGTGCGGTCCCAGCCGAGTTCTGCGGCCGTGGATTCCCGAACACCCAGGATGACGGGAGATGCCATGATCCGCTCGCTCGCGCCGATCCGCGACGAGGATTCCGGCAGCAGGCTGAGGTATCGGTTGGAGGAGAACCACGCGGCCTCGAACGACCCGTCGGCCCCGCCGTTCGCGATCCGTTCCGCACCGCTGAGTGTCCCGGTGTACTCGACCTCGATGGTGGCGTCGATGACATCACCGGCGTCGGCGAGCAGCGGCTCGAGGTCGCGGATCTCGCTGCCCGCGATGATCCGGAAGGTGTCCCGTTGGCCGGGGATCTGGATCGAGCAACCGGTCAGCAGCGCGGCGGCAGTGGTCAACGCGGTGGCGACGGCCAGCGCCCGGCGGGTCATATCGTCGGCGCGTTCTCGGTGGCTCGCTGCCGCTCCAGGTACTCACCAGCGCGGGTGATCTCGGTGCGGAGCGCGTCGACCGTGACGGCCATGTTGTCCACAGCCTGGGCCTTGAACGTGTCGATCGTGTCGATGGTCTCGTAGATGTTGTTGAAGGCTTCCTTGAGCACCTCGACGCTCACCGTGCTGGACGCGGCCTGGGTGTGGATCTCGCTGGTCTGCTGCTTGAGCATCTGACTGGTCGCGAGGATGAGATTGCCCGTCGTGGTGTTCAGCGCGGTGATCTGGTCGAGCACCAGCTTCTGGTTGGCGAGCGCCTGCGCGACGATGACCGCCGTGCGCAACGCGGCGACCGTTGTGGTCGTGGCCCGGTCGACACCCTTGATCAGCTCGATGTTGTTCTTGCGCACCATCTCCAGTGCCAGGTAGCCCTGCGCCGCGACAGCCAGCTGGGTCAGCAGGTCCTGGTGCTTCTGTCGGACCGCGAACAGCATGTCGGCCTTCAGCTGATTGGCTTTCTGGGGATCGGACGCCGCGACGGTGTCGATGTGGTCGTCCAGCGCAGCGTCGAGGCTGGCGGCCAGCACCGCATACTCCTGGAGCTTGTTCATCATGTCCCAGAGATTCTTCTTCTCGCCCTCGATCGAGGCGTTGTCCTTGCGCAATTCGTCCTGGCCCGACATCAACGCCTGGATGATCTTGTTGAGATTGTGTTGCGCCGAGGCGTACTTGGCGAAGTAGTCCCGCAGTTTGTCACCGAAGGGGATCATGCCGAGCAGCTTCTTGACACCGGTCACATCGTTGCGGCCCGGGTCGAGGTCCTCGACCTGGCGTCGCAGCTGGACCAGGGTGTTGGCGACCTTCTGCTGACCGTCGCCGGCTTCGCCGCGGGCACCGGCCAGCGCCGCGACCGGCCGCTCCAGCATCCGGTTGGACACCGCCGAGGAGGCTCGGATCTCGGTGTTGCCCAACTTGGAGATGTCGTCGATCTTCTTGGCGAACTCCGGCGCGCGGGGATCCAGCGCGGCCAGGTTGGCCACATAGTTGCGTGCCCTTTCGCTGAGCGCCGAGGCCGTCGACTCCGACAGCGGGAGCATCGTCGAGGCTTTCTCGGTCGGGATCGGCTTGACCGCTGCCGGGGGCGTCAGGACGAGGTCGTCCTCCACGGCCGGAGCAGTGGCGGTCATGGCAGTCGGGGCGACCGGGCTGCTGGCGAGATCGAGGCTGGCGTCGCTGCTCATCGGTGGGTCCTTTCACGGCTGGCTGGACTGGTGAAGTGCCTGAGTCGTCGTATCGCCCGAGGCGTCGCCCTCGGCGCTGGGATCAGGCGCCGGGGCGCCGGCGTCGGCGTAGAGCCGTTCCAGCTCGACGATCAATCGTTCGAGTGTCTCGTAGGAGGGGGTGTCCACGGTGTCGACGACATCGGGCGGCACGGCGACGCCCTTCTCGGTGAGAACTGAATCGAACACCGACCGGTCGGGGACCCGGAACCCGTACTCGGCGAGTTTGCGTTGCAGCTCCGGGTTCTCCACGAGCAGCCGGCCGACGGCGTCGCCGTTGGGGGTCAGAGAGAGCAGCGTGTGCTCGCTCAACACCGTGGGCGACGGGTACATCAGGACCATGTCGTCGCGGATGGAGCCGTCGTTGCGGATCTGCCGGTCGAGGAACTGCGACTCGTACGCCAGCACGATCGGCGCCTTGCCGAGCCCGAGGGTCAGGTAGTCGTTGAAGGGCCCCTCGGAGGAGGAAGCGCTGAAACCCTGATCGAGGAAGATGCGCTGCAGGATCGTCAGCACGGCCTGCTCTTCGGCGGCGGTGGTGACGACCCGGCCGCCGTTCTCGACGTAGGAGACGATCGAGAGGTACATCGCCGCGGAATTGGATCTCCGCACGTCGGTCGAGGTGATGAGAATCTCGCGGTCCGCGGGGTAGATGGAGCCGTCGGTGTTGCCGGGCAGGTCAGTCCATCGAGTGTCGTTCTTGACCAGCTCCAGGTACGCGGACATGTCGAAGGAGTAGACGCCGTTGGCCTGGCTGACGACCTCCGCCTCCGTCAGGAGTCCGGCGATGGGAGCGAAGGTCGCGAGCACCATCGGCGAGTAGAAGGGGTCGTAGGTGCCGATCACCTCTTGTTCGGCGTTGATCTTCGCCGCTGCCGGCGCCGAGGAGGGGAACGCGAAGTCGTAGGACGCCTCCGCGAGGGCCTCGGTGGCGATCTGTCGCGAACCCGCGGTCTCGATGGAGACCTCGTAGCCGTTGTCGGCGAAGATCGCCTGCACCTGCGGGTCCTCGAAGAACGGCCGCTTCTCCGACCCGATCACCCCCGAGACCGCAACCGTCTGGTTGACCAGTCCGAACCAGTTCGTGCCGACGCCGATGGCGGCGAGGACGCCCACCACAAGCAGTACCGCGAGGATGGCCCCGCCTACCCGCCGCATGGCGCACAGCCTGTCAGATGTGAGCGGCATCCGGCGACGAGAAAGAGTGGGGTCAACCCCCCGATCCGGGCCATGGACCGATACGATGACCATGCAGATGCACGCCCGAGATGGGAGTTTTGTGTCCTCGTTCAATGTCATCCGTGACCGGATCGACCAGCTCCTGCGTGGCCGTCCCGAAGGCATGGAGGCGGCGGCCGTGGTCAGCGAGCTCTCCAAGCAGGGCCTGCGCGGAGATGACGTCGCTGTGGCCCTTACCGAAGGCGTCAGCTACCGCAGGTACGACGTCGATGCGAGGTTCCGGGTGACGGCGGTCCAAGCGCCGGTACCCGAGGGGAGTCGCGTCGGTTCGTGAGGACCGACCGGCCTGCCCGTCGCCATCCCGACAAGCCCGACGAGTGGCGAGACGCATATCAGCGTGATCGCGATCGCATCCTCTACTCCGAGGCGTTCCGGCGCCTCGGTGGTGTCACTCAGGTCATCTCCTCGGTGGAGGGTCACGTCTACCACAACCGGTTGACGCATACGCTCAAGGTCGCCCAGGTCGCCCGCCGGCTGGCGGAACGCCTGATCAGCCAGGGAGCGGAGATCGCCGCCGAAGAGGGCATCGGCGCGCCGCCACTGCATGCCGACGTCGCCGAGTCTGCGGCGCTGGCTCACGATCTCGGCCACCCGCCCTTCGGGCACGTCGGTGAGATGGAACTCGAGAGGCTGGTCGCGCCCATCGACCCGGCGAACAGTTTCGAGGGCAACGCGCAGAGTTTCCGGATCGTCACCACGGTCTCGCGGAATCAACTGGCCTTCCACGGTCTCAATCTGACCCGGGCCACGCTGCTGGCCATTCTCAAGTATCCATGGCTGCACGATCCGCACGACGAGAAGGCCGCCATCAAGTGGGGTGCCTACGAATCCGAGCTCGACGACTTCCGGTTCGCCAAGAGCCTGGCGGGCGACGCGTCGCTGCCCGGATCAGCGGAGTTGCAGAGCGTCGAGGCACAGGTGATGGACTGGGCGGACGACATCGCCTACGCGGTCCACGACGTCGAGGACCTGTTCCGGGCGGGTCTCATCCCGTTGGACCGGCTGAGCAAGGTGCCGGAGGCCCGTGCGGAATTCGCCGAATGGGTGGCCGGGCGGTGGGTGCGCGAGCATCAAGAGGTCACCGCGGGCGATATCGATGCGGCGCTCGCCCAGATTCTTGCGTTCTTCGGCATCTGGGACCCGTTCGACGGCACCGGGAATCATCGGGCCCGGTTGCGGATGTTCGCCTCGTTCCTTACCCGTCGCTATGTCGAACAAACCTACCTGCTGCTCGATACGTCACACGGCCGCAATATGTGGTCGGTCGACATTCCTGGGAGTTACCGGCTGGAGGTCGAGGTACTGAAGCAGTTGACCTGGCGCTACGTCATCGAGAAGCCGTCGCTGGCAGCCCAGCGCCACGGCCACAAGGCGGTCATCCGGGGACTGTTCGAGGTCTACATGGACGCTGCGGACTCGACCCGGTCGCACGTCGCGACGGCGCTGCTACCGGCAAGGGTCCGTGAGGAGGTGGAGCGGATCGACTTGATGCCCGGCGCCGAGGCGGCCCGCGCGCGCATCGTGTGCGACGCCATCTGTTCCATGTCCGACGACGAGGCGATGCGGATGCACGCCCGGCTGTCCGGACACACGATGGGCTCGATCTTCGACCCCATCGTCTGACAGTGGGCTGGAGTCCCGCTGTGTGGCGGGTGCTCAAGCGGAGGGGCCTGGTCGAGCGCGCACCCCACCCAGGGGACAGTCGGGCGCGTTCGCTGGTGGTGACCGCGGCCGCCGGCAGTCGCGATGAGTCGGCCCCAGGCGCATGACATAGCCTCACGACATGGCACAGCGGGTCGTGGACTGGCAATCCGTCGCGGCCGTCGCGGGTCGGCTGGCGCCGCCGGGGCCGGCGATGACGCGCGAGGAGATCGGCGATCTGGTCGCTGACCTGCACTTCAGCGCCAAGGCCGCCCGCGATCCGGTGGCGTCGACCGCTCGGCTGTCCGCGCCAGCGGATGGCGAGACCCTGGTGGTCGACCGCGCCGGCTGGTCGGCCTCGAACGCCAGGTCGTTCGGCATCCTCATCGACCCCGTGATCAACCAGGCGTTGGCCAAGCGCCCCGACGGCCCGGCCGCCATCGCCGCGGCCGCTCGCGCGGTCACCGCCGCCGAGACGGGCGCGGTGCTCGCCTTCGTTTCCACCAAGGTGCTGGGTCAGTACGACGTCATCGACCCGCAGGGGCACCGCCTGCTGCTCGTGGCGCCCAACATCGCCCGGGTCGAGCGCGAGTTGGGCGTCGACCCGACCGATTTCCGGTTGTGGGTGTGCCTGCACGAGGAGACCCACCGGGTCCAGTTCTCCGCGACTGCCTGGTTGGCGGACTGGTTCACCGGGTCGGTCCGGGAGCTCGTGAGCGATCTGGTGTCCGACCCCGGATCGACGCTGGACCGGTTGGTCGACGCCCTGGCAGACGCGCCTGCGCTGGTGCGTGCGGTCTTCGCCGGCCCCGCGGAGCGCGAGAAGCAGCTCGGCCTGGTCGACCTCATCCAGACGCCGGAGCAGAAGGCCAAGATCGAGGCCATCACGGCGGTCATGTCGTTGCTGGAAGGTCACGCCGACGTGGTGATGGACGAGGTCGGACCGACGGTGGTGCCCACGGTGGCCGATATCCGCAGCCGTTTCTCGGCCCGTCGCCGCAACGGCAGCGGGCCGATGGACAGGGCGGTGCGCCGTGCCCTCGGCCTGGACGCCAAAGCCGGGCAGTACAGCAACGGCGCCCGCTTCGTCCGGGCGGTGACCGCCGAGGTCGGCGTGGACGGCTTCAACCAGGTGTGGTCAGCGCCCGAGGCATTGCCGAGCCCCGCCGAGATCTCTGAGCCCGCCGCGTGGGTGCGTCGCATCCACGGCTGAGGCCATGATGGCCGCCGCCGATGCCGTTCGGCTGGCGGTCCGCGGCGGCCTCGCCGACTGCCCCCGCGGTTCCCTCGTCGCCGTCGCGGTCTCCGGAGGGCGGGACTCGCTGGCCCTGATGCTCGCGGCCCTGGCGGTCGCGCCTGCGCTCCGGCTCCGGGTGGCGGTCCTGACCGTCGATCACGGCTGGCACGAAGGGTCGGCGGCGGTCGCCACCATGGTCGCGAGTGCGGCCCGGGCGGCCGGCGCGGACCCGGTCGAGGTGCTGACCGCTCGCAAGGAACCGGCCGGCGGCGGGCCCGAAGCGCGTGCCAGGGCGGCCCGGTACCAGGCACTGGACAGCGCGGCGCAGCGCTGGGCCGTCCAGACTGTGCTGCTCGGTCACACCCTCGATGACCAGGCGGAATCCACGCTGATCGGGCTGTCCAGAGGTTCGGGAGCCCGATCGTTGTCGGGCATGGCGGCGATCCGCGGTCAGTACCGGCGTCCGCTGTTGGGGGTGCGCCGCCACGAGGTGCACGCCGCCCTGGACGACTTCGTCGCGGCACTTCCCGCTGGGCTGCCCGCCGGCCTGCCCTGGGAGGATCCGGCCAACGCCGACCCCGCGATGCTGCGTCCCCGGGTGCGCCACCAGCTGCTGCCCGTGCTGGAGCGGGTGCTGGGTCGCGGTGCCGTCGAGGGCCTGGCCCGAACGGCCGAGCGGCTGCGCGAGGACGCCGATGCCCTGGACGGCTGGGCGGTGTCAGCCGTGGCGGCGCCCGGCGCGCTCGACGTCGCCGAGCTGGCCGGGCTGCCGGTGGCTGTGCGCGCCCGGGTGCTGCGGCTGGCGGCACAGGCGGCGGGAGCCGGCGCCCTGACCGCGGCGCACACCGGTGCCCTGCTGGATCTTGCCGCTGCAGTGCCCGGGTCCCGCGCGGGGCCGCTGTGCCTGCCCGGGGGGGTGTGGGCCCGGCGAAGCCGTGGCAGGCTGACCGTCGGTCCGGCCGCCCCGGCGCCGGCGGATGACGAGGAGCGCTGATGGACGCCCGACATCTCGGGACCGCCCTGGAACGGGTGCTGTACACCGAGGCGGAGATCCGCCAGCGAGTCGCGGAACTGGCGCAGCAGGTGGACGACCGCTACGACGGAGGTGACCTGCTGCTGGTCGGCGTGCTCAAGGGCGCCGTCATGGTGATGGCCGACCTGGCTCGCGCGCTGGCCACGCCGGTGACGATGGATTGGATGGCGGTGTCGAGCTACGGCGCGGGGACGAAGTCCAGCGGCGTCGTGCGGATCCTCAAGGACCTCGAGATCGACCTCACCAACCGCCGGGTGCTCATCGTGGAGGACATCGTCGACACCGGCATCACGCTGTCGTGGCTGATCAGCAACCTGAAATCACGTGGGCCCGACTCGCTGGAGGTGCTGGCCCTGCTCCGCAAACCGACCGCCGCCAAGGTCGAGGTGCAGGTGGACTACATCGGGTTCGACATCCCGGACGAGTTCGTCGTCGGGTACGGACTCGACTACGACGAGCGCTACCGCAACCTCCGCGACATCGCCACCTTGGCGCCCGGCGTCTACCGCTGAGCCCGCGCCGGCGTCCCTGCCTCACAGCGGGGCCCACCCGGGCCAGGGCCGCGCTCCGGCCAGGTAGTCCCGGACCCGCATCCGTGCCTGGTCGACCAGGTGTGCCGCGCCCTCGGCGGCGGTCAGCGCGAACGCGACGACCCGGAGCTCGCGGATGTCGAGCAGGGTGGCGAAGCCCGGCCAGGCGATGACGTCGTAGCCGTAGGTCTCGCTGAACGCGGCGTACTGCTCTGCTGACATCACGCCGAACGTCGTGTGGTCGATCGCGGTGGAGACGAGGTCCCACTCGGGCGGGCCGATCGCGACCCGTTCCAGGTCGCGCAGGATGACGGTGCCGTCGGCCAGCGCGACGATGTTTCCCGCCCAGGCATCCCCGTGCACGGGGGTCGGCGGCAGGCCCGCGGGCAACCGGGTGTAGGCCCCCCGGGCGTCGTCCAGCCGGCTCAGGAGCGCTCGGCGATCGGAGCGGGGCAGTAGCACCGACCTTGCGATGCGGTGCTCGACGCGCCGGAAAGAGTCCACCGGGGGCAGGTGTGGGTGGTCGGGCCGGGGCAGCCCGTGCAACCGGCGCAGCGCCGCCGCGATCTGGTCGTAGTCGCCTGGACGGTGAGCGGGTAGGGCCCGCCAGAAGGTGATGGCATGGTCCTCGACGCAGACCGGCGACTGCGGCCGTGGAGCCGTGCGGACCGCGCCTACTCCGGCCGCGGCCAGCCAGTCGCTGACATCAGCCTGGTAGCGGGCGGCAGCTACGAGGTCGGGGGTGCACACCTCCGCGACAAGGTCCTCGCCCAGGCCGAAAATGGTCACCTCCCCGCTGCGCAGCAGCCGGGCGTGGGCCACCGATGGCCCGCCGGGTCCGGCTGCCAGCCGGAGCAGCCGCTCGGCGTCGACGGGGGTCATGCGCGGCGGCGGTGCCGGTACTCGGTCGCCGTCATCCGCACAGCATCGCGCACCACTCAGGGAGCACCGCCCGCCAGCAGCCCATCAGCGTGCGCCACGGACGCCACGCCCGGGGCGCCGTGCACGTCGAGCAGGAAGTCCTCCTCGACGTGGGCGACCAGGCTCACCCAGTCGTGTCGGCGCGCCGCGCCGTTCACCGCTGCGGCGACCTCGTCACCGGTCTGCGGGTATTCCGGCGCGGGGTGGCGCCAATGGCAGGTGACGAGGACGCCGTCGGGGGCCAGCGTGGTGGCGGCGGCGGACAGCAGCTGGTCGAGGTCGGCCTCATCCAGGTAGTACCCCAGCTCGGACAGCACGATCAGGTCGAACCGTCGCGGCGGCCACTGCTGCGGTACCTGGAGCTGCTGGACGCTGACGTGCGACTGACCGGCGACCCTGGCCCTGGCGGCGGCCAGCGGCCGCTCGGCGACGTCGGTGGCCAGCAGGCGCTCGCAGCGCGGCGCCAGCGCGGCGGTCAGCTCGCCGGTGCTGCAGCCCGGCTCGAAGGCATCGCGGAACCGCGGCCGGGGCAGCGCAGCCAGCAGCAGCGACCGTTTGCGCTGCTCGTACCAGCGGTCCGCGAAACCCCACGGGTCGTCACTGTCGGCGTAGACGCCGTCGAAGTACCCCGGTTGCAGGCTCATGTCGCTCTCCTGTCGCTGTCGCGGCCCAACGGTGCCACGCGCATCGGAGCCTGTGCCTCGTAGCCGAGCTCCCCGCGGGTACGCAGCGCGCCGATCTCGTTCCAGCCGGCGGGTTAAGCTGATAGGCGAGTTGAGGAGGGCCGACATGCTCGACAATGTCGAAGAGATGGCCGCCGATTTCCGCGACACGGAGATTGGCCGGATACTCCTGGAACACGGCCTGGAACGCGGCGAACGGACGGGGATCGAACTGGCGGTCACCGATCTCCTGGCTGCGAGGTTTCCGGCCGCAGATCCTGCCCGCATTCAGCCCACAGCCGCGCGGCTCGTCGAGGGCCAGCACCGCCACGCAGCGCGGGCAGCGATGACCCTCGGGGACCTCGACGCCTGAGCCGCGGCACGTCACGCCCACCGTGGTGGTCGTGGGCGGCGCCAACATAGACATCAAGGCTTGCAGCACCGACCGCCCTGCACTGCGTACCAGCAACCCCGGACGCACCACCAGCTCAGCGGGCGGTGTCGCGCGCAACATCGCCGAGAACCTCGCCCGGCTGGGCACGTCCGTGCACCTGGTCGCGGCCGTCGGACTCGACGTGGCCGGATCGCGGCTACTGGCCGACACATCGGCGGCTGGCGTCGACGTCTCGCTGGTCAATCGGGGTGGTCACGCTACGGGCAGCTACACCGCGGTGCTCGATCCAGCCGGTGACCTGGTGATCGCGGTCGCGGACATGGCAGCGACCGACGCGATGCGTCCCGAGGACATGGCCGCCACCGTGGCCGAGATCGGCCGCGCGGCGCTGCTGGTGATCGACGGCAACCTGAGCACCGATACCGCCGCCTACCTGCTCGACCTGGCCCGCGAGCTGGACTGCCGGGTCATCCTCGAACCGGTCAGCGTCGCCAAGGCGACCAGGCTGGCGACCGTGCTGGACCCCAGGCGACCCCTGTTCGCGACAACTCCCAACCTCGCCGAGTTGGCCGCGCTGACCGGCTGCGACACCCGGACGGACGCCGGTGTCGCGGCCGCCGTGGCGCGGCTGCACGAGCTCGGGGTGGAGTGGGTGTGGGTGCGATCCGGTCCCTACGGCAGCATGCTGGCGGGCCGGGGGACCGAGCCGCAACTGTTCGCGGCTCATCCCGGTCCCGTGGTCGACGTCACCGGGGCGGGGGACGCGATGCTCGCCGCCTTCGCCCACGTCCTGCTGGCCGGGCGTTCACCCAGCGAGGCCGTCCGATACGGTCACGCCGCTGCGGCGCTGACGGTGGCGTCGGACCGGACGGTGCGAGACGACCTGTCAGCCGAACTGCTGGATCGTGAATTGGCGCAGCAGCCGCAGCAGTGACCCAGGCAGACGACCGGCCGGAGGTGAGCGTGCCGCAGCCCCACCCCCTGCTCGTCGTCGCCGACGAGGTCCGCGATGCGCTCGCCACCGCAGCGCCCGTCGTGGCGCTGGAGAGCACGATCATCAGCCACGGCATGCCCTACCCGGACAACGTGGCGATGGCCCGCGAGGTCGAGGCGATCATCCGCGCCGCTGGCGCCGTGCCGGCCACCATCGCCGTCCTCGACGGTCGGCCCCGGGTGGGCCTGGAGACGGCGGACCTCGAACTGCTCGGCTCCAGCCCCGACGTGACGAAGGTCAGCCGCCGCGACCTTGGGCACGTCATCGCCCGAGGTGGGCACGGCGCGACGACGGTGGCGGCCACCATGCGGCTGGCGGCCCTCGCCGGGATCAGCGTCTTCGTCACCGGAGGTCTTGGCGGCGTGCACCGCGGCGCGGCCGAGACGTTCGACGTCAGCGCCGATCTGACCGAACTGGGGCAGACTCGCGTTGCCGTCGTCTGCGCCGGGGTCAAGTCCATCCTGGACATCGGTCTCACGCTGGAATCGCTGGAAACCCTAGGGGTGCCGGTCATCGGCTACCGGACGGTGGAGTTCCCCGCATTCTTCTCACGCAGCAGCGGCTTCCCCGCGCCGTTGCGATCACAGACCCCCGAGGAGATAGCCGCGACGATGCGCGCCCACTGGGAGCTCGGCATCCAGGGGGGCCTGGTCATTGCCAACCCTATTCCGGTGGCGGCGGAGATCCCGGCGGCGCAGATCGGCGCGATCATCGCCGCTGCGCTGGGCGACATGGCCGCGAGCGGGATCCGGGGCAGTGACGCCACGCCCTACCTGCTGGCGAGGATCGTGGAGCTCACCGGAGGTGAGAGCCTGCAGGCCAACATCGCATTGGTGAAGGACAACGCGGTACTGGGCGCCCAGATCGCGGCGGCCTATGCGGCTGCTGCCGCGCTAACCGGTGTTTGAAGATGCAGCCATCAATCCGGAAGACTGCCGCGGGTGGACATCTCTGACGCGCTCGACTACGCAGCCGACCATCGCCGCAGCATCCTCATCACGCTGCGGCGAGACGGCCGGCCGCAATCCTCGAACGTCATGCACGTGGTGCACGACGGGCAACTGCTGATCTCGGTGACCGCCGATCGAGCCAAGACCCGCAATGCGCAGCGGGACCCGCGCGTCTCGCTCCACATCAGCGCGCCCGATTTCTGGAGCTATGTCGTCATCGACGGCGGTGCCGAACTGACGCCGGTCGCGCAGAATCCCACTGACGACACGGTCGAGGCGCTCGTCGCGTACTACCGGGAAGGCTCAGGTGAGCATTCGGACTGGGACGAGTACCGCGCGGTCATGGTGTCCGACCGCCGGCAACTGCTCAGCATCCGGCCCACTCACGCCTACGGGATGCTGCCGGGGCGCTGAGGTCGGCAGCGGCACCTGCTTGCCGGACGCCGACGGAACGGTCGGTCCCGCTCGCGCGTTGTCCGGTTGACGAGCTCGAGGTGGCGGAACTGCGTGTCCTGCCCCGGCGGTACCGTTGGCATCGGGGTCACCAGGCCCCGTGCCGTCTTGCTGTTCTAAGCAGTGCTCACACCAGCCAGTGCTGATATCAGCCAGTGCCACTACAGGAAGGGCGGGGTCCTCGGGCCCCCAGGGTGCCTCAGACGATGTCCCGTTTCGATTTCCGCCGGTTCCTGCGGGGTCCGGCCATCTGGATCACCGTCGCGATCATCGCCGTCATCTTCGGCGCGCGCCTGTTCACCGGCGAGCGGGTGGCCGAGGTCGACACCAGCCAGGCGCTGCAGCTGATCCGCGACGAGAGGGTCCAGTCGGCCAGCATCCGCGATGGGGTGCAGCGACTCGACCTCACCCTGAAGGAGGGCGAGCAGGTCGACAACGCCTCGCAGGTACGGACGTTCTACATCTTCCAGCGCGGTGACGAACTGCTGAACCTGCTGGACGAGAACCCACCCCCGGGCGGTGTCGAGGAGCTCAACCCCCGATCGTCCTGGGTGACCAGCCTGCTGTTCACGCTGCTGCCGATCCTGCTGCTGGTCGGGCTGTTCTGGCTCCTGCTCAGCCAGGTCAACGGCGGTGGTTCCCGCGTCATCCAGTTCGGCCGCTCCCGCGCCAAGCTGGTCAACAAGGACATGCCGCAGGTCACCTTCTCCGATGTCGCCGGCGCCGACGAGGCGGTGGAGGAACTGCGCGAGATCAAGGAGTTCCTGGCCGAGCCGGCCAAGTTCCAGGCCGTGGGAGCCAAGATCCCCAAGGGTGTACTGCTGTACGGCCCGCCCGGCACCGGCAAGACCCTGCTGGCCCGCGCGACCGCAGGCGAGGCGGGTGTGCCCTTCTACTCGATCTCCGGGTCGGATTTCGTCGAGATGTTCGTCGGTGTCGGCGCCTCGCGGGTCCGTGACCTGTTCGAGCAGGCGAAGAACAACGCGCCGGCGATCGTCTTCGTCGACGAGATCGACGCGGTGGGTCGTCACCGCGGCGCCGGCCTGGGCGGTGGCCATGACGAACGCGAGCAGACGCTGAACCAGCTGCTGGTCGAGATGGACGGCTTCGACGTCAAGACCAACGTCATCCTCATCGCCGCGACCAACCGGCCCGACATCCTCGACCCCGCTCTGCTGCGCCCGGGCCGCTTCGACCGGCAGATCGCCGTCGACGCCCCGGACATGGAAGGCCGCCGCAAGATCCTCGAGGTTCACGGTAAGGGCAAGCCCTTGGCCGAGGGCGTCGACCTGGCAACGGTGGCCCGGCGGACCCCTGGCTTCACCGGCGCCGACCTGGCCAACGTGCTCAACGAGGCCGCGTTGCTGACCGCCCGCACCGGCAAGACCGCGATCGACGACAACATCCTCGACGAGTCGATCGACCGCGTGATGGCGGGCCCGCAACGCCGCAGCCGGGTGATGAACGACAAGGAGAAGAAGATCACCGCCTATCACGAGGGCGGTCACGCACTGGTCGCGGCGGCCTTGCCCAACACGGACCCGGTCACGAAGGTGACGATCCTGCCGCGCGGCCGTGCGCTGGGCTACACCATGGTGCTGCCGGCCGAGGACAAGTACTCGACCACCCGCAACGAGATGCTGGACCAGCTGGCCTACGCGCTGGGCGGCCGGGTGGCAGAGGAGCTGGTCTTCCACGACCCAACCTCGGGTGCGTCGAACGACATCGAGAAGGCCACGTCGCTGGCCCGGCGGATGGTCACGCAGTTCGGGATGAGCGAGAAGGTCGGTCCCATCAAGCTCGGCTCCGGGTCCGGCGAGGTCTTCCTCGGCCGCGATGTGGGCCATGAGCGCGACTACTCCGAGTCCGTGGCGGCCATCGTCGACGGCGAGGTGCGGGCCCTGATCGAGCGGGCGCACGACGAGGCCTGGGAGATCCTCGTCGAGCACCGCGCTGTCCTCGACCGGCTGGTGCTGGCGCTGTTCGACAAGGAGACGCTGAACCGGGCGGAGCTCGCCGAGGTGTTCCACGACGTCGTCAAGCGCCCCGAGCGCCCGGTATGGCTCAGCTCTGAGCACCGGGCGGTGTCGAGCCAGCCACCCGTGCTGACCCCGGCCGAGCGGGCGGCGCTCAACGGGTCGGCGAACGGTCATGGTGTCGAGCTGGAGAAGACCGGAGGCCTGGAGTTGACCATCGGCCCCACGATCGGTGGCGGGGACGAGATCGGCCGGCCCTCGACCGATACGATCGAGCCCGGCGCCCGCGACTCGTGATCTCGGCGCCATCGCCGGTCGCTGCCTTCCCGCCGCGGTGAACCAGCACCTCAGTGGGCTGCCGGCGAGGCTGTCGGAGACCGGGCGGCCGCTGGTCTTAGCGGTGCTCAACGTCACGCCCGACTCCTTCAGCGACGGTGGTCGGTGGTTCGACACCGCTTCGGCGATCGAGCGTGGCCGACAGCTGGCGGCAGCCGGCGGTGACATCGTGGATGTCGGCGGGGAGTCGACACGGCCGGGCGCCGAAAGGGTCGAGGCTGCCGAGGAGCTCCGGCGCGTGCTGCCGGTCGTGTCGGCACTGGCCGCCGAGGGTATCGCCGTGAGCATCGACACCATGCGGGCCGAGGTGGCGCAGGCGGCGGTGTCCGCGGGAGCGGTGCTGATCAACGACGTCAGTGGCGGCCTGGCCGATCCCGCCATGGCAGGCACGGTCGCTGGGCTCGGCTGCCCGTATGTGCTGATGCACTGGCGGGCGCCGGCCGCCCGGATGGCCGAGCACGCCGGGTACCACGACCCGGTCGGTGAGGTGCTGGCCGAGTTGAGTGGGCGGCTCGACGCCATGGTCGGCGCCGGCGTGGCGCCGGAGCGGATCGCCCTCGACCCCGGCATCGGATTCGCGAAGGACGCTGAGCACAACTGGGCGGTACTGGCAGGTCTGGACCGCCTCGCCACCCTGGGCCGGCCCATGCTGGTGGGGGTCAGCCGCAAGCGTTTCCTCGGCACGCTGCTGTCCGACGCCGACGGGCCCCGCCCGGTCGACCGGCGCGACGGTGCGTCGGCGGTGCTGGCGGGACTGCTCGCGGCCGCGGGTGTCTGGGCGGTGCGAGCCCACGACGCGGCAGCCACCCGGGACGCCCTGCTCGTGGGTGCGGCCTGGGCGGCGAGTGGGCCGGCATGACACCCGGAGCGCAGGTGTCGACCGGGCTGGACCGGGTGAGCGTGTACGGCATCGAGGCCTTCGGCCGACACGGTGTCTTCGATCACGAGAAGACCGACGGCCAGCGTTTCGTCGCAGACATCGTGCTCCACCTGGACACCCGCCGCGCCGCTGCCCGCGACGACCTGGTGGAGGCGGTCGACTACGGAGTCGTCGCCGGTGTGGTCCACAGCATCCTCACCGGACCGGGCAGGGATCTGGTCGAGACCGTCGCCACGGAGATCGCGATCACCGTCCTCAGTGACCAGCGGGTGGCTGCCGTCGACGTCACGCTGCACAAGCCGCAGGCACCCGTAGAGGTCCCCTTCGCCGACGTGACCGTTGCCGTGTACCGCAACCAGGCCGACCTCGTGGTGGCGCGTGCACCCGAACACCCGGCCGCCGTCGTGCTGGCGCTGGGCTCGAACCTGGGAGAGCGGGAGTCGATGCTGGCCGGCGCGGTGGACGCGTTGGCCGCCGTCGCGGGCGTGCGCATCGACACGGTCTCGCCGGTCGTCGAGACCGATCCGGTCGGCGGCCCGGCGCAACCGGGCTTCCTCAATGCGGTGGCTCTCGGACATTCGGCGCTGTCCCCACTGGATCTGCTGCACGCCTGCCAGGACATCGAGGCGACGCACGGTCGGCAGCGATCGACGAGGTGGGGGCCGCGCACCCTCGACATCGACCTCATCGCCTTCGGCGACCTGGTCATCGAGACGGCGACGCTGACCCTGCCCCACCCCAGAGCGGCCGAGCGGGCCTTCGTCCTGGAGCCGTGGCTCGCGGCGGACGCGGCCGCGGTACTGCCGGATCTCTTCGGGGCCCGACGGGTCGACCGCTTGCTCGCGGGTCTGCGGGACGGCGCTCGATGAGCACTACACGCTGGACCACGCTGCTCGTGGTCGCCGTCGTCGGGTTCGCCGCCGGCTGGTTGGGCCTGGCGGCAGGCGAGGCGGCCGGGTGGTTCCTCATCGCGCCACCGGTGACCGTCATCGTCGTCACCCTGCTGCTGGCCGTGGGCACGCTGGCCACGGCTTGGCCGCTGCGCCGCTGGAACAACGGCCACCGGGACCGGCCGATCCGGCCGCTGCGGGCCGCGAGGACCGTGGCGTTGGCCAAGGCCGCGGGGCTGACCGGAGCATTCACCTCGGGGCTGTGGCTGGCGGCGGCGGCCGCCACGCTGCCGCGCGTCGACGCCGGAGCCCAGCTGGACCGCGTCATCGCGTTCGCCCTCGCTGTCGTGGTGTCAGTGGGCCTCTTGGTCGCCGGCGCGGTGGCCGAGCGGTGGTGCCGCATCCCGCCCGAGGACGAGGGCACGGTCGCGGTGGGGGCCCGTTCCCCCAACGGTTCGGCCGCCTGAGACGGTCGGGCGGCCCACGTGAAGAGTCAGCACCCTGATTGATGTACAGGCTCAACAATCGGTCGTCGGGGTAGCCGTTGGCGAACCGCACCACGACTGTCGTCGTCGAGGGCGTAGGAGCCACGGCGACGCTCTCATGGCCGCCGAAGCGACTGATGTCCGTCCGACCGTGGCGCACGCCAGCGAGCGGTGTGCTCTCAGGCGGCGACCACTCGCTGTGGCAAGAGCCGGCGCAAGGCGGAGTGGACGGCCTCAGGAGTCAGCACGCCGAGATACCGATCGCCTTCCAGTACCGGCAGCCACGCGACGTCGTGCTGCACGATCTCGGCGAACCCGTCCTTGAGGCTGCTGCCATAGTCGATGGTCGCGTCGAAGCGCCGCCGCCGGTCGCCCACGGTTCCGGTGCCGGTCATCAGGCGCTGGGAGACCCAGCCCCGGAGGTTGCCGGCGCGATCGATCACCACCGCGTAATCGAAGTCGCTGGCGGTGACCTTCGTCCGGGCCGTCGCGATCTCCTCGTCAAGGTAGAGCACCATCGGGCTGAGCAGGTCGGTCTCCTCGATGGGCGTCACCGCCAACCGCCGCAGCCCGCGATCGGAGCCGACGAACTCGGCCACCACATCGGTGGCGGGGGTGCCGAGGATGGCGGCTGGGGTGTCGAACTGCTCCAGTCGGCCGCCCGTTCTGAGCACAGCGATCCGGTCGGCGATCCGGACCGCCTCGTCGATGTCGTGCGTGACGAACACGACCGTTTTGCCCAGCTCCTCCTGGATCCGGCGGAACTGCACCTGCAGCCGGTCGCGGACCACCGGGTCGACGGCACCGAACGGCTCGTCTGCCAGGATCACGGGCGGGTCCGCCGCCAGCGCCCGGGCCACCCCGACGCGCTGCCGCTGCCCGCCGGAGAGCTGGTGCGGGTAGCGCTTGGCATGGATCTTCGGGTCGAGGTCAACAAGGACCAGTAGCTCGTCGATGCGCCCGGCGATCCTCCCCCTCGACCATCCCAGCAGTCGGGGCACGGTGGCGATGTTGTCGGCCACGGTCCGGTGCGGGAACAGGCCCACCTGCTGGATGACGTACCCGATGCCGCGGCGCAGCGAGGTCTTCGACAGCCCCCGGATGTCCTGGCCACCGATCGTGATCGTGCCGCTCGTCGGCTCTACCAGCCGGTTGATCATCCGCAGGATCGTCGACTTCCCACTGCCTGACGAACCAACCAGGGCGACCAGCTCACCAGGAGCGATGTCGAGGTCGATGCCGTGCACCGCGACCGTGCCGTCAGGGTACTCCTTGCGCACCGACCGCAGTGAGATAGCGGCCCCCTGGGGGCCCGCTGTAGCGTCTGAGACGTGCTCGGCGGTGTCATTCACACGCAAACGGTCTCTCAGTCCTGCATCGCGCGCAACGAGTGGGTCTGCTGGGACTACGTGGTGAGTCGGCAGAGTGACCTGACCGAGGCCTTCTGGGAGCACCTGACGATCACGGTCGTGGCCGTCGCGCTAGGCGTCGCGGTGGCGTTGCCGCTGGCCGTCCTCGCCCGTCGCAGCCGGTTGTTCTCCGGGTCCGTGGCCTCCACGGCCACGCTGATCTACACCATCCCGTCGGTGGCGCTGTTCAGCCTGCTGTTCCCGATCGCCAAGCTGTCGGCCACCACCGTGATCATCGGTCTGGCGCTCTACAGCCTGGCGATTCTGCTGCGCAACACCCTGGACGGGCTGGCGTCGGTGGCCCCGGACGCCGTCGATGCGGGCCGGGGGATGGGCTACAGCAACTGGCGGCTGCTGCTGGCGGTCGAACTGCCGCTGGCGCTGCCGGCCATCCTGGCCGGGGTTCGCATCGCGACCGTCTCGACCGTGGCGCTGGTCACCGTCGGCACGCTGGTGGGCTTCGGCGGTTTCGGCGACATCATCAAACGAGGGTTCAGCGGCAACTTCCGGCCGGAGGTGCTGACTGCGACAGTCGCCACCGTGATCCTGGCGTTGATCCTGGACGCGCTGCTGCTGGCGCTGCAGCGGGCCACCACGCCGTGGCTGCGGGAGCGGTCGTCGTGAGCGTCCTCGGCGGCAGCTTCCTGGGGGAGGTGGTGGCCTGGTTCGCCGACCCCGTCAACTGGCAGGGCCCTGACGGCGTGATCGCGCGGCTGCGGGAGCACCTGGAGATCACCGGGCTCACGGTCGTCATCGCCGCGGTGATCGCGCTGCCTGTCGGGCTGTGGTTGGGGCACATCGGGCGGGGCGGGGCGCTGGCGACCGGGATCTCCTACATCGGGCGGGCGGCGCCGACGTACGCGGTGCTGGTGCTGCTCGCAATCTCACCGGCGCCGTTCGGCAATAATCAGACCAGCACGGTGACCGCCCTGGTGCTGTTCGCGCTGTCACCCATCCTCACCAACGCCTACGTCGGCATCCGGGGCGTCGACCCGGACGCGGTGGACGCCGCCCGGGGGATGGGGCTCTCCGGCTGGCAGGTGCTGCGACGGGTCGAACTGCCGCTGGCCGCGCCGCTGGTGATCTCCGGGCTGCGACTGGCCACGACGCAGGTGATCGCGACCGCGACGATCGCCGCCCTGGTGGCCGGCGGCGGCCTCGGGCGTATCATCACCGCTGGATTCGGACGGCAGGACGACGTGGAACTCTTCGCCGGCGCCGTCCTCGTCGCGGTGCTGGCGCTGGCCGCGGAACTCGTGCTCGGATGGCTGCAGCGTGCCAGCGCGCGCCAGGCACGACCGGACCTGTCGGCCACGCGGCGCCGAAAGGATGCGGCCGACGCCGCCGCGGAGCCCCTGACGGTTTCGTAACGATCCAATCCCCGGCACCACCGGCGAACTCGACTGTCACAGGCGTGAGCGAAGATGTCCGACGCGGGATATCCGATCCCGCATGCGGATGCCGAACGGCATCGGCCGGACACGCTGGGATATCCAGGGACACAGAAGGCAGGACCAAAAACATGAACTCAACCAAGCATTCGCGGATCCGCCGCAGGCTGCTGCCTGCGCTGCTGGCCGTTTCCGCGTTCACCATCGCTGCCTGCGGCGGTGACAGCACCGACTCGGACGCGGAGTCCGCGGGAACGGGTGAGTCCGCGTCATCCGGTGGCGGCCAGATCACGGTCGGTGGCGCCAACTTCACCGAGATGAACATCATGCAGGAGATCTACGCGGCCTTGCTGACCGACGCCGGCTACACCGTGGACATCATCACCGCCGACAATCGCGAGCTGTACGCGGCAAGTCTCATCGACGGGCAGATCGATGTGGTCCCCGAGTACGCGGCCACGTTCGCCGAGTACGTCAATCGGGAGGCGAATGGCCCCGACGCGCCCGGTATCGCGACGGCGGACGCGGCAGAGACCGTCGCCGCCGCCCAGCCGCTGGCCGAGGAGCAGGGCCTGGTCATCCTCGATCCCGCGGAGGCCGCCAACCAGAACGGCTTCGCCGTGCTGCAGTCCTTCGCCGAAGAGAACAGCCTCACCACTCTTTCGGACCTCGCCGCACTGGGCAACCCGGTCCGGCTGGCCGCGACCGAGGAGTGCCCGGACCGGCCGTTCTGCCAGATCGGCCTGGAGGAGACCTACGGCCTGACCATCAGTGAGCTGCTGCCGCTGGGCTTCGGCAGCCCGCAGGGCAAGCAGGCTGTCGTCGACGGCCAGGCCGATCTGGTGCTGACCGGCAGCACGGACGGCACCCTGGAAGGCCTCGGTCTGGTGCTGCTGGAGGACGACCTGGCGCTGCAGCAAGCCGACAACCTGGTGCCGGTGGTCAACGCCGCCGCGGCCGAGGATCAGGCGCTGGTCGACGTGCTCAATTCGTTGGCCGGCGTGCTGACGACGGAGGACCTGGCGGCCTTGAACGTCGCGGTGGACGTCGAGCGGCAGCAGGCGGTGGATGTCGCGCAGACCTACCTGCAGGACAAGGGCCTCATCGGCTGACGCGGGTCCACCCGCGCAGGACGCGCCGACACGCACTGCGTGTCGGCGCGTCATTGCGGGTATTCCCAGCCCGGCGCGCCTAACGTCGTGCGGGTGAGTGGACGACACGCGGCGGCCGGGCGCACCAACGAGCGGTCCCGCACGTCCGCGTTCTTCGGGGCGAGGGTCAGGGGCCGCACCTGCGACCTGGCGGCAGCACTGTGTGGTGTCGGTGTGGCGCTGACCGGGACCGAACTCGGTGGGACTGCCGGCACCGGACTTGCCATCGCAGGCGTCGGGTTACCGACCGCGTGGCTGGCCTGGGGTGCCGGGCGAACCCGTCGCAAGCTGGAAACCGAGCAGGCGCTGCGGCGGCGGGCCGCCACCATGGCCACGGCGCAGGACAGCCGGATCCAGGCGCTGCGGCAACGCCTGCGCAGCATCGACGCTGCGCAGGCCCAGCACCGGGGCGACTTGGCGCTGGCGCAGAGCGGGCTGCTGACCACCCGGGTGGAGCTGGCGGCGATGCGTGCCAACCTGGCCGCGACTCGGCACGATCTCAGCGCGGCGCGCACCGACCTGGTGGAGATGCGGGAACAGCTGGCGGCGGTGCTCGTGTCCCGTCACAGCAGCGACCGGCAGTTGGTGCTGGCTACCGACGGCCACGACGTCGGGTCCGCGCAGCGGCTCATCCTGCCGCCCGGAATGGTGCTACCGGCGCGGGTGGACGCCTTTGCGGGAGCGGACCGACAGGTCTTCGACGCCTTCGCGCAGGCGGACGCGAAGGGCAGGGTGGGCGCCGACGACATGGCCACTCTGATCAGTGTCCCGGCGATGGTGCCTGGAGCGCACCTGGGGGCACCCAAGGACGCCGAGGACGAGGTCACTGCAGCCTGAGGAGCGGGCCCAGCTAGCGATCGACGTCGCCGGCCATCGTCGGCAGGCTGGCCAGAGCGAGCGGCAGGTCTGCTCGTGCCGTCCCGGGCAGGGCGAGGGCGAGTGCCGCTGCGGTGTCGAACATCGCCGCCCGAATCTTCAGCCGGTAGGGCGCGGGGCCGCCGGTGCTGACCAGGTAGTACCCGCTCGCGCCCTGCGGTGACTCGGTCCAGGCGAAGGTTTCCCCCTGCGGCACGCGCAGTGTTCGCGGCAGCCGCGCCCGGACGGGGCCGGACGACAGCAGGTCCAGGCAGCGGCCCACCACGGTGGCCGCGGCCGTGACCTCCGCGGCGAGTACCCGCCACCGGGTCGCCGCATCGCCGCTGCCCGCCGGCATGGGCCCAGGCGGCACCACATCGGACGGCGCGAACACCTCGTCGTAGGCGAGGTACGGTTCGTCACGCCGCAGGTCGACGTCGACGCCGCAGGCCCGCGCCACGGGCCCGGTCACCGCCATCGAGCGGGCGTCGGCGCTCGGCAGCTCGGCCAGCCCGATCCCCAGGCCGTGCAGCGCCTCGCCGGCGCGATCCGCCGCCGCCACGACGCGCGGCAATGCGGCATGGACCACCACGAGCCAGCCGCTCTCGACGTCTGCCGCCAGCCCGCCGATCCGGCAGAACATCGGGTGTACCCGATTGCCGGTCGCCCGGACGAACAGCTCGCGGACGACGTCGATCGCATCGCGCGCCGCCGTCGCGGCCCCCGGGTCCGCCACCCGCATTCCCGCGGTTTCATGACAGGCAGCGGTATCCAGTGCTCCCGCCAGCATCGCCAGGTGCGACGAGCAGCGGGTCAGCTCGGCCAGCACCACTCGCAGCAGGGTCGCGCGGCGCGGCACGGCGAGCCCGATCATCCGTTCCACCGCGAGCACGAAGCCGACCTCGCTGCCGAACGCCCCCCACCAGTCGTGCCGATCCAGGAGCATGATCACCTGTCGGTAGTCACGGACCTCGGCCAGTTTCTCGGCGCCGCGATGCACGCTGCCGACGATCGCTTCTGCCGCCACGACCGTCTGGTCGCCACCGGTGGCCGTGGCGTCGCCCCAGCGGATGCGCAAGCCGATCCGCCCGTGACCCACGGGATGCCCGGCCGGAAGCAGGTCGGCGATCTCCTCGACCACGGACCCCTGCTCGCTCGCGACGGCCTGTTCCACGGGGGCAGTCTGCCGCCCCTGGCGAACTGGGGCAGGATCGTAGCCGTGGCCGACCATACGGATCCGTTCTCCCCGCCCGGCGTCGAGTGGACACCGGTGAGTCCACGCCTCATCGGGGTCCGACTGGTCAGCGCCGGGATATCCGCGCTGGTCATCGCCGTTGTCGTCTTGGTCGCCGCAGCGGTGTCCGGGTGGGCCCCGTTGTGGCTCGGGCTGCTCGTACCGGCACTGGGTATGGCCTTCGCGGTGCTGGTGGTGCGCAGTCGAGTGAGGGCCTGGGGGTACGCCGAGCGCGAGGAGGACCTGTTGGTCCGTCGCGGTGTGCTGTTCCGGTCGCTGACGGTCGTGCCCTACGGCCGCATGCAGTACGTCGACGTCAATGCGGGCCCACTGGACCGGCTGTTCGGGGTGTCAGCGGTTCAGCTCCACACGGCGAGCGCCGCCACCGATGCCACCATCCCGGGGCTGGTGCCCGCCGAGGCGGCCAGGCTGCGGGACCGGCTGACGGCGCTCGGCCAGGTGCAGCTGGCCGGACTGTGACCGTCGAGGATCCGCTGCACGCCGCCTCCTCATGGCGGCGGATGCACCCGGCCACCCCGTTCGTGCGGGCTTGGGCGGCCCTGCTGGTGGGAGTCGGCATCTTCCTCGACAGCGTGATCGGCGGGCCGGGATACGTCCCGGACGTCGGCGAGGACCTCCGAGCTCTGGACCGGATCGGCATCGTGCTGCTGATCGCCGTCCTGGTCATCGTCGCGAACGTCCTGTCGTGGGCGACCACCTCCTACCGTATCGAGGGCGAGGCGGTACAGCTGCGCAGTGGTCTGCTGAGCCGGTCCATGCGCCAAGCCAGGCTGGACCGGGTGCAGGCGGTCGATGTCGTGCAGCCGCTCGTCGGGCGCCTGGTGGGGCTGTCGGAGCTGCGCATCGAGGTGGCCGGCGGTGACAGGTCCGACGTTCGACTGGCCTACCTGCGAGACGGCGAGGCGCATCGGCTGCGTAACGCTCTGCTGGCCGCTGCGGCGGGTGTCAGGTACTCCACAGCCGAGGCGCCTGAGGCCCCGGAGAGCCCGGTGCTGCAGGTCCCGGTGGGTCGGTTGGTCGCCAGCATCGGGTTGTCCGCGGGCGGGGTCTCGGCGCTGCTGATCCTGGCTATCGTCGGTGCCACCGTGGTGACTGGGCGCGTCGCGGTACTGGCCGGTGTGCTGCCGGTGTTCCTCGGCGCGGGCGGCTACCTGTTCTCGCAGTTCACCCAGGGGTTCAACTTCCGGGTGGCGATCAGCCCCGACGGGCTGCGGGTGCGGGCCGGGCTTATCGAGACCCGGGCGGGCACGATCCCGCCGGGGCGGGTGCAGGCGGTGCAGCTGACGCAGAGCTTGGTCTGGCGGCGTTGGGGGTGGTGGCGCGTCAAGGTCAACATCGCCGGTTATGGCGCCGCGGGCGAGGCCTCCGGGCGAACGATGTTGCTGCCGGTCGGGACCGCAACGGACGCATTGTGGGTGTTGCGTCTGGTCGTGCCCGAGATCGGCACCGACGACCCGATTCCGCTGCTTCAGGCGGCGATGCGCGGCTCCGGCCAGCACAACGGCTTCGTGGTCTCGCCGCGGCGGGCACGCTGGCTGGACCCGCTGTCGTTCCAGCGCAACGGCTATGCCGTGACCGCCACCGTGCTGCTGGCGCGCTCCGGGGTGCTGACCCGGACGCTGGTCATCGTGCCGCACCAGCGGATGCAGTCGATCGGGCTGACCCAGGGTCCGGTGCAGCGGGCGTTGCGGGTGGCCACCGTCGGTCTGCACTCCACCCCAGGGCCGATCGCCCCGACGGTGCGCCATCTGGAACCGGCCCAGGCGCAACGCCTCGTCGACGAGCAGGCCGGCCGCTCCCGGGCGGCGCGGGCCGCGGACCGCAATCATCGCTGGATGGAGCCAGTCGCGGGAGCCGTTCCCGAGCCGACTGCGCCCGTCGAGGCGACTGCGCCCGTCGAGGCGACTGCGCCCGTCGAGCCGACGTCGACCCCGACCGACGGGGTCAGCAGCGGGGATTCACCTCGGCGCGACTGACCACGCCCGCGGTGTACTGAAAGATTACTGGAGTGTCGAGCGACACCGTCGCAAGGAACTCCTCGGCCGTCACCGGCGCGGATTCCACCGCGACACCCTCGGCGCCACGGGTGCATGTGGTCACGACGAAGACCGCGTCGGGCGATACCCCGACCTCGTACAACGCGACCCGCTGGTTGCCGAAGCGATCGCCGGGGTCGGGTTCGACCAGCGCGCCGGTGGCTGCCAGCGTGGCGTCGTCGATCCCGGCGACCGTCAGGCGGTCGATGGCCAGCACGAGGGTGTCGTCCTGGGTGCGCGATGCCGCGACGAGGCCGGCGTCGAAGGCCCTGTCGGTGGCGGGGACGACGACGGGTCGGCTGCTGACCGGCGCTGCCGCCACCGACGAGGCCGATGGGTCATCGGTCGGGCTCGGGGTCCGGGTGAACGTGACCGTCACTGGTGTTGTCCCTTCGTCGCCACCTGAGCCGCACCCGGTGGCCGTGACGAAGGCCAGGAGGCAGCTCACCGTCGTCAGCGTGCTGATGGTCGTAGTGCCGCGGTTCGCCATCGATCTCGCCATGGATCCCATCGGTGACAGCCTGTCACGGTTGCTGGCCCAGCTGCCAGAGATCCGCCAACCGGACATCCCGCGACGTCGGGACGGCAGCGGGGCACATCGTGCTTCGTCGGGCCCAGCGCGGCATAGCCTGCTCCCGTGACGCACGGCACGACGATGGGCCCCGGGGCTCCCGGCAGGCTGGGTGTGGGCGTCATCGGCACCGGGCGCGTCGGCGCGGTGTTGGGCGCCGCGCTTCGGGCGGCCGGTCACGCGGTGATCGGCGCCAGCGCGGTCAGTGACGCCAGCCTCGAACGCCTCGAATTGCTGCTGCCGGGCGTGCCATGCCTGGAGATTCCCGAGGTCGTGCGCCGCGCCGAACTCGTCCTCATCGCCGTGCCCGACGACGCCCTGGCCGACCTGGTGTCCGGCCTGGCCACCACCGGCGCCTGGCAGCCGGGGCAACTCGTCGTGCACACCAGCGGGCGCCACGGCGCCGCGGTCCTGGCGCCGGCCGCGACAGCCGGGGCCATCACTCTGGCCGTGCACCCCGCGATGACCTTCACCGGCACCACCCTCGACCTGGCGCGCCTGCTGGGAGCGTCGATGGCCGTGACAGCCGCGCCGGCGATCCTGCCGATCGGGCAGGCACTCGTCATCGAGATGGGCGCGGAGCCGGTGATCGTCGCGGAGGCGGCTCGCGAGGCCTACCATGCGGCACTGACCCACGCGGCCAACCACATCGTGACCCTGATCGCGCAGTCGCTCGCCGTCCTGGACGCGGCCGGGGTGACCGACGGCGCCCGCCTCGTCGGTCCGCTCGCCTCGGCCGCCCTGGACAACGCGCTGCGGCTCGGCGACGGCGCGCTCACCGGTCCGGTGGCGCGAGGCGACGCCGAGTCGGTGGCCGCGCACGTGCGAGTGCTCTCGGCGATGAGCCCCGACGTGATCGACGCCTACCGCGCGATGGCGACGGCAACGCTGCGGCGGGCGCAGGACGCCGCCCGGATCCGGCCGGACGTCGCGCAACGGCTGCTCACGGCGATCAACGTGCCCGAGGGGGCGGCATGAGGGCTGTGGCCGCGCTGCGACGTGTGACGACCCGCGAGGAACTGGCCGAAGCCCGCGCGGCGCTGCCCGGCCGGGTCGCCGTCGTCATGACGATGGGAGCGTTACACGAGGGTCACCAGGCCCTGCTGCGCCGGGCCCACGAGATCTCGGACCACGTGATCATCACCATCTTCGTCAACCCGCTGCAGTTCGGGCCGGGCGAGGACTTCGCCTCCTACCCGCGCGACCTCGCCGCCGATCTGGCGCGCATCGAGGCCGCCGGCGGTGCCGACCTCGTCTTCACGCCGCAGTCCGTGCAGATGTACCCCGACGGCCCCCCGGGGATCTCGGTGTCGGCGGGCCCGGCGGGGGAGATCCTCGAGGGCAGCTCGCGACCGGGGCACTTCGACGGCGTGCTGACCGTGGTGACCCTGATGCTCAACCTGGTCCGGCCGGACGTCGCGGTGTTCGGTACCAAGGACGCCCAGCAGCTGTCCCTGATACGGCAACTGGTCGTCTCGCTCGGGTTCGACGTCTCGGTGGAGGCGGTGGAGACGGTGCGGGGGCCGGACGGGCTGGCGCTGTCCAGCCGCAACGCCAACCTATCGGCGCGGCAGCGGCGTGCGGCCGCCGCGATCCCCAGGGCACTGAGGGCAGCGGTGGAGCGGTCCGGCGCCGGCCTCGTGGCGTCCCGCGGCGCCGCGCTCGCCGTGCTGTCGCACACCCCGGGCCTCGTCGTTGACTACGTGGAGCTGGTCGATCCGGCCCGATTCCGGCTGTTGCGTGCGCCAGGGGACGACGATTCGTTGCGGAACGCCCTGCTGGTGCTGGCGGTTCGAGTGGGGCGGACCCGCCTCATCGACAATGTTGTGTTGTCTGTGGCCTGAGGCGGGGTCGTACGCTTCCCATCATCGCTGCCTATCCTCGCCAGGTGCCCGACGTCACTGCTCCCGCCGCCATGCTCGATGACGCCGTCGACCCCGACAGGCTTGATGACGCCGACATCGACGAAGCGCCGGAGCAGATCCGGGTCCGCAGCGACAAACGGGCACGGCTGCTGGCTGCAGGGCGCCAGCCATATCCGGTATCGGTACCGCGAAGCCATTCCCTGGCGGAGGTGCGAGCGGAATGGGGAAACCTGCAGGCGGGAGAGCAGACCGATGCCGAGGTGGCGGTGTCGGGCCGGGTGATGTTTCTGCGCGGTGCCGGGAGACTGGTCTTCGCGACGCTGCAGGACGGCGACGGCACCCGGCTGCAGGTGATGCTCTCGCAGGCCGATGTCGGAGAGGCGGGGATGGCGACGTGGAAAGCCGACGTGGACCTCGGGGACCTGGTGTCGGTGACCGGGATGGTCGGCACATCGAAACGCGGGGAGCTATCGGTCCTTGCCAGGTCGTGGCTGTTGGCGGCCAAGGCGCTGCGACCGTTGCCGACGCTTCACAAGGACCTGTCCGAGGAAGCGCGTGTCCGCAATCGACCGGTGGACCTGTTGGTGCGGCAAGCGGCGCGCGACCACGTGCAGACCCGGGCGAACGTGTTGCGGTCCCTGCGGGAGACCTTCCATCGGCACCGCTTCGTGGAGGTCGAGACGCCCATTCTGCAAGCCGTGCACGGCGGGGCGGCGGCCCGACCGTTCCGCACCCATGTCAACGCCCTCGGCGTGGACATGTCGCTGCGAATTGCCACGGAGCTGTACTTGAAACGGTGCGTCGTCGGCGGTCTGCACCGGGTCTTCGAGATCGGCCGCACCTTCCGGAACGAGGGTATCGACGCCACGCACTCCCCGGAGTTCACCATGATCGAGTCATACGCGGCCTACGGCACGGTCGAGTCCATGGCGGGCCTGGTCCGCGAGCTCATCCTCGATGCCGCCACCGCGGTGGGTCGCACGACGGTGCAGACCGGGGACGGCGCGGAGATCGACCTCGCCGGCGCATGGCCTACGGTCACGGTTCATGACGCCGTCTCCGCTGCGGTGGGTGATGAGGTCACCGTGGACACCGCTGCCCCTCGGCTTCGCCGGCTCGCCGCCACGGCCTCGGTCGAGGTGAAGCCGGAATGGTCGGCCGGTGAGATCGTGCTCGAGCTGTACGAGAAGCTGGTCGAGCGCAGCATCCGGCAGCCGACGTTCATCAGTGACTACCCCGCCGAGGTGCGCCCGCTGGCGCGTGCCCGGGTCGATGAGCCACGGCTCGCGTCGGCTTGGGATCTCGTCATCAACGGTGTCGAAGTGGCCCCGATCTATACGGAACTGACCGATCCCGTCATTCAGCGGCAACGCCTGCGCGAACAATCCCTGCGGGCGGCGGCCGGTGATCCCGAGGCGATGGCTCTCGATGAGGACTTCCTGCAGGCGCTTGAGCACGGGATGCCGCCGACGGGCGGGATGGGAATGGGTCTGGATCGACTGGTGATGCTGCTCACGGGGGTCGGTATTCGGGAGACCATCCTGTTCCCCCTGCTGCGTCCGTCCCCGTCGGCGGCGGGCAGGTGAGTGCGGACATCATGAGTCTCGATGTGCTGGGGCAGGTTCTCGCCGGGCTGGCGCCGACGGTGGGCGTTGTGTTGCTCTTCTACGTCGCGGTGCGTGCGATGGTCCGCGCCGACGCCGGCGAGCGCCGGGCGGATGAGCAATTCGGTGCCGCCCAGACCCCGACGAAGCCGGATAATGGTGACGGGGCGCAAGACCCCTCCGACTAAGCTTCCTTCTGATTTGCATTCGGTCCCGGTTGGGAGCACAGTAATGGTCAAGCCGTTACGACGGGCTCGGGTACCGATCCCGTCGGTGCCCACCCCCCCTGGTACCCACCTACATTCCCTGAGGAGTCGGAACCCCATGGCCCAGAAAGTCAGCGTGCAACTGGTTGATGACCTCGATGGCAGCGAGGCCGCAGAGACGGTCACCTTCGGTCTCGACGGCGCTACATACGAGATCGACCTCTCCACCGGCAACTCGACCCGGCTGCGTAACGCGCTGTCGGACTATGTTGCCAGCGGCCGAAAGGTCAGTGGCGGGAACCGACGCCGAACCGCGCCCGCCGCCCGTTCCACGGGCCGGGTCGGAGCTGCCGCCGGCAACGGCGCGGTGGACAGCAACAGTGTGCGTGAATGGGCGCGGGCCAACGGTCACACCGTTGCCGACCGTGGCCGCATCAAGGCCGACATCATCGCGGCCTACAACGCGGCCAACGGCTGAGTTCGCGCTATTGCGCCATTGCAGATGCACCTCCGGGGCCCGCGCCGCAACGGTGAGGGCCCCGGATTCATGTCAGCGGGTGATGGTCGCGGTCTCGTCCGGCGATGCCTTGGTGTCGCGACGGCCCGAGATGAGGGACGTCAGGGTGACGATGACCAGGGTGGCAGTGATGACCGCCAGGCTGGCCGGGGTCGGGATCTCAGGGACCGACGGCCACTCGTTGTGTGCCCAGTGCAGTACCAGTTTCGCGCCGATGAAGAACAGGATGAAGGCCAGTCCGTAGGAGAGATGAACGAGCGTGGACAGCGCGCCTTCCAGCAGGAAGTACAGCGCGCGCAGGCCGAGCAGGGCGAACGCATTCGTGGCGAACACCAGGTAGGGGTCGGCGGTGATGCCGTACACGGCCGGGACGGAGTCGACGGCGAATACCAGGTCGGTGACGAGTATCTCGGCGATGACCAGCGCGAACGGCGTGATCATACGAACACCGTTGTCACGCACCGTCAGCTTGATGCCGTGATAGCGGTCGGTGACCGGTGCGAAGCGCCGCATCAGCTTGACCACCCGAAGCTGGGAGACGTCGATCTCCTTCTGATGCCCCGACGGCGCTTCGCGGAGGATCTGCGCGCCGGTGACCGCGAGGATGAGACCGAAGATGAGGAACGCCCAGTCGAAACGTTCGATGGCCGCCGCGCCGAGCGCTATGAAGATGCCGCGCAGCACCAATGCGCCGATGATGCCGAAGAGCAGGACGCGCTGCTGCAGTTCTCGCGGGACCGCGAAGCTCGTCAGCAGGAGGATGAAGACGAGCAGGTTGTCCACGCTCAACGACTTCTCGACGAGGTAGCCGGTGTAGTACTCCAGGCCCCGCTGGCCGCCGTAGTTCACGAGGATGAACATCCCGAACGCCGGCGGGAGGGCGATGTAGAAGGCCGACCAGGCGGCGGCCTCCCGCACCGACACCTCATGGGCTTTCGCGTGATCACGAAGTCGATGGCGAGCAGGACGATGACGGCGGCGATGGTCGCCGCCCACAGCCAGGGGCTGCCGATGGGATCCAGCATGGACCTCTCCCGTACAGGCGTGCCCGTAGGCACATCGATGCGGTCGAGGTCTCCGTCACCCGCAAGGGCGGGCGCCGAGCCGGGATCACGAGTGTGATCGTGCTGACCGGCGCGACACGAGGACGTACTCCCCTCGAGGAGGACTACAGCGTTGGTGATCGGCTTACGCCCAGGGCGGAACGAGGCGGCGACCCGGAACGGTCGGTGGGTACAGAGCAGTTGGGACAGGTAGGTCTATAGGTCCGACAACTGCACCAGGGCGCACCGCCGATACCGCCGACCACGTACTCAACCGCTCAGGTACCGACGCCGGGTTGCCGATGCCGGTCGTCTGTGTCCGACCCGTAAGACACACTGACGTGAGCAACTGATCCGCCCACGACGCAGTTCCGCCGATGCACCATTGGCCCGCGAGGGAGCGCACATGTTCGAGAGGTTCACAGACCGGGCTCGCCGGGTCATCGTCCTGGCCCAAGAAGAGGCTCGGATGCTCAACCACAACTACATCGGGACCGAGCACATCCTGCTCGGCCTCATCCACGAGGGCGAGGGCGTCGCCGCCAAGGCGATGGAGTCCCTCGGGATCTCGCTGGACGCCGTGCGCGAGCAGGTACAGGAAATCATCGGCCGCGGTCAGCAGGCTCCGTCGGGGCATATCCCGTTCACGCCGAGGGCCAAGAAGGTGCTCGAGCTGTCGCTGCGCGAGGCCTTGCAGCTGGGACACAACTACATCGGGACCGAGCACATTTTGCTCGGCCTCATCCGGGAGGGCGAGGGCGTCGCGGCGCAGGTGCTGGTCAAGCTCGGCGCCGACCTCAACCGGGTGCGCCAGCAGGTGATCCAGCTGCTGTCCGGTTACCAGGGCAAGGAGCCGGCGACCGCCGGCGCCCCGAGTGAGGCCGCCACGCCGTCGGGTTCGCTCGTCCTGGACCAGTTCGGCCGCAACCTCACGCAGGCCGCACGCGAGTCCAAGCTCGACCCGGTCATCGGGCGCGAGAAGGAGATCGAGCGGGTGATGCAGGTGCTGAGCCGCCGCACCAAGAACAACCCGTGCCTGATCGGTGAGCCGGGTGTCGGCAAGACCGCGGTCGTCGAGGGCCTGGCACAGGCGATCGTGCGCGGCGAGATCCCCGAAACGCTCAAGGACAAGCAGCTCTACACCCTCGATCTCGGCGCGCTGGTGGCCGGTTCACGCTACCGCGGTGACTTCGAGGAGCGCCTGAAGAAGGTCCTCAAGGAGATCCGCACCCGCGGCGACATCATCCTGTTCATCGACGAGATCCACACTCTCGTCGGCGCGGGCGCCGCCGAGGGCGCGATCGACGCCGCCAGCATCCTCAAGCCCATGCTCGCCCGGGGCGAGTTGCAGACCATCGGCGCCACCACGCTCGACGAGTACCGCAAGTATGTCGAGAAGGACCCCGCGCTCGAGCGGCGCTTCCAGCCCATCCAGGTTGCGGAACCGTCGCTAGCGCACACCATCGAGATCCTCAAGGGCCTGCGGGACCGTTACGAGGCCCACCACCGGGTCTCGATCACCGATGCCGCGCTGGTCGCGGCGGCCACACTGGCCGACCGCTACGTCAACGACAGGTTCCTGCCCGACAAGGCCATCGACCTGATCGACGAGGCGGGCGCCCGGTTGCGCATCCGCCGGATGACCGCGCCGCCGGACCTGCGGGAGTTCGACGAGAAGATCGCAGGCGTCCGTCGCGAGAAGGAGTCGGCGATCGACGCGCAGGACTTCGAGAAGGCGGCGTCGCTGCGCGACAACGAGAAGAAGCTGCTGGCGCAGAAGGCGGAGCGCGAGAAGCAGTGGAAGTCCGGCGACATGGACATCGTCGCCGAGGTGGACGAGGACCTGATCGCCGAGGTGCTGGCGGTCGCGACGGGCATTCCCGTGGTGCGGCTCACCGAGGAGGAGAGCCAGCGGCTGCTGCACATGGAGGACGAGCTGCACAAGCGAGTCATCGGGCAGAACGAGGCCATCAGGGCCATGTCGCAGGCGATCCGGCGGACCCGTGCCGGCCTGAAGGACCCGAAGCGTCCCGGCGGCTCGTTCATCTTCGCCGGCCCCACCGGTGTCGGGAAGACGGAGCTGGCCAAGGCACTTGCGGAGTTTCTCTTCGGTGACGAGGACTCCCTCATCCAGCTCGACATGAGCGAGTACTCCGAGAAGCACACCGTCTCACGGCTGTTCGGTTCCCCGCCCGGCTATGTCGGGTACGAAGAGGGCGGTCAGCTGACGGAGAAGGTGCGCCGCCGGCCGTTCTCGGTCGTGCTCTTCGACGAGGTCGAGAAGGCGCACCCGGATATCTTCAACTCGTTGCTGCAGATTCTGGAGGACGGTCGACTGACCGACAGTCAGGGCCGCGTCATCGACTTCAAGAACACCGTGATCATCATGACCACCAACCTCGGCACCCGGGACATCTCCAAGGGCGGCATGGGCTTCTCGGCCGGTGCCGACACCCGCACCGGTTACGACCGGATGAAGGCCAAGGTCATGGACGAGCTCAAGCAGCACTTCCGGCCCGAGTTCCTCAACCGCGTCGACGACATGATCGTGTTCCCGCAGTTGCTCCAGGCGGAGATCGTCCAGATCGTCGACCTGATGATCGCCAAGGTCGATGACCGGCTCAAGGACAAGGACATGGGGCTGGAGATGACTCCGGCTGCCAAGTCACTGTTGGCGACGAAGGGCTACGACCCCGTGCTGGGCGCTCGACCGCTACGTCGCACGATCCAGCGCGACATCGAGGATGCTCTGTCCGAGAAGATCCTGTTCTCGGAACTGAAGCCCGGCCAGATCGTGCTGGTCGACGTCATCGGGGAAGGTCCCGACGCACAGTTCACCTTCCTCGGCACCGACAAGCTCAAGCCGGAGGATGCCGTCCTCGAAGAGGCGACAGCACTGACTGCGGAATCAGCCGTCACGGGCGAGGTGCCCAGCGCGGAACCACCGTCGTTGGAGAAGTAGCCGGCCCCGCCGGATCTACGGGGCGCCGGTGGACCACCCGTACCAAGGGTGGTCCACCGGCGTTCTGCTGTCCGGCAGCATCCGATACCGTCGCAGCGTGCCCGCGCCGTGTCTTCCGCGTGACCTGGCTTGACCGGCATCACGCTCCGACCGGCGCTGCCCCGCGACGTGCCTCGTATCGCGGAACTGGTCGGCGCGCACGTCGCCGACCGCCGGTTGCTTGCCAAGGACCTGGTGACGTTGTACGAGGATGTGCAGGAGTTTGTGGTCGCCATCGACGGCGATCTGGTCGTGGGGGCCGGCGCGCTGCACGTCATGTGGGCCGACCTCGGCGAGACCCGGACCGTCGTCGTCGATCCGGCCGTGCAGGGCTGCGGGGTGGGGCGACGCCTCGTCGCCACTCTGCTCGAGCGGGCTCGGGCCTTAGGGCTGTCCCGGTTGTTCTGCCTGACGTTCGAGACGGAGTTCTTCGCCCGGCTCGGCTTCGAGCCCATCGAGGGTCACGCCGTCTCCCCTGATGTCTATGAGCTCATGATGCGCTCTCACGACGACGGCGTCGCCGAATTCCTGGACCTCGCCCGCGTCAAACCCAACACCCTCGGCAACACCCGCATGCTGCTGACCCTGTGACCCACCCGCTCCTATGCCGAAGCGGCCTTGCACCCCGCCTTTTGTCGACAAAGTGCCCCCTGGCGGTACTCACCGGCCAACCTTTGTGGACAAATGGCGGGGGTTGGGTTGAGGGGTTGAGG